>JAVLBT010000066.1:0-14835 GCA_031580945.1 Gracilimonas sp.
CTTAGTGGCAGATCATCATCCCGTAGATACGGGACCAACAAGAAGGTCGTCCCGTAGTCACGGGAAATCTCGTTTCCCGCTCCAATTACAGGGCAGTTATAGAAATTATAGCTGCCCTTTTTTATTTAACAAGGGGCGTTAAATGCACCAAACCTATATCATATACAGTCAATCAACAGATCGGTACTATATCGGCTCAACAGGAGTGGGAGTTGAGAAAAGAGTCGAAAGGCATAACGAGGGCTGGAGCAGATCTACAAAATCCGGAACCCCGTGGAAGGTCAAGTATGTAAAGAGTTTTAAGACGAAAACCGAAGCCTTAAAGTGGGAACATAAAATCAAACGCCAAAAAAGCCGTGCATTTATTGAGAGATTGATTGACTCCGAAGAAAATGAATATGAAGGGAAATAACTCAGTGGTAGAGCATCTTCCCGAAAAACGGGACCATCGAGAAGGTCGTCCCGTAGTCACGGGAAATCTCGTTTCCAGCAGCAAATCCGCGCAACCTGTACTAATAAATTTTCTCTATCATGGTTGGAGTTTCCCAAACATTAAAAAAGCAAGTCCCATAATCAGCTACTTAATAAAAGTTTTTTCTGTATTATAAGGCGTCATTATTTATAGTGACCTTTAATATATTCAACATTTAAAGGGGTTTATGGGAAATAAGGGGATTTTTAAACGTGATGCCGATGAGCTCCAATTTATATTTCAATTCCTGCGTGAGCATTGGAAAGAGTTAAAAATTGAAGATAAGTCTAAAAAAGAACTGGAACTTTCAGTGGAAGAGATATTTATGAATATGGTTCGCCACAATACCAACTCTGATTTTGATATTAAACTTCTGGTGGAAAAAAAGGATGGTTCAATTATATTAAAACTCAGTGATCATGAAATACAGCCCTTTGATATCACTAAAACAGATGATGTTGATTTCGAGGAATATTTCAGAAAAAAGAAAACAGGGGGGTTAGGGATACATCTGGTGAAAAAATTAATGGATGATATTCAGTTTACCCATAGCAATGGAATTTCAACGATCACTATTACAAAAAAGATTTAAGGATTTAGAAGATGTTAACTATTGAAACCGTTAGTGAAGATGAGCTCAAGTTCATAGGCGAATTTGATGCTAGCCAGGAAGAATTAGCCTATTCAGTTCTAAATAAACACGATAACACACTGATTTTAGACCTCGGTGAACTGGAGTATATTTCAAGTATGGGCCTTGGAGTACTTCTTAAAACGCACCACAGGCTAAATGATAATGGACATGAGCTTCGGTTAAAGAATCTCAGCAGTCATATAAAAGACGTATTTAAATTTACCCGGCTTGATCAGGTTTTTGAATTGGTGGATTAACTTCCTTTTGCTTGTCGTACAGGTAATACAATTTAAGATCCCAGTCCTGCCCACTTTACAGCATTCATTACAATGGCCAACAAGGATGACAATAAACTTATTGAGCTTTCTCTACTTGGAGACCACCATGCATTTGGAATCCTGGTTAAGAAATATGAAAAACCCATGTATAGAACTGCATGGGGAATTGTAAAAAATTCTGATACCGCAAAAGATATTACGCAGTCTGCTTTTATAAAATGTTGGAATAACCTTGATTCATATAATTCAAACTACCGGTTTTATAGCTGGCTCTATCGTATAATAGTCAATGAAGCTCTAAATTACGTGAGGGATAAAAAGCAGCACTCACCTCTTTCTATTCATCACAGTGATGGTAACAATCCATACTTACAGCTTCTGCAAAAAGAAGAACATTTAGCATTAGCCGAAGCCCTTGGTGAGTTATCGGCTGACCACAGAATTGTTATTCAGTTGCGTCATTTTGAAGAAATGAGCTACCGCGACATTGCTCATATACTTGAGATCCCCCCAAAAACAGTCAAATCCAGGCTCTATTCAGCTCGTATTTTATTGAAAGACCTACTTGCTTAAGGGATTAAAAGCCTGTTTTTAAGATTTTCTAAATAAAACAAAAAAACTCACCAACTTTTTCAAACTTTCTGTGTACTTAAAGTACCAGAGCAATTGAAAACTCTAAAATTCTCAATGAAACAGGAAATCATACATATAATTCAAGCTGAAATTGACGGGGAGAACACAGCTGAAGAAAGCCAAAAAGTACAAGCGTTACTTGCTTCGAATAAGGAAGCCAAAGCGTTATATGATGACCTGCTAAAAATGGCAGAGCAGCTTAAAGCTCTAAGTAAAGAAATACAACCAGATGAATCATTATCTGTGAAGGTGCAAAATAAGATCTCTTTAAAACCAGGGGTTAACGGGGTACAATCACATTCAAACAATAATCACAAACCAAACCAAGGGGACACCATGTCTGAGTCTAATAAAATCTTTTCGGGTCAAAATATAATGTCTGCTATTGTAGGAGCAGCTGTTGCTCTTTTAGTAGTATTTATAACCGGAATACCACAACCAAGCCCAAGCGAAGTAAGCGGAACGATCGGGGGCGATCCTGTAGAACGAGCAGAACGTTACCGCGGAACCCAAATGACCAATGAAGATATTTCTTTGGACGATGAAGGATTTCAGGAAATATTACAAAGCGATGTATTTATAGACCTGGTCGAATCTGGTGAACTTGAAGAACTCGCCGCCAACGAAGCATTTGTTCAGCTTATGGCCAGTCCAGACTTCTTTCAGCTTTTTGCAAGTCCGGAATTTAACAACCTGATCTCCAGTTCGGCCTTCGCAAACTTAATGGCAAATGGGTCTTTCCAAAAGTTGATGGCAAGCCCTGCGTTTAACCAACTTTTAGCAAGTCCAGCTTTTTCTCAGCTTACAGCAAGTCCGGCTTTCAGTCAGCTTACTGCTTCACCAGGTTTTGCAGAATTAATGTCATCCCCTGAATTCAGGATGCTGACTGCAAGCCCTGACTATAGCAAATTGTCATCCAATGCTTCGTTTCAGAGTTTGATGGCCAGTTCAAGTTTTAGACAATTGATGGCCAGTCCCGGGTTTGCTAAACTAACTGCAAGTCCAGGTTTTGCAAAACTTATGTCAAGTTCGGAATTTCAAAACCTGACAGCCAGTTCAAGCTTTACACAGCTTTCCGCAAGTCCGGAATTTGCCCAGCTCATGGAAAGTCCAGCATTCAGCAAGCTAATGTCTTCTCCCGCTTTCAGCCAACTGATCGCTGATCCCGGGTTTAATAAACTTCTCGCCAGCCCGGGTTTTACCGAATTGATGGCTAGCCCAGGTTTTGCTCGACTTTCAGCGAGTTCTGATTTCCGACAATTATCAGCTAGTCCCGCATTCAACCAACTTATGTCTGATGCCAGCTTCAGCCAGCTAATGGCCAGCCCAGGTTTTGCAAGGTTAATGTCAAGCTCAAGCTTTAGCCAGTTAATGGCAGCGCCGGGATTTGCAGACTTAATGGCTAGTCCTGGGTTCACCCAACTATTTGCAAGCCCGGGTTTTAGTAACCTAATGGCAGCACCAGGGTTTAGTCAGCTGATTTCCAGCCCAAACTTTAGAATGCTTATGGCCAGTCCAAATTTTAGACAACTGACAGCGAATGCAAACTTCAGACAACTTATGGCAAGCCCCGCATTTAACCAATTGATGGCAAGCCCAGGATTCAGCCGCTTAATGGCGAATCCAGGTTTCTTTCAATTAGTAGCAAGCCCAGAATTCAAAGAAATGGGTTTTTAATTTAGCAAATAGCTTTTTTAGCTAACATGTAGTTCACACGTAGAGAATGGTCCTTTGACGAGGGTCATTCTTTTTTTGTTTTAATGAAATTGGTTCTTTAATTAGAGGCTTAATTTATATGGGTACTAATTAGATTTGCTACGGAGTCGTGTTTTGAAAAATACAATAATAACTATTTTAGTAGTGATCATTGCTTCGGGTATAAGCTTCACCTCCCAAGCCCAATTTAAAACCATTACAACCAAAGACCTGAACCTGGTCTACTATAATTTTGGTCATGAATATCTTATCAATCACACTATTCGCAGTTATACAAATGCTCTGGATTTTCACAAGGAAAAGTTCGACTACCAGATCACAGAACCGGTTACGGTAATTATGTCTGATTTTGGGGATTTTGCTCAGGGCGGCGCTTCTGCAGTTCCCAATAATGTTATCTTGATGGGCATTGCCCCCTTTCATTATGTCTACGAAACAAATCCGGCAAACGAGCGGATCGGCGTTTTAATGAAGCATGAACTTGTACACATTATTGCCCAGGAAAAGTCTTCCAGCTCCGATCGTTTTTATCGTAAATTATTTGCAGGTAAAGTGTTTGCCGATAGTGATGACCCCATTTCAATGCTCTATAGTTACCTGACGGCACCAAGAATTTTTTCCCCTCGCTGGTATCATGAGGGTATCGCTGAATATATGACGACTTGGATGTCCGGAGGAATTGGACGGGTAATGGGTGCTTATGATGAGATGATGTTTCGTACCATGGTTCGTGATGATGAGTATATCTACGATGCTGTCGGACTTGAATCTGAGGGAATTACTACAGATTTCCAGGTTGGAGCAAATTCATACATGTATGGCACCCGCTTCATGGCATATCTCTCTAATACCTACGGTACTGCCTGGTTATTGGACTGGATATCCCGGGATGATGAAAGTAAAAGATTTTATGCCCGGCAGTTTAAGCAAGTTTATGGAAGTTCACTGGACGAGGAATGGTCCAGGTGGATCGAATGGGAAAAACAATGGCAGCAAGATAATCTGGAAAGGATCCGACAAAACCCAGTAACTGACCGCATCGTATTATCAGAGACTCCTCTTGGTGGTGTATCATCTGCTATCTACGCCGAAGAACGTGATAAGATCATTTTAGCTGCCGATCTTCCTGGTAATATTGCGCATATTGCATTGCTTGACCCCAAATCAGGTGATATGTCCCGAGTTACTGATATCAACGGGGCTGCGTTATATTTTGTTAGCTCGCTGGCTTATGATCAGGAAAGGGGAACCGTTTTTTATACAAATGACAACAGCGGGTGGCGCGATCTTTTTGCCGTAGATCTTGATACCAAAGAATCTACACAGCTGATCAAAGACTTACGTGCGGGTGATCTTGTTTACAATCCAAACGACCGGTCTTTGTGGGGTATCAGGCATTTAAATGGAATTGTTTCCCTGATAAGAATTCCTGAGCCTTATACAGATTGGAACAGAATTCATTCCATGCCTTATGGCGAAGATATATTTGATATAGATATCTCACCTGACGGAAAGTATATGAGTGCGGCCCTCGGTGATGTACAAGGGCTTCAAAAATTGGTTATGCTCAGCACAGATTCCCTGATGAATGGTACATTTGAACCTAAAGAGATCTTTGATTTCGAAGTTAGCTCTCCTGCGAGTTTTAAATTCTCTAAGGATGGCAAATTTCTGTTTGGTTCAACCTACTACTCGGGCGTTTCAAATATTACTCGATATAACATCGGTGAAGATAAAATGGAATGGCTTACAAATGTAGAAACCGGGTATTTCAAACCCATTCCTATTAGTGAAGATACACTCATGGCTTTTGAATACACCGGCAATGGATTTTTGCCTGTACTTATTAAGAACGAACCTGCTGAACGGGTGAGCGCCATCCGGTTTTTGGGACAAGAGATCGTAGAGAACCACCCAGAGGTCATAGACTGGATGCTGCCCCCACCCTCTCCTCAAAAATATGATGTTGATGAACTGAAAACAGGACAATATGAATACACTCCCGCGAAACAATTAGTTCTGACTTCTGTCTATCCCATCGTTCAAGGCTTTAAGAACTATGGAGCAGCTGGATTAAAATTTAATTTCAACGACCCCCTGCGTTTTCACAATCTTGGCATAGCGTTGTCGTATTCGCCTTATACTAATCTCCCAGCTGATGAAAGGTTTCATGCAGCTTTTAAATATGAGACCTCAAACTGGAGATACTTTGGAAATTATAATGGTGCAGATTTTTATGATCTGTTCGGCCCAACCAAACAATCAAGAAAGGGATATTCGCTCGGTTTAGGACGCAGTTTTCAACTTATTGAAGAAGTTCATAAATCCTTATCAGCTAATTTGACCGCTGCATATTATGGCGGGATGGAGCGCCTGCCCAGTTTCCAAAATGTGATCACCTCATTTTCTGAATTTGCAGCTTTATCCGGAAATTTATCTTATCAGGCGATGTTAGCTTCACTTGGTGCCGTAGATTACGAAAAGGGCTGGAGCTGGGAATTACAGACCTATAACAACTATGTTGAAGGCACTTTATTCCCCCGGGTTAGCCAAAACCTGGATTATGGCATTCCCCTTCCCATTCATCATTCATCAATATGGCTTAGAAGTTCAACAGGAATCTCTTTTTCTCCACGCAGAGAGCCTTTAGGTAACTTTTATTTCGGTGGATTTGGCAATAACTGGATCGATTATCAGCCAAGTAAAAGGTATCGTACAGCGCAATCCTTCCCCGGGGCAAATCTAAATGAGGTAGGCGGTACAAATTTTGGAAAACTGATGCTGGAATGGTCTCTGCCGCCACTTCGCTTTAAAAGAGCTGGGGTTATGAATTTATATGCGAATTGGGCTCAGCTTAACCTTTTCACCTCCGGTTTAGTCACCAACATGGATGATGATAATTTTAAGCAACGGTATTATAATATTGGCGGTCAGTTAGATTTCAGGCTCTCTGTGATCTCTATTTTGGAATCCACCTTTTCAATCGGGTATGCTTCTGCATGGAATGATATCACCGGGAAGCGGGGCGATGAGATCATGATCTCATTGAGACTCATGCGTTAATTGAATATTTACTTCCAAGTCGCACCCTGAATTATTTAATATTTCACCTTTATTCTTATGTATGCTGTTTTAGAATTTAGTATTGCTTTACTGCCGATGGTGGCATTCTTAGTATGTATGTGGTTTTTCGACAGCTTTGAATTGGTCAAAAAACGAGAAGTACTATATGCTATTTTGACTGGTTTTTTAGTAGCAGGTGCCGCAATCCTTATGCATAATGGATTACTATCCTTTTACAGCCTGGAAAGGTCAACCTTATCCCGTTTTATAGCTCCATTTACAGAAGAAATTCTAAAATTTGTACCAGTCATTTATCTTATCAAAACAAAAAGAGTTGGATTTATGATCGATGCAGCCATTCTTGGTTTTGCCATTGGTGCCGGCTTTGCCATCATTGAAAACCTGTATTATTTAAACGCACTGACTGATGCCAGCCTACTAACTTGGTTTGTTCGGGGTTTTGGTACTGCCATCATGCACGGGGGTACCGTAGCTGTGGCAGCTATTATCAGTAAAGATCTATTTGATACTAAAAAATGGTTGTTTTTGATACCATTTATACCTGGTTTTTTGTTTGCTGTAATTCTTCATGGTTTATTCAATATGTTTTTACTTCCTCCCATGACGTCTGCTTTGCTGATTATCATAGTACTTCCCCCCGTATTTTTTACTGTGTTCAAAAAAAGCGAAGCACATACACGGTCATGGCTTGGAACAGGACTTGATAGCGACATGGAACTACTAAAGATCCTGTTGGCAGGTAATATATCAGAAACTCGAATGGGTAGTTATATAAAATCAATACAGGAAAAATTTCCACCTACCGTAGTTGGAGATATTATTTGTTATCTGAGAATCTATCTTGAGTTATCTATTAAAGCCAAAGGTATTCTTATCATGAAGGATAGTGGATTAGAACTACCCCCAGATCCCAAAGTTGAAGCTCAGTTTAAAGAACTTGAGTATCTTGAAAAGCAGATTGGAACAACCGGTAAACTTGCGATACAACCACTATTAAAGATCAGTAATACAGACCTGTGGCAATTGTCACTAATGCGATAAATATTATATAGAGAATCAGTCACAGAACACGTTTTTTACTTATTTTGAGCATAATCAAACCTGATAAATACTATATTTTATATTTGATTCTATTTAATTGAAATACGTATGAAAATAATTCGCAACAGAGCATTTCGCTGGGGGCTATTGATGATCGGCTTGTTGGCCATCATTACGTTAACCGGAATGAATGTATTGTCACTTTATGATCTTAGAGACCGAATGGTAGAAAGTGAAGAAGAGCGACGTATTGACCAACTTGATGAAATCAATGACTCCATCCGAAATCAAATTTTATCTCCACTTCGGGGCCTTTATAAACTTGAACTTGAACCCATAGAGTCTTCCATTCAACAAACTGGACATCTGCCTGAAAATATTCAGGAAGTACTCCAAAGATCTGCGAAAAGTCCCTTTTTTACTGGTATCTATTTCACCCCTGAAGGTACCGATCCCTGTAATGAGGATGCCACTATCTATAAATATGACGACAATGAGAACCGGGTAAATCCTGTGTCCCAGTATCCAGACATTTTATGTGATGGGGTTGGAATTGCACGAACTAAAACCCGTATTCAGCTCAACGATTTCAACTATCGGTGGAACAATAATTTTGAATTTGATACCCATCGCAGCCTAAACCTGGGGCTTATTAACCTAACCGATAGCCGCATGATCGGTGTGCTTACCCTTACGCTGGATCAAAATTATATAGTGGAGGACGTACTTCCACCCATTTTGAAAAATTATTTCGGAGACAGTGAGGAAACCGGAATTGTTGTTTGGGTACGCGATTGGCCAAATAATCAGATCATTGCTTCCAGCGATCCCGATGTACCCTACGATTTAGAATTGAGAGATCACAGAATGGGTTTTTCAGGATCCGGATTCTTTGATAACTGGACACTGGACCTTGCCTTCTTACAGTCTCCGGTGACAACAGCCTATAATGAAACCTTAGTTAAAAATTTGTTTGTACTTGGTGTGGCTGTCTTATTCCTTCTTGGAGCCCTGATATTCATGTTTGTTACTGCACAGCGAGAACGGCACCTTGCACAGCGTCAGGCAAGTTTTTTGGCAAATGTCACCCATGAACTTAAAACTCCGCTCGCAGTTATGCAGGCAGCTGGTGAAAATATTTCAGATGGACGTGTAACTGAGCCAAAGCGACTTCAGCAATATGGAGAGCATATCTATAACGAATCTATCCGGTTACGCGGCATGATCGAGAAACTGCTGGATGTAGCACGAGTGGATTCCGGACAGAATATGATCAAAGCAGCCCCATATCAGATCAAAGCACTCTTGTCAAAATATCTTGATGAGAATCGCGAATATATTGAAAAGAAAGGTTTTGAGATCCTTTTTAAAACAACCGAACAAAATACGTTAAGCCTAATCGATAGTGACAATTTCGAAACGATCGTGAATAATCTTACCGAAAATGCGATCAAATACAGTAATGACGAAAAGTATATTGAATATCAGGTTTCTACAGATAAAAACTCCGTTTATTTCAGCATAACTGATCATGGTTCTGGGATTCCTAAAAAAGATCAAAAAAATATATTTAAGAAGTTTTATCGCGTTGAGAAGTCAGATTCATACAGCCAAAAAATAAAAGGCCATGGACTGGGGCTAAGTATTGTCAAAAATCTTGTTGAGCTGAATGGTGGTGCCATTGAAGTGAAAAGTAGTTTAGGTAAGGGGACAACATTTATTGTAAGATTTCCTAAATTGGACGACGAGGAGAAAAACCAGACTCCGTATAAAGCGGCTGAATATGAAACCTCATCTAACAACATAAAAGATAAGCACAGGGAATATGTCGGATAAACGCATGAAAGTACTCGTTGTGGAAGACGAGCCGAGTCTAATTTTTACATTACGTGATACTCTTGAAAGTGAAGGATATGAGGTATTGGTAAGTGAAGATGGTACTGATGCCATAGACCTGGCTAAAGAACATAAACCAGATATCATAATTCTGGATATTATGCTTCCCGGGAAAAGTGGGTACGAAATTATGGAAGAGATCAGAAAAGAAAAGCTGACGATCCCTGTAATCATGTTAACTGCAAAAGATCAGGAACCGGATAAGGTAAAAGGACTTAATTTGGGCGCAGATGACTACATAACAAAGCCTTTTGGCGTAAAAGAACTTTTAGCCCGTATTGAAGCGAGGTTGCGCCGTGCCGGCACGTATTCTACATCAGGAGAAGTAGATATCCTTCAATTGGGATCCGTAAAAATAGACCTTAAAGAATCTGTTGTACATCGACCTGACGGGGAGGTTATTGAACTTACCTCGCGGGAAGTAGAACTCATCCGATATCTGTTAAAAAGTGCCAATGAGCCTGTCTCAAGAGATGAATTGTTAGAAAAGGTATGGCGCTATGAATTCAGCACCAACACACGTACAGTAGATGTTCATATTTCAAAACTACGGGCAAAAATTGAAATGCACCCTGATGACCCTCGCTATTTGATCACACTGCACGGAGTTGGATATATGCTCAGAAATAGCTGATCAAACGTTCTGATCCATTTCTTTTGTATTTACTGCTTCAACAAATTTGATGAAATTCTGGATCTGAGAATTAAGTAATTTCTGTTTAAAAGAATCTGCAAGCCCTTTTCCTTCTTCAAATTCTTTATTCACTCTGGGTATAAACACTCGTTCTGGGAATTGTAGGGCATTTCTGTAGTTAGCCACCATTTGAAACTGTTCAACGGATCTTAGGGCACCAAAAGCACCCGCTGACTCTCCTATGAAAGCCATTGGCATTTTTTCGAATGCTTCAGGAAAAGGTAAATAGTCGATAAATACCTTCAGTATACCAGGATAGCTGCCATTATATTCAGGAATTACGAACACCAGGCCATCCGCTTTAATGATCGGCTCTCTAAATTTTTCTATACTTGGTAATTTTTTTCCATAAGGACCACCAACCACATCTTTTAAAGGGAAATCTTCAAGGCTTATTACTTCAGCATTAACTCCATTTTCCGAGTAAAGTGTTCGAACATAATTTGACACTTTTAAGGCATTCGAATTTGGACGGTCTGTACCACTAATGATCTTTAAATCCATGTAGGATAGGATATTACAGTTAAGGATGTCAATTCACGTTTAATACCATTTAAAATCCAAAATCATTCCAATTAAGGACTTTTTATCAACAAACCTTATTAAATAAGACGAATTTTGCTTTACAATATACTATAAAAGACATAATCTTAATTTAACCTTATAATTTTTTGCTTTTATCTAATTCCTTCATATATTTTCAGGCGTGTTCATAGAGATAGCTAAAATCTTTTGAATACTCACTTTTATTCCGCCTAATATTTTTCGGAGAGTTCGGTTGGTTAGGCTGCGATTTACTCTCTGATTGTATTAGTGACTCCAACAACAACAGGCGAAGGGGTGATTCCCTTTGCCTGTTTTACTTTTTGGGATAATCTACTCTTCTTTACACCTTATTATAAAGTATCATAAAAAGATATCGTACGCTGATGGTCAATAATATCAATTTCAGATGCATTAAAGGAAATATTGCAGATCAGCCTGATGTTACTGCTATTGTGAATGCAGCGAATGCTCAACTTGAAACCGGAGGTGGTGTGGCGGGAGCTATACATCGTGCTGCAGGACCCGGACTTGCAAAAGAATGCCGCTCCAAGGCTCCGATCAAACCTGGTGAAGCTGTAATTTCAGGAGCTCATGATCTACCAAATCAATATGTGATCCATTGCCTTGGTCCTGTTTTCGGAGAAGATAAACCGGAAGACGAATTACTGGCAGATTGTTATCGAAATGCGCTTAAACTTGCGGAGAATCATGGCATCGATTCCCTTGCTTTTCCTGCTATTTCTACCGGAGTATTTGGCTACCCCACTGAGGAAGCTGCTCGTGTGGCCTTTGAAACTATAAGAGATGAGATCAAACAGTTGAAATCCCTAACGCACATTCGGTTTGTCTTATTTACAGAGGACGATCTTCGTATTCACCAAAAAATATTGAAAGAAACAATTGAAAATTAATTTATATCAATTACTTACAAGATGGGGTTAACGTCCACAAGATGAGTTTTAATTCAAGTGCCTTGTGAAAAACTCAACACTGGCAAAGTGTGCATTTGGCCTTTTTTGGTATCAAATAATTATTTTTTCTGACCCTTAATTTCCTGCCATTTCTTCCAGAGTAGTGCCTCTCTTCCCTGATTACCCGCTTCATACCACCGTTTATTTTTCAGCTCATTGGGCAAATATTGCTGATCTACCCAATTATTGGGTTCATTATGAGGGTATTTGTAATCATCGGAAGCATTTTCAACACCCAAATGTTTTGCTCCCAGTTTATTGGCTGTCTTGTCTTTCAGGTAAGGCGGAATATCTTTTACGCCCCGGTTGCTAATCTCCCGGTTCACTTCAAATATAGCTTTTGTGCTGTTACTTTTTGGGCACTGACTCAGATATAAACATGCGTGCGACAAAAAATACATTCCTTCCGGCATCCCGCATTTTTTAAAAGCATCCTGACACGAATTTACTATGGTGATCGCATTTGGCTCGGCGAGTCCCACATCCTCACTGGCAAAAATCAGCATTCTCCGGAAAATAAAAATCGGATCATCTCCGCCTTCCAGCATCGCATTCATCCAGTACAAAGCAGCATCCGGATCAGAACCTCGCATAGATTTAATAAACGCTGAGGCATAATGATAATGCTCGTCACCGGTGCGATCGTAACGCACGTTACGGCGCTGAATACTTTCTTTAGCTACTTCAAGGTTTATGGTGACCTTGTCTTCTTCATTGGATACACTTGAAAGAACAGCTACTTCCAGCGCATTTAATGCATTCCTGATATCACCTCCAGCCATTTCCGCAAGATGATTAAAAGCATCTTCAGTAACCTCAATGTTCTTTTTCCCCAATCCTCTTTCTTCATCTTTAAGCGCCCGATTCAGCATTAATTTCACTTCATCCATCGTTAAGGGATGAAGCTCAAAAAGCTGACAACGTGAAAGCAGTGGATTCACCAAAGAATAGAATGGATTCTCAGTCGTAGCTCCGACCAGGGTAATAATTCCTGATTCCAAATGCGGCAGCAGGGCATCTTGCTGAGCTTTATTCCAACGATGGATCTCATCTACGAACAGAATGGTTTTTTTGCCATTGAGTTTTCGTAGTTTTTCGGCTTTCTCCACTACATTTCGCAGCTCTTTAATGCCATCCAACACTGCATTGATCACTTCAAATTGTGCCTTGATCTCTCTCGAAATAACATGAGCAAGCGTAGTCTTTCCTGAACTGGGAGGTCCATAAAAGATGAGAGACCCAAGCACACCACTTTCTATCATACGACGCATCATTTTCCCTTCTCCCACTAAATGTTCCTGCCCCGCGAATTCATCCAATGACTTTGGACGCATTCGTGTTGCTAAAGGCTCACTATACTGTGGGTTTTCTTTTTGGGAAGAAGAGGAAAAGCTACCAGATTTTTTTTCTTCGAAGAGATCCATTAAAGAGTTTTGGGGTGATTGGAAAGTATATATAAGTTATGGGTTTTTAATGGAAAGAAGTATTCAGAATTCAGGAGTCAGAACCCAAAATTCACAATTATTAAATTGCTGGGATCTTCAATGAGTTCTCGTGCATTTCGGGAGAGTTTATCTGTTTCAAAAATAGACCAAATTAGCTTATGGGTATCCAATTAATAGATCATCTATCCCAAAATTTCTTCTTCGTTCATTTTAAAATCTACCGAAGCCTTTCCATCTAACTTACCCAGTTGACGTTTGCTTTCTTTTCCCTGAGTATGAGGCACAAAATACCCAACCACTTCCTTCTTTTTCCCAAAAGTCACAGCAATCTTTTTTCCAGATTTAACCCAATCTATGGCTTCCGAGAAATGAGATTTAAGATCTCACACTGTCATTTTTTTGATATTGCTCACGATTTTTATTTTTAAAATAGTATAAACTTGTCAACTTATTAAGTTACTAATGTTTTGAGATAGGTAGTCAGAATCCAGAACGCAGTATTCTGACTTCTTTCTACAATAACGACTTCTGATTCCCATACTTCTCGAGATACCGATCCAGCTTCAGTTTTTTGCGGGTTGAGTCACTCGTCATATAGCGTAGCTTACCATAAATAGGGCGTTCTTGCCAGGCTCGATCAAATCGTCCAAAGCACCAAAAAATTCCAGAATAGCTATTGGGATCCCGTCCGTCTAACGCATATCGGTTATTTAGCTCGATCATGTAGTCCAGGGCCGTACGATAATCTTTGGTCCATTCTATGATCTTTTTACCCCATAGCATCCTCAGGTAATTTTGCATAATACCGGTCTCCCGAAGCTGTGTTTGAGCCGCATTCCAGATCTCATCGTGAGTTTTAGAATGCGCAAATTCATCCAGCTCATATACCCATTCACGCTCGTCGTCTTGATGCTTACCGAGTGTTTTGTGAACCCAGTCTGGCAGACTTTCAAATTGGTCATAGTCGGGACGGTGGTGGGCAAAATGAAAACCAACTTCTCTCCACGTAATTACCTCATCAAGGAAACTCTCTACATTTGGGTCTCCATTGAAAAATCCTGAATTCTTGCCTTTGTTTGGGGTGATATCATCTAAATCCCACCCTTCAGGCTGGTGATCCAACACTGCTTTAACAATTTCATATTCACTGATCAAACCAAAATGGAGCCACGGACTCAAACCACTTGCTGCGTCCGCATCGGGATCATTTCTTTCTTCATCATACCGGCTCAAACCGTGAGCAATGAAATCTCCTAACTTGCCCAAAGCATATTTTCGCGTTCCTTTTTTTTCGGTGACTCCAATTTCATGGTCAATTTCGAGTGTAGAAATAAAATCGGGGATGTCTTCGAGTATATTATCCGCTTTAGGATAGCGCTCTTCAAATCCTTCCGGAAGTGGAGCTTCTTTATGATTCTCAAGGTC
>JAVLBT010000067.1:0-14684 GCA_031580945.1 Gracilimonas sp.
CCGTTGATGGCAGTACAGCCGGACTCATTCAATCGTACAGCGCTTCTATTTTAAATGATCTAAATGCCAGCAAATTAGCTGAAGTTAAAATCGAAAGGGCAGGGCCACAGTTAAAACAAGCGAAGGTGATCAATATCATTCCGCAAAACTGGTACAACCCGGATCTTGATTACATCACCTATATGGTTCCGGGAATTTTAGTTGTACTCGTTTCCATGATCGGTGTGTTTCTTTCAGGGATGAATATTGTGCGGGAACAGGAAATTGGAACCATTGAGCAGCTGAATGTAACTCCCATCCGTAAATACCAGTTTATGATCGGAAAGCTACTTCCGTTCTGGATAATTGGTATCGTAGATCTGCTGATCGGACTGGCTCTTGCCAGGTACGGATTCCATATTCCTTTTTTGGGAAGTTTGTCTATCATTTTGATTGTAGCCGGAATATTCCTGGTCGTAATTCAATCGCTAGGACTTCTGATTTCTACCCTGACTCACACCCAGCAGCAAGCCATGTTCATTGCTTGGTTTTTAATGGTGATCTTTATTCTGATGGGTGGACTTTTTACTCCCATTGAAAGCATGCCGGAATGGGCGCAAAAACTAACACTGGCCAATCCTGTTGCGTACTTTATCAAGATCATGCGAATGGTGTTGTTGAAAGGAGCCGGCTGGAAAGAAATACAGTTTATGGTGTATACCTTAATGGGCATGGGAAGCTTACTTTTGTTGATTTCTATCAACCGATATAAGAAAACGACGGGCTGAACTTTGAACAAAGGAATATTCAACATCAAATGGTGAAATTACTCACTTTAATTTCATAGGACTATAATAAATTCATATCCTAAAATAGTTCAACTATTTAATGCGTATCTTAAGGTTCACTTTTCTTAGCTCGGTTTAGATCCGGGCTTTTTCATTCAATACCCTATATGTCTTTTAAATCGCTGAACCTCAGTACGCCTATCCTGAAATCTCTTGAAGAGGAAGGATACACTCATCCAACGCCCATTCAATCTCAAGCCATTCCTATTGCCCTTAAAGGCACGGATGTGTTGGGTTGTGCGCAAACCGGTACGGGTAAAACGGCCGCATTTGCTATCCCCATATTACAATTATTAAGTGCAAATAAAACTCGAGGTCAAAATCGTAAAATACGAAGTTTGATCGTGACTCCGACTCGCGAACTGGCGATTCAGATAGATGAAAGCTTTAAAAGCTATGGACGGTACACCAATTTAGAAACAGCCGTTGTATTTGGAGGAGTAAATCAAAAAGGGCAGGTCAAAAAGCTGAAGCGAGGTGTTGATATACTTACAGCTACCCCTGGTAGATTACTGGATCTTATGAATCAGGGTTTCATCTCCTTATCAGATATCGAAATTTTTGTGCTTGATGAAGCTGACCGTATGTTAGATATGGGTTTCATAAATGATATTAAGAAGCTCCTGAAAGTCCTTCCCAAGAAGAGACAAACTCTGTTTTTCTCTGCAACCATGCCTGCAGAGATTGTACATCTTTCAAAATCAATTTTGTTCAATGCGGTTAAAGTGGAAGTTACACCGGAGTCCTCCACAGTGGATGTCATTGAACAAGGAATCTACTTTGTAGATAAAGGAAATAAAAAGAAATTACTGGTAGATGTGCTGCAAGAGGCGGGATCAAAATCCGCATTGGTTTTTACACGGACCAAGCATGGAGCCAATAAGGTGGTGAAGTTATTGAACAGTCAGAACATTCAGGCTGAGGCTATTCATGGGAATAAATCTCAGGCAGCCCGACAACGTGCACTTGGTAATTTTAAAGAACAAGTGACCAGAGTTCTGGTAGCTACTGATATTGCAGCTCGGGGAATTGATATAGATGAGTTGCAATATGTAATTAACTATGAAATCCCGAATGTCCCGGAAACGTATGTCCACCGAATCGGCCGAACCGGAAGGGCAGGTTTGGATGGAACAGCGTTGTCTTTTTGTGATGCTCAGGAAAAAGCATATCTGAAGGATATTGAAAAATTGATTGAGAAAAATATCCCCGTGATAGATGATCATGACTACCCATTAATGGATCATAGTCCGGCAGCAGCTGAAAAACAAAATAATCGTCCTTCGAGGAAACAGAAGAGCGGGAAGAGAAAGACCAGTAACGGGAGTAATCCTAAGGTAAATAGCAAAAAGAGACGCAGAAAAAGTACCGGTAGTAACCGATAAGAATTACTTCAGTCACTTGAAATAATAGAGATCTTGGGTGAAATCAGAATTGATGGTTCTTGTCTGAATATGCTCCTTGAATATTACTGTTTGATCAAAGCTTTTTTAGCCAAAATTCAGCATTGAATTTAGGGCATGTAAGGAAAGTGGTTAAAATGCTTCCCCAATGGTGAGTACAAAACCACTTACACCGGGACCAAATCCCGCATCAAAACGAATATTTACTTTCCGGTCCTTATCAATTCGATACCTCAAACCCGGGCCGAGGCTCCATTTCAAGTTTGTTAGTGAAAAGCTTGCCAAATTAGGGGCAACATTTCCTGCTGAAGCAAATACTACCATTCCAATTCTTTTATGAATATTCAAACGATACTCAGACTGTACACTTATATAAACGTGGTCTCTGTATCGACCTTCTAAATATCCTCTCATCTGCTTTGGTCCACCTAACAAGCCTAAACGATGAAAAGGTACTTCTCCACCCGTAAATTCACCAAATACATTAAAACCCAGTGTGTGATCCATTTGGTTAGTATGAAAAGTGCTTGCCTGAGTCGTTAAATGATAGAAGTTGAAGTCACTACCAGTCCAATTTCGATCCAATAAAAAACGAAGTTCGGCAAACTCGCCATCTTTGGTATAAAAAATATTATCTCTTGTATCATAAACTGAAGCAACTCCAATCCCGGAAATTATACCACCTGAAGCCCCAGTGGGACCATTTAAATCGAGGAGCCCACCTTCTTGAATATTGGTGATGTCGTATCCATCAAACCAATAACTTAGACCTGCATAAATCCCATTGCTAAATTTATGCAAAGCATTGAATTGAATACGTGGAAAATTAACTTTGTAGGTTTCAAGGTTAGCTTGGGGTGTGTTAAATCCGATGCCATAATATTTGTAGGTATACCGGTAATACCCAATTTCCCCATCATACCTCCAATTGTTGTCCTGTGCATATAGCTCAAATGGAAAGTAAATTAAAACTTGATCTTCAAGAGTATAAGCGGCTCCAAAATTTATTTGAGAAGGGTTGGATGAATTCAGGTTGCTTGAAAGATCAAAAGTGAGAATCCCAAGGCCCCCAAAAGCAAAGTTAGTCTCTTCAGTATAGAAAACTACCGGAAAACCACGCAGCGATGGATCTTTAATTTGTGCCGCAACTTTTGTTGCTGAAAGACACATGATAAGCAGGTACAATATCTTGATACCTTTATGCATACGAGTTCAATTCTGGCCGATAGGTTTATAGAGGAATATTAACAGAAACTTTTGTTCCTTTTCCTGGTTCTGAATCTATTTCAATTGAACCCTTCATAGATTCAACGAGATGGCGGGCTAACTGAAAACCAAAACCAAATCCGCGTTCATCCTTTGTACCTGCTGTGGTTTGAGCTTGATCAGAAAGGATTTGCTTGATCTTTTCTGGTTCCATACCAACACCGGTATCCTCAACTACGAATTGTAATTTTGGCTCTGAAACCTTGGAAAGAGAAAGTTCAACATGTACGGTCCCATTCACTGGGGTAAACTTGATGGCATTGGTAATTAAATTTCCAAAGATCTGTAGTAACCTATATTTAGGAAAAGTATACTCATCTTGTCCAGTGATAATACTCACAGAATACGCAATTGATTTTGTTTTTGCCTGAGGATTGTAAAGGCCAATCAATTTTTCTTTAAGAGCGCTCAGATTAAGCTGATGTTCCGGGAATTTAGGTTTTTGAGCTGTATCTTTGTAATTACTTAAGATCTCATCTGCCAAGTCTAAGACCGATCTTCCTCCCTTATTGATGAGTTCCAATAGTTGCATGAACTCTTCCATTTTGCTTTCTTCAGCCTGATCTCTAAGGATTTCAGCAATTCCAATTATCCCTCCAATTGGCCCTCTGATATCATGGCTGACTTTTCTCTGGATCTCTTTAAGTTCATCCACATTATGGCGCATAAGTTTTAATTTATGCTCATATTCGATGCGAGTGACTACTTCATTGGCAATGATACTTAAAAACTCTTCTTTCTCCGGAGAAAGGTCATTTTTCTTGGTATCCATTACACACATAGCACCAATTCGTAAGCCATCTGGACTGGTAAGGGGAACGCCATAATAGTAACGGATACTGGGTGAGTTTGTAACGTAATTTTTATCACTGAAGCGCTCATCAGTTTTCATGTCCTCCACTTCCATTGGTTTATCATCCAGAATTACATATTGGCAGGCAGTGTCTTTTCGAGGTGTTTGCGTGACATCCAAACCATAATTAGAAAGGGTCCATTGGGTGTTTGCTTCCATGATATTTACCAAAGAGATAGGTGTTCCCGTTACATAAGCTGCCAGCTTCGTCAGGTCATCCAGTTTTCCATGGATCTCGGTATAATCGATATCGTATTCTGAAAGTTTAAGTAGACGCTCAAATTCATTATCAGGAATAGTGGCTAATTGATTACTCATAGTTTAATTTTTTGAAAGGTCCCAGATATCAACTTTATCCAGTGCTATGTAGGGAACTGCAATATGATATTGATGGGTGTTGATACCGATGTCTGCTGGCCTGCCTGATGTCTTAATGATCACCTTTTCTCTCATAGGTCGAAAGACACGAATAGTTGAATCTGACTGACTCGCAGAAAACAGATCGGTACCAATAAATTCAATCCCATCAAAATACCCACCTTTTAAAGTTGCAAATTCCATCAATTTGCCTGATGAGTCAAATTCGTAAAATTTTTGATCGCTACCCCATGGTGCAAGCACAAAATTGTTACTATTTGGGTTATAAGTAATTCCATTTGGTGGGTGTGGTAAATTATCTATGAAAAGTGATACCGAATCATTTTCAACTTTAAATATTTTAGAAGTTCCGGTATCGGTTATATAAAGAACTCCTTTAGCGTCTGCTGAAATATCATTCAGGAATCCAATATCGAAGTTTGAAAAGTCAATGAAATCGGTTTGTTGCCCTGTATTTTTATTGAAGCCATGAAGACCTAAAACATCTGCTGCCCATAGAGTTTGCTCTACAATGAACATTCCCCTTGGTGCATGGAGAGGGGCATTTTCAGTGCCAACCATAAAATTAAGATCCAAAATATTTCCTTCTACATCCGCTTTTGTAATGAATCCTGTTGAATCCTGATCTGTTCCACCTCCTGCAAAATTGGATATAAAATAGATTTTTTGATCTGGGTCATAGCGAACAGCTTCTGGCCCGTCTAATCCGACAATGGTGTAGCTTATATCTGTTGAATCTTGCAGGGTACCAAGGTTAAGTTCAACTCTATTTTGTGGTTGTCCGCATCCCAAAAGATAACTGGAAACTAAAAAGAGGGCTAAAAATGAAGTTCTCATTATTGAATTGTCTGTTAAGAATTGAACCAGTTAATATCACGAACCTCAACAAGATCTTCTTGATCCCAATCTCTGTTCACAATGATTCCCCCAATCAGCAACAGTGGCTTATCTTCGAGGCTGTCAAGGCTTGACTCAACTATATCGGTAAGTTCACGTTTGATCTGTTTAAAAGCTATCTCAGTTGTAGTCACTATTGGATGTTTGGCATTCTTTATATTCGGAAAATTTTCAATAAGCACCTTATTGACCTGTCCCTGTTGGTAATCATCATGAGTAATACTGAGCACGTTTCCTTTGATCACATTTTCCAGTCCAGCAACCAAAGAACCACAACAAGAAGAGGGATGATCCTGCCCTTCACGGTTAACCTTTCCTACAGTTCCATCTTTGGTGATACCTATGTGTGGGCCATAGATTATCAGTGCTCCACCATGATCAGGAATATGACTTATAAAAGCTTTGAACCCTGTTTTTCCAGCGAATGGTATTCCGGAAATACCTCCCATAATAAAAGGACCAAAAGCGTTAAAATAAGTATCGAGTTGGTGAAGGCTTTGATTCACTTCATCGCTACAAATTGAAGTTGCCCATAATGTATTTGAACTATTTAAGTTTTTTTTGGACAATTCAGTTTCTAAGAGAGTACGTAATGATGAGATTGGCTTTGCTTCTTTAAAAAACTCGGGCACTTTGATATTTTTTTAATCAGACTATAATGTAAAGATAATGAATAAAATGGTACCCTCTAATTTATTTGAATAGCCAAGTTTAACAAAAAGACCACACCCTTATCAGGAGTGTGGCCTTCAATTATGTGAGAGGCTTAGTTATAATTCTATTCGCCTTGACCCAAAGAAAAAGCAGGTTCTTGGTCAAAAGTGTAAAGGTTTTCTGTTTTGATGGTATCTACGGTGTACTTCGTTAAATTTTGAAGTAATTCCACAATTTCCATTTGATTGGTTTTTCCTTTGGTTGATTTAAATCGACACCTCCAATGGTCGGTACAGAATGTTTGGGGCAAGCCATTGGGCCATACTTTGGTGCCCCTGTTGGTGATCATGGTAAGTTCAAATATTTCGCCAGCAGCTTCTTGCAGACGTTCGGCCAGTAAGTTGGGATTATCCGGTTCCCAATACACGAAAACGTCTACACCCAGTAATTCTCTCCTTTGATTAAGAGAAGGCCTTAATTCTGTTCTGCTAAGTTTTAATTCTGGGATCTTTAATTTTCGCTGCCCTACATATTTGGCTGGCTCAAACACGGAAGGTTTTTCACCAAGTCGAACAATCACTTCTTCAGTAAATTCACTTGTGCTAACCTTTTTAGTACTATTATTGCTAAAAATATCTGTTGTGTGCATTCCATCTTCCAACGTTTTAAGCCATGCATTTTGAATTTGTTCAGCTGTCTGATTCTTTCCAATATGTCGCAGCATCATAATAGCGGCTTGAATGAGTGCAGAAGGGTTGGCAAGGTTTTGTCCGGCGATATCAGGGGCAGAACCATGAATAGCTTCATACATGGCACAATCGACTCCAATATTTGCAGAACCTACCATACCTACCGAGCCAGAGATTTGTGCAGCAATATCTGAAACAATGTCTCCATAAAGATTCGGCATTACTACCACATCGAAATTCTCCGGGGTGTCTGCCAAACGGGCGGTTCCAATATCTACGATCAAATTTTCAGATTGAATTTTAGGGTACTCAGCGGCTACAGTTTTAAAGATCTGATGAAATAACCCATCGGTGAGTTTCATTATGTTATCTTTGGTGAAGCAAGTAACCTTTTTGCGGCCATGTGATCGGGCATACTCAAATGCATGCCTGATAATCCGTTCTGTACCTGGTAAAGTGATCAATTTCAGACACTGATACACTTCAAATGTTTGCCGATGTTCAATACCTCCGTAGGTATCTTCTTCGTTTTCTCGGATGATGACAACATCCATATCCGGGTGCTTGGTATTTACAAAAGGGTGGTAAGCGCGACAAGGCCGTACGTTTGCAAAAAGCCCAAGTGTTTTTCGAAGCGTAACATTCAGGCTTTTAACTCCGCCCCCCTGAGGAGTTGTGATCGGAGCTTTCAAAAGAATTTTGTTTTTCAAAATCGTATTCCAGGCATCCTCTTCAATACCGGATTTGATACCACTTTTGTACACTTGCTTTCCAATCTTAATGGTATCATACCTCAAATTAGCATCGGCAGCATCCAAAATTTTTAAGGTAGCTTCCATAATTTCCGGCCCGATGCCGTCACCATATGCAACTGTAATGGTTTGTTGATTTTGCATGATTTTAGAGATAGATTTTTTTTGTTATGAAAATAAAGCCTTCGTATCATAAGTTATAATTAACAGAATTAATAAAATGCATAAACAAAATATTATAAATGTCATTTACCTTACACCAGCTTGATGTATTTGCAGAGGTTGCAAAACAGAAAAGCATGACCAAAGCAGCTGAAAAGCTTTTTATGTCGCAACCAGCTGTTTCGATTCAGGTAAAAAAATTACAAGAACATTTTGGGGTACATTTATTTGAGGTAATTGGAAAAGAGCTCTATTTGACCCAGGCAGGTAAAGAACTCTATGAAGCTCAAAAAAATATCAGTAAAGAACTGAGAAGCCTTGAGATGACCTTTTCTGAGATAAAAGGCATGCTAAAGGGGGCATTGAACATCGCTGTGGTTTCAACGGCCAAATATTTTATGCCTTACATACTTGGGGCATATCGGTCTAAATATGAAAATATTCAGATCTCACTTAAAGTTACGGATCGGAATGAGGTAAAGGAATTATTACGAAAAAACCTCTGCGACCTCGCAGTCTTTTCTGAGCTTCCCAGTGACCTGTCTCTAAAGTCTGTCAGCTTTCTTAAGAACCCTTTGTTGATGGCAGCCGCACCAGATCATCCGTTGGTTGGTAAAAAAATCACGTTTAGGGATCTAAAAGATTTTCCTTTCTTAATTCGAGAACCGGGTTCCGGGACTCGTATGGTTATGCAGGCTTTGCTTGAAAAATATTCAATTGAACCAGAGATCGTTATGGAACTTGGAACCAATGAAGCGGTAAAGCAGGCGATAATGGCGGGTATTGGGATCTCTCTAATTTCAAAATACAGTCTTACGCTGGAAGAAAGCGTAGGAAAGATTGCAATTCTTAATGTAGAAGAGCTGCCTTTTATTAATCATTGGAAATTGGTTTATCCAAAAGGGAAAAGGTTAAGTCCGGCTGCAGAAAATTTTCTTGAATTCACTGTTAATGCACCAATGAAAAAAATATTAAAGTGAAGAACCCCTCAATCATTAAGTAAAACATAAATAGATCTAATACATGGAGACCTTATTAACAAACTTTAGTTCACCCATTGTTTTGGCATTTGTGCTTGGAATTGTTGCAAAATTGGTAAAAAGTGACTTGGAGTTTCCTCGACCAATCTATCAGGCCCTCTCAATATATTTATTGTTAGCTATTGGCTTGAAAGGAGGGGTAGAACTTAGCACCACCCCATTTTCGGAATTTGTATGGCCGGCAGCGTCCACATTATTTTTAGGAATATTGACTCCACTAATTGCATATGCTGTTCTCCGATATCTCGGGAAATTGGATATAGATAACTCTGCCGGAATTGCGGCGCATTATGGTTCAGTTTCTGCAGTTACTTTTATAGCAGCTATAAGTTATGTAGAGACACTTGGCCTCTCTTCAGAAGGATTTATGCCTACATTGGTTGCACTGCTTGAAGTGCCCGGTATTATAGTTGCCCTTATGATACCACAAATGTCAAAATCGGAGTCGGGATCTATAAAAAAGGCATTTCATGAAGTGATCACTGGAAGTAGTATAGTATTATTGCTTGGTGGCTTAGTGATCGGTTACATTGCTGGGCCTTTAAAATTTGAGTCCGTAAAACCATTTTTTGTTGGTGGATTTCAGGGTGCACTCGTTTTATTTCTCTTAGAATTAGGAATGATCACTGCAAGAAGATTACAGGATCTAAAAAAAGTTGGTTTCTTTCTTTTAGGTTTTGGAATTATTGTGCCAATTATCCATGGGGTTTTAGCTATAGTAATTGGCCTTTGGGCGGGATTAAGCATCGCAGGTGCAACCGTATTTGCAGCAATGGTTTCGAGTGGGTCCTATATAGCTGCTCCAGCTGCAGTCCGTATCGCTTTGCCGAAAGCAAGTCCTACCTTATATTTAACAGCATCACTAGGAATTACCTTTCCGTTCAATATCGCGCTTGGAATTCCTTTGTATTACTTAATCGCAGCTTGGTTTGGAGGTTGATATGAAATTGACAGAACTATTTTTAGTAACCATTGTTACAGAGCGTATTTTAAGAGATGAGATCATCACTATGATTAAGGATAAAGGATCTAAAGGGCATACCATCACCGATACTACGGGTGAAGGGTCACGGGGAACTCGTGTTAGTGACTTTGAAGGTAAGAACATTAAAATAGAGACAGTTGTGAGCAGAGAAGTTGGCAATATGATCATTGATGCTATCTCAGAAAGTTATTTTGAGAATTATGCGGTGATCGTTTATGCTCACCCAGTAAAAGTGGTAAGGGGAGATAAATACGTTTAAGGCCGGCTGTATAGATAAAGCTATAATCAGCTATACCATATAGCGTCCCCACGGCACGCAGGTTGTTTTAACGATTCATCTTTTACCGATAATTAGCCCCTAATGGGGCAAGTTTCATATTGAGGTTCTGTTGATTTGCATCAGACATATATCTTATGCTAAAGCGCTAATATTTTCACACAAATGCTCCGCGGGAGCAACAAATCGGTAAAAAAGAACGATTCCAAGAAAGAGCTTCGCACCGTAGGTGTGAAATATAGAGCTAAGAAGAAAGGCAAAGTCTATGATCCCGATCAGAATTTATTTTTAACCCAATTTCATAACATAAGCTTTTTATCCGTATCTTTAAGGCTTATTGAAAATTCGTGAGTTCGTGATAAGACTGGAATACCATAACTTTTCAGGTTTATAGAACCTTGCTGGCCTTTGTAAATCAAGCAGTCGTGCTTGCCTCTTGTCCATAGCTCACCCCAAATTTATTCCGGACAAGAAGCAGTGCAGCACAAATTTCCCAACGGGATTAGAACGACTAAAAAATAAATATGTCTACATTTAAAGAATTGGGCCTCTCGCCCGAAATATGTCAAGCCGTAGAAGATCTTGGCTTTGAAACCCCTACTGAAGTACAGCAAAGAGCGATTCCAACTATATTAGCTTCCCAGCGAGACCTTGTGGCTTTGGCTCAAACCGGAACCGGAAAGACCGGTGCTTTCGGCATGCCTGTGCTTCAACAAGTGGATGCCAACTCTGACAATGTTCAGGTGTTAGTGCTTTCCCCAACCCGGGAACTTGCTATTCAGATTGAGAAAGACCTGAAGTCATTCTCAAAGCATCAGAAAGGAATTCGAACATTGGCTGTGTATGGAGGAACCAGTATTGGTACTCAAATTCGCGCACTCAAAAATGGAGTGCAGGTTGTGATTGGTACGCCAGGACGTATGTTAGATTTGATTCGACGTGGAAAATTGGACGTCACCAATGTGCGATCTCTTATATTGGATGAGGCCGATGAGATGTTGAATATGGGATTTCAGGACGACCTGGATGCTATTTTGCACGATACGCCCAAAGAAAAACAGACTCTGTTATTTTCGGCTACAATGCCCAATCAAATATCCAAGATTGCACGTAAATACATGAATAATCCTGAAGAAATTCAGGTGAGTGCTCGAAATTCAGGCGCATTGAATGTGGAGCATCATTATTATATGGTGAATGCTCGTGACCGTTATGATGCACTAAAAAGAATTGTTGATGTAAACCCGGATGTTTATGGGATCATATTTTGCAGAACACGCAGAGAAACTTCCGACATAGCAGCGAGCTTGGCTAAAGATGGTTATGATGTGGACTGGCTGAATGGAGATCTTTCCCAAAGTCAGCGCGATGATGTCATGAACCGGTTCAGAACAGGTGAATTACAGCTTTTGGTAGCAACCGATGTTGCCGCACGTGGACTGGATGTGGACAGCTTAACTCATGTCATCAACTATAACCTTCCTGATGACCTGGAAGTTTATATTCACCGAAGTGGACGTACCGGCCGTGCAGGGAATAGCGGCATTTCAGTATCTATCATCCATACCCGAGAGCAAAATAAGATTCGGGCATTAGAAAAAATGTCAGGAAAGAATTTTATTAAACAAGATGTCCCAAGTGGCAAAGAAGTTTGCGGTATTCGTATGATGGATATGGTGGAAAAACTCCGTACCACTGAAGTCAACGAAAAGCAGATCGAAAAATATTTACCGGAAGTGTATGAGCGATTGGCAGATTTAGGCTGGCAAGAGCTGATCAAACACTTCGTATCCATGGAATTCAATCAGATCCTGGAATATTATGAGCAGGCTGGTGATATAAATGCTACAGCCGGACGCTCAAAAAACAAAAGCAACAAGCGGAATTCTTCGAACAAAGGAAAACGTAATTCAGGTGGCAATAGCAATACAAGAGGTGCTGAAGAAGGCTTTACCCGCTATTTCATGAATGTGGGTGGCAGAGATGGGCTGAATCCGGCACGATTGATGGGTGTTGTGAATGAGCAAATGAATGGTAAAAAACCAGATTTTGGTAAGATCGACATTCAGAATAACTTTTCATTCTTTGAAGTGGAGGAAGGATTCGATTCAAAACTCTTTGATGCCATGAACGGTACTAAATTCGAAGGCCGTGATATTGCTGTTGAGCTGGCCAAACCGGATACCAATGGCTCTTCTTCATCAGGTGGTTCGTCCTCAAGTGGAGGAAATAAAGGTAAAAGAAACTCTGGTTCCAAAGGTAAGAGTTCCAAAAAAGGAAACAGGAAATCCAGAGGCGAAGAACCTTTTGCAAAATCCAGAGGCGGACGGATCAAAAAGAAGAGAAAAGATGAAGTTTATGCTTAAAGAATAGTAGGTTCCGACGCAGAGCGTGCGGAACCAGTTTTGAGTTATTTGCTTATTGATGTATTGCATCATAACAAAACAAATGTAAGCCCAAGATCAGTAATGGTTTTGGGCTTTTTTATAATGGAGATCAAAAATCTACATTAAACCGGAAGAGAGGCAAATATTTCCCAGTCTTTCCCTTCATTTATGATTTGAGCTTTTAGGTTAGAATCAACTTTTTTCAAATTTACCAAATCAACGGAAAAAGGAAGGTCGCTTTCAATGAAATCTTGTGTGGCATTTGCCAATGACATTGAAGTTATTTCATGATTATCAAAATAAATAGCTAAATCTAAATCTGAGTATGTTTTGTTAGTTCCAAATGCTCTTGAACCAAAAACAATAACTTGTGCTTCAGGAAAATGTTTTTTTAAGATCTTATTAACAATACGAATATTTTTTTCTGAAATACTCATGATAACTGCTCTTTTAGACTACTGAGAAAATACTTCGCATCATGGATAAACTGTTGAGCATATTTAAAAGTCTCTTCAGCAGTTTCTTCGTTATAGGTATGGCTGGTAAGGTTTCTTGCTTTGTGGTATTCAAACCAATTTTCGGGATTTTTAATTAATTTTATCTTAGCAGACTCTCTGAAAATCTCCTTAATCTGATGCTCCTCAATACCTGCAAACTCTTTCAAATAACGCTTCATAAACTTCCAAGATAATTCAAAAGAATATTCAAATCGCTGTATTACAGCATCTCTGACAATATCATCAACAGGATCGACTTCTAAAGCTTTTTGAAGAGAGGTAATCACTTTTTCAAGTGGTTCTATATGTATTATCTCAGACTTACTCTAATGTACAAATACCACTATAAGGTTCCAACGGAATAGATAACAGAATGTGACCGGTGAAAAGATTTTTATTTGTCTGAGGTCGCCAGTTGAAAATTAGTAATGGTTTTGGGCTTTTTTATAGTGATTCAAAAACTTTTGAATGAGAATAAAGATTTTGCAAATTCTATCCATGTCTGATTTTTTCCTAAAGGAATAATCAGGTAAACACTGATGTGACCAATAATTACTGCAACCATTGCCGGATGCAAGCGCTTTAATTTGTACATTATAATACCAGCTGTTATCAAGATGCTTGGCGTTGTGATCATTGCTAGTTCAGCAAAATTTAGGCTTCCATCAAACCAAATTACAAAGATCAGACCAAAGCGAGCAAGGGCAGGCATTAGTGCCCAAAGCACTGTTGAAATCATCCAAATAGCATGTTCATCAATTTGCTTGGATTTGATGACGGCCATAATAACACTTAAACCAAATCCTGAGATGGAAACGACATCAAAAAAAGAAACACCGTAGAGGAAGAAATCGGGAGCAATCCACGAATCAATATCAGTTTGAGCAAAGCGAATGTTTTCAGGGATCATCACCAGTGCAGAGGCAAAGACAGCTCCTGCCAAAAACATTCCGATTTTTCCATATAACCGGTGATTTTTAAGTTGGCCATGAGTTGCAAGATATGGTTGTATGATTACAAACATAAACCAAAACGTTGCAGAAATTCCGTGTATGTGATTTCCCCAAGAGGCACTGGTGAAATTAAGATAGTAACTCCTCATGAAACCCAATACTGCGATAGAAAAAGGAATGAGCAGCCACATATGAAGGTTTTTATACTTATTCATAGCAGTTGCTTTAATTATTTCCTAAGTAATTATCTCAGGGATTATAGGAGCTTTATGTTAAACATACAATTTATTAAGTGTATGGTAGCTATAGCTTTATTTAAACAGGATAAGATTCCGGCGCACATTGGGGTTAATCAAGAATTGTGATTAAGGAATTACCAGGACCAATAAAATGTACAACCCAAAATCCACTTCCGATTGGTTCCGGTCGCACTGCGTCGGAGAGGAAAAGAATGTAAGCCCAAAATCAGCAAATATTTTTGGACTTTCTTTTGGCATTTAACTTTCTGGCTGTAAAAGAGTAGTAGCTTGAAAAACTATGAAGTAGTCCAACTTTTGTATAAAGAACCAGATTTGGAAAATGAGATATTCGTGCACTTAACCATTCGTCAGACGGACTTGGAGCCGTCAGACGAATTCTTGGTTAATCAGTGCAATCACTAAAT
>JAVLBT010000068.1:0-14610 GCA_031580945.1 Gracilimonas sp.
GCTTTCTTCGGGTGTGTATTTTTACCGGCTGGAAGCCGGCGGACAAACCCTCACTCAAAAAATGATGCTGGTGAAATGAATTTCCTGTCTTTGAGGTTTTCAAAATAACCTTAGTTCGATATATGGATATGTGTTTTTATACAATACGTAGTCATTTCTTATATCGAACTCATGTAAAATAACTTCTCACCAACAAATCCAATTATGAAATCTGCTCTTCTTACCATTTTTGTTTCACTCATATCCATGTCATTATTCGCCCAAGATTTTGCTATGGAGCAACTCGAAAATTCACCCCGACATCATGAATGGGTGACTATTGAATCGAATGATCGTACGCTCCACAATTTTGTGGTGTATCCTGAAGTTTCTGAAAAAGCACCGGTCGTCATTGTAATTCATGAAAACCGGGGATTGAATGCATGGGCCCGAAGTTTCGCTGATCAACTGGCTGGAAAAGGATTTATCGCTGTAGCGCCTGATCTGATCTCCAACACGGTTGAAGACGTTGAGAAAACCATGGATTTTGAAACTTCCGATGCTGCCCGCGAAGCCATCTATAGCCTGGAACCCGATCACGTTACCACCGACCTGATGAATGTGCTGGAATATGCTAATACCATCGAAGCCGGTGATGGCACTTTTGCCGTAGCCGGATTTTGCTGGGGCGGCTCCCAATCTTTTCGTTTTGCTACCAACGCGGGTGATGCGATCGATGCCGCCTTTGTATTTTATGGAACCGGGCCCAAAAACGCTGAACCTTATGCCAATATTGAAGTACCGGTTTATGGATTCTACGGCGGAAATGATGAGCGCGTGAATTCTACGATTTCTGCATCTGAAGATGCCATGAGAAAATATGACAAAAGCTTTTACTACACCGTATATGAAGGCGCCGGTCATGCCTACATGCGTAGCGGAGATGATCCTCAAAAGGCAGAAGATGATCCCAATGTTGTGGCAAGAAATAAATCATGGGACCGGCTTGTAAATATTTTGGAATCTTTATAAAAAATTGAAATTCAAGGTATGAAATAAGTCGAAAATCTACCTATCTTCGTAATCCCGAATCGAGTTATTGGTTTGGGATTTTTTATGCCCGAGTGGCGGAATTGGTAGACGCGTGCGCTTCAGGTGCGTATGTCCTTTGGACGTGGAGGTTCAAGTCCTCTCTCGGGTACTTAGCCCCATAAGACTTTTTTTGTGGGGCTTTTTTTAATTGATACGTTTCTATCATCTATTCCCTTTCTTAGACCTACTTATCAGTCCTATTTTCAGAATTGCCCAAGGGTATTAGTAACAAAAATTTTACAGTGATTGCATTCGTAATCTACTATTCCGTTACCAAATTCGAATAGCTGCCTCTTTTTCCTGAACTGCCATGAAGCTTAAAATAGAATGTAAAGGAAAAGCCATTTGCTGAGCTTAGTGTATAATCAGCTTCTAACTGACTTATCAATGTTTTGATAAGGGTAATCCCTAATGTTTTAGATTCAGTAAAGATCTTCTTATCGAAACCAACTCCCGAATCTCTATAAACCACCTTTATCTTATCCTCTTCTTTTTGAAGCGACACGTAAATTGAGCCCTTTTCTTTTCCAGCAAAGGCGTGCTTAAAGGAATTTGTCACCAACTCGTTCAACAACAAACCCAACGGAATTGCCTGATTAATATTGATCTTGATTGGTTCAAAGTCGTAATTGATATCGACTTTTTTGTCATCCGATCTATACATCCTTTGAATACGTTCGATCAATTTTATCGCATATTGTTCGAATGTAATATCCGTAAAACTGTCGGTATTATATAGCAGCTCGTGAACCTCAGAAATGGAATATATGCGGTTTTGTGTCTCATTAAGTATAATACTCGTTGAATCATCATCTACTCCCGATTTCTGCAACTCAATAAGGCCAGCAATGATCGCAAGGTTATTTTTTACCCGGTGATGGATTTCAGATAGTAAAACTTCCTTTTCTTTAACTGAATTCTCCAGTTGTTCCTGATACTCCTTTTCTTTGGTAATATCTTCTAAGATCGCGAGCATCAGAGGATTATTGGCCCGGTCTTTCACAATACGGCCTACATTAAGTCTTAAGTGAACAGGAGTACCATCTTTTTTCGAACGGGTGATTTCTTTATTTCGGATATCTCCTTCTTCCAGCGTTTGTTTCATCAGTATTTTAAAATGTGAGGCCCATTTCCCTCTCACATGCGGCATAAATTTCCCTAACACCTCTTCCTGTTTCCATCCCAAAATCCTTTCAGCTGCTTTATTCCAGAAATCCCGAATTATACCGTCGGTATCGATCGCATAAATGGCAACCGGAGCAGATTCAATCAATGCCCGTATTTTTTCATTGGCTTGTATTTCTTTCTTTTGAGCCAAAAATGCTGTTTGCATGAAATAAAATAGCACAGAAACAAGAACGCCCAACAACAACGCAAGTGCAAGATTCAGGTAAGACGGCAAAAATGAGTTTTCGGCAGAGAAAAGCATGTTGGGATAGACCATAACCGTCCAGTTACCGGAATTTGTACCCTCAAGCAATATTGAGCGCGAGATCTTTTCTTCGGCACTGCCTCTTGCTGATCTTGTGTCTCCGCTTCTGTAAAATACGGTACCTTCCTCATCACTGATCTCAACGTTATATTGATCGAGGCCTTCCATGATATCATTAAATGGTGAAGTGAAATCAAGCCCGGCAGTCATAGTTCCCTGAAAGGCACCTCCGTAAAATAATGGGGCATCTACTAAAAATGCATTTTGGCCTTGAACCAGTTTTAACCAATTGGTGAAGTTAACGATGGAGTCTTTTTTGGTTTGAAGCCAGTCATCTCTCCGATAATCTAATTCAGAAATATCCAATCCAAGAGCTTCCTCATTCTCTGCCTCTGGCAAAACGCGTTGTATAACCATAGCGCTATCGATCCACTCAATAAGCATAAAAGAAGCATCCTGCTCCACGATCTGATTACCGTCAAACCTCCAGAATTCAAAATAGTCACCGTTGGTTACTTCAATTCTGTTTCTAAGGTTCTCTAATCTGTGAATACTCTCCTGTACCGTTCGCTGAAATTGTGAGGTGATAAGTTGTGCAGTATCTTCAATTTTTTGACGCTGCGATTCATTGATCTCTCTTTGGTTGTTGATCCAAAGTATTAATACCAAAACGACGATAAAAAAGCCTAACGTCAGCGATACTAACACCCGGTATTTTTCAAAGAATTGCAAAAAGGCTCCAGATAAATTAATAAATGTATCTTCTTAAGCAGGCACATTTATGGTTTAAACAATGCTAATTTAATCAACTTAGTACAATAAATTAACGCTAATTACTAAAAGACAGCGTTCGTTAACCGCTATAGGTGTTCCGAAATATGATCTCTATCAGAAATGGTTTACTAATTTTGGATCCTTTTAGAATTGCGCCCAGACGGTTACGACTTATGCACCATCTGCTTGGCTGTATGCTCACTTCCAATATCGGTCTTACCTTAAAACTATTTGGTATAGAGTAATTTTCCGATCTCAGCCTGCCCATCTACAATGATTCGATAAAAGTAAAGGCCACTTGCCAACTCTCCTGCCTGAAATGTTTGGTTATATCTCCCCGATGGTTGTTGCTGGTTGACCAGGGTTTGCACATGACGGCCCAAAGCATTGTAAACATCCAGTCGAACATCTGCTGTTTGCGAAAGAGCATAAGGAATAGTTGTCCGGGAATTAAATGGATTGGGATAATTCTGCTCCATCACGTAAATAACTTCCTCTTCAAGCGCTTCACCTGACATAGCTATGCGAATCGGGTTTTCAATACCCGTTGCGTTATGTGTGATCCGGAGTTCAATATTATTTTGGCCTACATTTCTGGGGCGATACTGAACAGGGATCTCCATTGTTTCCCCGGGGTTTAAGAATATAAAACGGTCAGATGGAGAAATACGGAATAAATTATCATTACCCATTGAGTAAGAAATTCGGCCAATCAGCATCTCCTGTGCCGTCGCTGAAGATGAAATAGCAATCGATCTTGTTTCAACCTCTCGTTCGTTAATGACCCCAAACTCCAGGGCTTCTGGCGTCATTGTTGTAGCTGAAAATTGAGATTGCTCAAAATTATAGACCAAACAGTCTTCTCCTAAAGGCCATCCCATGTCAGAAAACATAGCACATACAATTGGTCCGGGATCATGAACGCCAAGGCCAAAGTTCATCTGAGGCCGCATCAAGGCATTTTCAGTTCCAGTAAAAACTCTTTGATCTACATGCGAATAACTTGAACCCTGACTCCATTCATCAGGTGCATATAATGAAACCGGACGTCCGTCATAATTACCAATGGACTGAAGGCCGGTAAATTCTATCCCTCCTCTCCGTCCCCGTACAGCATCAAATAGTGTTTGTGAGTTGTTGGGATATACCAACGTATCGAGGATCTCATTTCCTCCTCCATCCATCACAAATTGATCGTAAATAGCAGGTCCTTCCGGAGGGCCATAACCCCACTCAGCTGTATTTCCCCCTGATGCCTGTCCCATGGAACCACTAAATCCAAGTCCGTGGCCGAGTTCATGCAGAACTACGGTAACAAAATCAATTTCTTCATCCGGTGTTTGCGCATCAAGGCCATAGTACCAATATGGAAAATTAGCGTTCATATTAACCAGGATATCATAAGGCAAGTCATCAGTATCATCCACAAGGTCGACTCCGGTTATAGCACTGGCTAAAGCCTGGTGATAATATGGATTTCCTTTACCTTCATTAATCTGCCACACATTCAAAGGGCCTGCACTTCCGAGCGTCAGCTCCGGGAGATTATCATTCCAGATTGCTATGATTCGAATGGGAATGTCAGAGTAGATGTGTGATTCCCATATTTCAACAGCATGCTCAAACGCGTTTATAGCAAATTGCGGCCATGCACCAGTTTGTCCATCAGTGCCCACATATTCTACAATAATATTGGCGGTAGCTTGCGCTGCTTTACCCCTTATCGTTTGGTTACGTTCAAATGGAATGTGCATATCAGAGATCTCATCGGTGGGCCGAAGGGTACAAATATTTTGCAGGTCCTCCATTGTAAGTTCCTTTTTTTGAAAATTAGCGGGATCAAAAACCTCTTGTCCGTTTGCTAAAAAAACAAAGAATGGCGTGATCATTATAATTATCAGCGACTTCAAAAACTTCATATACATCTTGATGTAGGGCAGATTATTTATTTAATGCTCTCTGTTCTCATTATAAAAGTTTTTTTTGAAAGTCACTCAAATTTATGGCCTTCTTTCGAGAAATCATTTTGAAGGAGATCTGTGATGCCGGATTCAGTTGGCCTAACCTCCAAAGATCTGCATCCACAACTTTTGCGATCCTGGGATATCCACCTACGGATTGAGCATCGTTCATTAAGATGATCGGTTGGCCATTTTGTGGAAGCTGGATGATTCCTGTCAATACGGGGGCCGATTTCATCTCCCTATTTATGGATCCTGCTAATCCATCCGGTTTATTTTTATTCGAGAGCCGTATTCCCATCCGGTTACTTTCTGATGAAACACTGAACGTAGTATTCTGAAAAAACTCCTTTTCACTATTCTTCAGCCAATCCCACTCCGGGCCTTTTATGATCCTGATATGATTATTTGTACTGAAATACGGCCGAATTTCATTCCTGATCTCTCTTAATTCCCAATTTTCCTGACTGTTCTCCCATTCTATGATATCGCCCTTTTGAAGTGCCCGTCCCTTTACTCCTCCAAATTTTGCCTGAACATTGGTTGAATAACTCCCCATCACCTTTTCAAGATTCCATTCGCCCATTATGGCCATATATACCCGAAAGCCCGATGTCACCTTCCCAATATTAATGGTATCACCGGAATTTACTTTCAATGTTTTATATCGTTTACAATTGATCCCATTGATCTTCATCGATGCCCGCCCCCCTGCGATACCCACAATTGCAGAATCTTTGAACTTATAGGATCCGCCCTCTAAGGTCATTTCCAGTACGGGTGCTCCAGAGGGCTTACTTACCAACCAGTTTGCCAGTTTTTGAGCATAGCTATCCATTGCCCCATTTACCGGAACTCCAAATTTTCTGTAACCTACCCTGCCAGCATCCTGAATAGTTGTGTAATAGCCACTATTTATCACTTCAACCGCAGCCATCACACCTCCCATTGATCGAATGCTTTTTTACTGATCTTTTTGAACCGGACATGATCACCTGGCATTACATTAATGGGCGGATCACGTTCCTCATTAAAAAAGTGGACCGGAGTCCTACCGATGATTTGCCATCCCCCGGGGCTTTCAAGGGAATAAATACCCGTCTGAGAACCACCAATTCCTACCGACCCAGATGGGATCTTTGTCCTTGGATTATTTTTCCTGGGGCATGATAAATCCTCATCCAATCCTGATAAATATATAAAACCAGGTAAAAAGCCCATCATCGCTACCTCATAAGTACCGGATTCATGTCTTTCAATAAATCGTTCTCTGGGTATTTTTGTATTCTTTTCTATCTCATCCCAGTCTAAGCCCATTTCGTAACAAACCGGAACCTCGATCCTACTTACTTCCTGTTTTTTAATCGTTGTTTGTCTGATCTTTTGTTCCAGCTCAGCGATTTCTTCATTCAGATCATAGAGTGGGCGTGCATAGATCAGCGCTATACTTTCGTATGCGGGAATAACATCGATCAGATCCTGAATTTCAGATTCCTCAACTATTCGAGCTGCTTTATGAATCACCGATAAGGGGCTATTTTTAGCAGATGGTGCTAAGGAAATAGCTTTCTCTCCTAAAAAAGAAGCTCTCCATTTTTGATCATTAAGCAGAAGTGATTTTGATATCATGGTCTTCCAGATATTTGTGAATTGCAGCGGCCAGTTCTTCTGCTCCTTCCGTATCGCTGTGCAGGCAAACAGTTTCAGCTTTTATGGGAAGAGAAAGATCCCCCTGTGTTTTTACATGACCTTGCAGAAAATTACCAAGTTGTTCTAAAACCTCACTTCGTTCTTTCAACACAGCTCCCTCCAGTTTACGCGACCTTAGCGTTAGGTCGTCCTCATATCTGCGGTCTGCAAAAACTTCACTTTTTACCCGAAGTCCAGCATCAATGGCAACCTCACTCAAAACCGAATTTGCAGGAGCATATACCAACATATCTTTTTGAACCTGCACAATGGCTTTTACAACACCGATTGCTGTCTTTTCATCTTTTGCAGAATGATTATACAAGGCTCCATGTGGCTTTATATGATGAAGTTGTCCACCCAGTGCTTCGGTCATTCCCTTCAGCGCTGAAACCTGATATAGTACACACGACTCCAGTTCCTGTTGGCTTAAGTTCATTACTCTCCTGCCAAATCCCTGAAGATCAGGATATGAAGGATGAGCTCCAATACTCACATTATGATCAAGTGCCATTTGAATCGTCTTTTGTATGGTAACCGGATCCCCTGAATGAAACCCGCAGGCAATGTTACAACTTGATATATACGGCATAATGGTTGAATCTCTGCGCTCATCATATAAACCGTAAAATTCTCCGATATCACAATTGAGGTCAAGTTTTGAAAGCATTTTTAAATAATATTTAGAACTGAATTCAAGCTTCTAAAACCAATTAGTAGGGTAACCAAGATCACAAAAATTCCTAAAATATTTTGCAAGCGCGAATTTCGGTTTGTCCCCAACATTAATGGTTTATTCATAATGTACAATAAGAATATGGCAATCACAGGAAGTGTAATTCCATTTGCAACCTGTGCAAATTCGATCAACTGTACCGGGTTTATGCTTAATGAGGAGAACATCACTCCTACCAATAACACTATTACCCAAACTGCCCTGAATCGCAAATCCTGTATTCCTCCTTTCCAGCCAAAAATACCTTTTGTTGCAAATGCAGCAGCTAAGGGTGCTGTAATTGCTGAAGTGATACCCGCTGCAAATAAACCGACACCCATAAAAACTCTGGCCCAGTCACCAAGTAATGGCTGAAGCTGTTTTGCCATATCAGATGCATTTTGAACTTCACCCAATCCACCATCTGCAGCTGCTGCACTGGTTATAACCACGCACACAGAGATGAGCCCTCCTAAAATAATACCAACGGCATTTTCAATCCGCATGTTATTCATCTCAGATACATGCTTGTAGCGTTCTTGTACGGTAGAAGCGTGTAAAAAAAGATTATACGGCACCACCGTTGTCCCAATCAAAGCGACCACGGTAAACAATTCATCCGCAGATGCAACCGGAATAAACAACCCTTTTAAAATGGCGGACATACTTGGTTGGATAAAAATGGCAGTTGTAACAAAAACCACGCTCATCAGAGCTACTAATGAAGTCATGATAATTACGATCTTTTTTATGCTGCCAAGGTACAGTACTATAAATGCGAACACTCCAATTATCACCGATGTCAGGCTTATTCTCAGATCATAGAAAGTGAAATCCAATCCCACAAAAAACTCTTCCCATCCCAAAACTGCTCCTGAAATATTACCTCCTTCATAGGCAATATTACCAATCACAATTGCGCTCACAACGACCAATATTCCAGCAATTCTTATAACGGGTTGTGTCAGATTCTTTCGAATAGCTTCCCCAAGTCCCTTACGAGTCGCGATGCCCAATCTTCCAGTCATTTCTTGAAGAATTATGGTAGCAAAAACAGAAAAAAGCAGGGCCCAAAGAAGCGTATATCCTGACCTTACTCCAGCTAAGGTACAAACGGTAATAGTACCCGGACCTATAAAGGCAGCAGCTACTAAGGTGCTGGGTCCAAAGAATTTTTTTAGTGGATTTTTCATAATTGAGTATATAGTATGTAGCTTCTAAAATCCCAAACCAATATTATGTCTATCAAATAGTTTTACACTCTAAACCAAAGGTTATGGCAGATTTAAAAACCAAGAAAAATGATCGAAGTGTAGATAATTACCTGGAGTCGATAGAGGATCCTGACCGAAAAAAAGATTGCTTAAAAGTTCACAAAATGATGCAGGAAATTACCGGAAAACCTGGAAGTATGTGGGGAGATAGTATCGTAGGATATGGGAGTTACCATTACCGTTATGCAAGTGGAAGGGAAGGCGACTGGATGCTGGTGGGTTTTAGCAACCGGAAGAAAAGTATTAGCTTATATATTATGGCTGGTTTTTCACAATATGAGGAACTGCTAAAAGAGCTTGGCAAACACAAGACCGGTAAATCCTGCTTATATATAAACCGTTTCGATGATATTGACGAGGACGTATTAAGAAATATGATATCTTCTTCAGTGGCCTACATGAAAGAAAATTATGAAACAAGATAGTGGAAGGAACAAAGAGAGAACATATTAAGCCCGGCATGAAGGTGGGAATAGTACTAAAGAAAGACCAGAGGTCCGGGAAGCTCACATTTGGAACCGTAAAAGACCTGCTCACCAACAGCCCTACTCATCCACATGGGATCAAAGTTCGGTTAACGGATGGAAAAATTGGCAGAGTTAAAGAAATTGTATGAACAGTTTGAACATTGGGGATTTTAGGGAACAAACCATTAGGCTTGGCGAGGATTATGAAGGGAACGTCATTGCAACGGTCATCCATTCTCCAGAAAACAAACCAAACAGGCCTGCTGTGTTTTATCTACACGGATTCAATGATTATTTTTTTCAGGCGCATGTGGCTCAGAAATTTAATGCGGAAGGATATAATTTTTACGCCTTAGACCTTCGGAAATACGGACGCTCGTTACTGCCTCATCAACATCCTAATTATTGCAGGTCATTACAGGAATATTTTGAAGAAATAGATCATACTATTGAAATCATAAAAGGAGAAACCTCAGAGGAAATTATATTTTTAGGGCATTCCACGGGTGCACTCATTCAAAGCTATTACTTAAATAAAGGACAATACAGAGATCAGGTAAGCAGGGTTATTTTTAATTCTCCGTTTCTGCAATTCAATCTTCCCAAATGGCAACGAAAGATCTTACTGCCCGCTTCTGGTTTCATTTCTTTTTTTGCTCCATTTGCCTCTCAAAATAAATCCTTATCGCATTTATATAACGCCAGCATTTTTCAGGAAAAATATGGAGAGTGGACTTTTAACACCACATGGAAGCCTCCAAATGGATTTCCGGCCTATTTTAAATGGGTGCATGCAATATACCGTGCCCAAAAGTATTTAAGAACGCAATCTAATATTCAGATCCCGATCCTGATCTTGCATTCAGATCAGTCCAGTTTTTATAAAAAATGGAATGATGTCATCCTGAAAACAGATATGGTGCTGAATGTTCACCACATCAAGTCTTATGGGGAAAAACTGGGGCCATCTGTTGATTTTGCTGAGATTCCCGGAGCCATACATGACGTCTTCTTATCCCATAAAGAAACCCGAAATATTGCTTTTGATGCCGTTTTTGAATGGCTACAAGTTTCCCATCATTGATCTCGAGTTTTAGGTTCCATGATGCAGACGTTTCACTTCATAAGTGGACTATACTTTTTTAAGTTTTTATTCAAATTGGGGATTTGGTTTTCAATGCTCTAATTATAATGCTTTCAGCTATCAGACGACTTAATCCAACAATTCACAGCTTTCATTATTTTTAAGAAAAACAGAAAAATGAAGTCAGATAGCTGACCTCTATTCGAGCACGAGTACCTCATTACCTCCAAACGTGTCATATTTATAGATCCTCGCTAATGATGCTTGCAAAGTTCCAAAAAATGCTTTTATTAAATAGTAGCTAAAAACAAAATGGGAGATGAATTATGCAGGTTAAAGAAATATTAAATCAAAAAGGAAGGGATATTTATTCCGTTAAACCCGATGACTCGGTTTATTCAGCAATATCGAAGATGGCTGAATATCAAGTCGGTGCCCTGTTGGTAATGGAAGATCATAAAATTGCAGGGATCATTTCTGAACGGGATTACCGAAATAAAGTCATTTTAAAAGGCCGGACTTCCAAAACCACTCCTGTCAGGGATATTATGACGGATAAGGTAATACGGGTGAATACGGATGACACTATAAATTTGTGCATGCAACTTATGACCGATAAAAAAATTCGGCATCTTCCTGTAATGGATAATGATCAGGTTGTTGGTGTAATTTCTATTGGCGATGTAGTTAAAACCGTTATTGCTAAGCAAAAGTCAGAAATTGATTCACTGAGAGATTACATTGGCAGTGGCGGTGGTTATCCCGGGTAATTATTATTCAGTTTTTACTCTTTTCTTACCGGTTCCAAGGTTAAATGAAATTCGGTGATACTTCGTGTATCCATATTTTCTAAGGGCTTCTTTATGAGCTGCGGTCGGATACCCCACATTGGTATCCCAGCTGTATTCAGGATATTTATGGTGAAGCTCACGCATTAAATCATCCCGGTAAACCTTCGCTAATATTGAAGCAGCTGCAATACTCATTGAGCGGTCATCTCCCTTAACCAAACATGTATATGGTTTCAACGTTTTAATGAACCGATTGCCATCAACCAGCAGGTAATCCGGCTCCATTGTTACTGCATCCACACATTTTTGCATAGTCTGCAAAGAAGCCCACAGAATATTCAATTTATTAATTTCGCTAATACTTCCTTCCTGTACTGACCAAAGCAGTGCTTCTTTTTTTATGATCGCTGCCAATTCTATCCGCTCCTTTTCCGACATAGTTTTACTATCCCGAATTTCCGGCAGATAAGCATTTGGTTTAAATACCACACCCGCAGCAACCACCGGACCGGCAAGACATCCACGTCCTACTTCATCCAAACCCATGATTCGTTCAAAGCCTTCATCCCAAAGCTGACGTTCAAATTTTAACCGGTCTGTAACCTGATTTTTCTTCATACATTTTGTTCCTTGAGGTGGTCAATATATCCAACTGTAATATTCTTTTTAAAGAAATATGGAACTGATTTAGCGTAGTAAGTATTTGATTAAAAAAAGAGGATCTTATGCATTTTAAATACTTTGAATGGGATGAGCGATTTGCTAAGAACAACAGCAAAAAACCTTTTGATACGCTTTGGGATCTTTTCCAGCAGTTGCTGACCATTGCAAGCGGAGATGTTTCGCAAGCTCTTAAATGGCTGACTGAACTTGATAAAGAATATGACATCACGGATCAGTTTGAGGGTGAATATTCACTGGGTGATTTTATCGAAGAGCTACAAGAGCGCGGCTACATCCAAAGAGATCAAGATGGCCCTGCGGCTTACATTATGACCAAAAAGTCGGAGCGCAGTTTGAGGAAACGTTCTCTTGAAGAAATATTCAAAAATTTAGAAAAAGGCGGTATTGGTTCACACAAAACACCGTATGCCGGAAAAGGGCTGGAGCGGCAGCCGGAAACCCGAAAATGGAATCCAGGAGATGATATCGGCCAGATCGATAGCGTGGGAACCATGCTGAATATGCTTAATCACAGTTCTATCGATGCCTTCAATCTTCAGGAAGATGACCTGGAAGTGTATGAAAAAGATCACTACACCTCTGTTGCTACCGTCTTATTGATCGACCTCAGCCATTCTATGATATTGTACGGAGAAGACCGAATTACACCGGCCAAAAAAGTGGCTATGGCGCTTTCTGAACTGATCATGAACAATTATGCCAAGGACTCTCTGGACATTGTGGCCTTCGGAAACGAAGCCTGGCAAATTTCTGTCGATGACCTTCCTTATCTAAAAGTCGGCCCTTATCACACCAACACCAAACAAGGTTTGGAAGTAGCTCGACACATTTTGCAGCGAAAGAAATATGCCAATAAGCAAATATTTATGATCACCGATGGTAAACCATCTTGCATGATTGAAAATGGCAAACTCTACAAGAACAGTTTCGGACTCGATCGAAAAATTGTAAATAAAGTGCTTGATGAAGCCGTTAAGTGTCGGCGCGATCAAATTACCATTACCACTTTTATGATCGCACAGGATCCATATCTCCAAAGTTTTGTACGTGAAATGACCGAAGCCAACAAAGGAAAAGCTTACTTTGCTTCCCTTGACAATCTGGGTGGATACATTTTCGAGGATTACATCCGGAATCGGAAAAAGAATGTGAAGTAACCAACTTACTATTTGGAGAAATAGCCTGATGCGAGCCTTACGCGATGCTCACCGGAAAACGCGTTCCAATTGTTTCTTTTATTCAGGAACTTTTAAAAGAGCTTCAGAAACGGAATCCAATAGAAAATCCGTCAGGCGCTCATCCGGTAAAAGTGTTTCGCCACTCCATTTGAAATTCAAACCTTCCAGGCGCTGCGCTATGGATTTCTCCCTCCCTCCCGGCGACAGAAACACGGGTATCACGATCACTTCTCCCGAAAGATTTCCCTGTCTCACCAAAGCTCTCAGGTGTTGTTTTGCTTGCTCATGAATGTTTTCAGGAGCATCATCCCGCACAGTAACCGCATTGATCATTTTGAATGCCTGAAGTCCATCTTGCTTTTGCGTTTGCTGAACCTGACCTGCCAGCGATTCCATACTTCGAACCCAGCCGGTATTGTCTTTTTCCCCATTGGGCCCATGAGCAGCTAATACCACGATTTCTTTAGCAGGATCGTTGCTGAGCGTCAATATCCGATCTCTTAAAATAGCCGCAACTGCGGGGTGATCATCCAGTGCATCAGTGAAATGAATCGGCGTATTTAGTTCTACTTGATGGAGCGTTGGGGGAAATAACATGTTGTGCATTTTATGAGATTCATTCAGGTCCACGCCCGACATTTCCATGAATTCCTTAGTGTAATGCATCACCGGCATCGGTTGGTCTTCAAGTTCATCCCGTAGTCCCAACAAATATTCCGCCTGTCGCAATATGGGACTGTGTTTCGAAATAAAAAGTGGTACGACAATGATCTGATATACTTTTTTGGCTTCCAGATTTTGAACCGCTTTTTGAAGAGATACAAAATTCGCCATCCCCCAGGCAAACTCTACCTGGTATTTTTCGATCAGGGGTTTTGCGGCCTCTTTCACCATACTGTTCCAAGTAGTTCCGCCCCCGTGGGCCATGATCAGGATGCCAATTTTTGAATCGTCTGTATTTTTCTGAGATACACTCATAGCCAACTCGCCTTTATTCTTGATGAATTTATATTGGCAAAGATACAAATTGATGAAATATGATCAGGCTAAAATCGGTAAATGTGTTGGATATACTTCTTACTTTTTGAACCTTGATTTGTTGGATTATGGGATTGCCCTCATGAACTGACATCCTTTACCCTCATAATTATCTTGATAATCCTTTAATCAAGTAAATCATGGTTCATTAAATTAAAATCCAACATCCCACATCCTTCTGCTTCAGAACTGATGTTCTGAACCGGTCTCCCTTCCAAGGGAGACTTTTTTAAGAATCCATCCCAAATAGTTTAAAGTTCCGATATCAAAACTTTTATCAGACTCATTAAGAGAGAATTCCCTCTTTGAAGAGGGACCGGAAATGATCTTCAGATCATTTGCAGGGAGATGTACGTTGTCGGATTCATCCCGAACTGCCTAAACCAACAACAAGGCTCAGCGAGCCGTGGTACAGAAAGAAGAATCTGCCTTATGAATTGTAAGGGTGAATT
>JAVLBT010000069.1:0-14567 GCA_031580945.1 Gracilimonas sp.
GGCGTTCTTATGCTCGGCCATCGGGAAGATTCCCTGGGCATAAGCTTCAAGAAGATTTTCAGGTGGGATGATTCGCATTTAGTGGGGAATTACTTTAATTAGGCTGTCATCCTGAGCGCTAAGAAATATCAATTGAGTAAAGAGTTTAACGCGAAGGATCTCAAGTTCTATAAAACCTGGTAAGTGGTGTTGAACTTGAGACTCTTCACGATCACCAGAGTACTCTACTCAACTATTTTGGGCGCTCAGAGTGACAACTTTTTTTGGCATTAAATTAAAACTCACAATATATCATTACATCCGAGCCAATCGGAGAACCCGGAGGTGGTGCCGGGGCATCTTCCACTTCAAACTCTTCGGGATTGGTGAGGTATTGAGCGATCTGGTGTGCCCCATACTGACTATCGGCATCTTTTTTACCTGATAATTTAGATTGAAGATCCGTCAGCTTTTTATGCAAAATTGCTTTGGTAACAGGATTGGCATTGTTAGACGCTGCCAGCTCGATCATATTTTTCAATACTACATGATTTACTACTCTTTGAACTGAGCCCAGATACCCGCTATTGGCTTTCTTGTCCCAGCTTACCTTAATAAGTTCATCCAGCACTTCTTCTAAACTCAAGTTTCCCGTTCTGGCGGAATACTCTACCAATCGATTGGCACGATCGGGATTTAGAATCAGACTCACAGGTAGATCAGCGGCTGTTTCAGCAATACCGAGGGCATCCAAAGCAGGACCTGTATTTCCATTGAATAGTTCGCGGGAATAACCAAGTCCGGCAGGGCGTGGAGGAATGAGCTCTAATAGATCTTCCGGCAATGCAAGCGCCTCTGGAGTAATGGTTGCAAGCATTTCATTCAGCGCCGCTTCCTGTGTTTCACGATCTACAATTTCAGGATATGCCTGATTGTCGCCTTTCACTTTGTAGGTATAGTCGAGTCCGGCAATAAGTTTGACGGTAGCTTCTACCTGGTAGCGATGGAAGAGATAGATCGGAACCAAAACGTCCTGTAATTCAGCCAGTGGGCGATCAGTTTTCAAGTTAGCTTCTCCAAAATTTTCGAGCGCCGTTTTTCGGATTTCCACAATAGTTGGAAGTTGCTGAACCGGATCATCCCCAAATTCCCAGAGATGCGCGTACGGATGAGCTCCACTTTGCGGACGTGCGTCCTGATCAGAAATGTATTTTAGTCCAGAGCTGTAGCCTTCTTTAAGAATTTCATTTAGTGCAGTTTTTTCATCTGTTCCTTTCGGAAAGTCCTGGTATCCATAAGCCACGGCCAATTTATCCCACTCTCCAACTCCTACATCATAGGGATTGGAAAGATCGATCTCGCCATTCGTAATTTTAGGTTGGGGATGTGGGTAATCCATTACGGAAGCATCATTCGTAACACTGGCTGCAAAGTTGTGAGCGATCCCGATGGTATGGCCAATCTCATGCGCAGAAAGCTGTCGAATTCGAGCAAGTGCCATTTCCTGCATTGCAGAATTTTCTTCCGATTCATCGGCATAAGGAGCAAGCAATCCTTCGGCGATCAGGTAATCTTGTCGCACGCGGAGTGAACCAAGGGAAACGTGGCCTTTTATGATTTCGCCGGTTCTCGGATCACGAACAGAAGAACCGTATGACCATCCACGCGTTGAGCGATGAATCCACTGAATCACATTATAGCGAACATCCAGCGGATGAGCATCTTCTGGGAGTACTTTCACGATGAAGGCATCTTCGTAGCCAATGGCTTCAAAAGCTTCATTCCACCATCGGGCACCATCTAAAAGCGCACTTCGAACGGGTTCCGGAGTTCCGTTATCCAGATAATATACGATTGGCTCTACCGGTTCGCTGACTTCAGCTTCAGGATTCTTTTTCTCTAATCGATGCCGGGAAATAAATCGCTTCGTCAATGATTCATCGATCGGTGATCCATAATCCTGATATGAAATACCAAAATAACCTGCTCGTGGATCGTATTCCCGTTTTTCATATCCATCATCCGGTAGTTCCACGAACGAATGATGCTGGCGTACGGTTATGGCTTCAGGAGTTGGCGTAACAGAGCGAACCCATCCGCCAGGATTACTGCCGGCAAAAGTTAGCGTAGCCTCAAACTCAGTATTTTTTGGGAAGTTCATGATGGCCTCTTTATACAGAGCCGATCGGTTTTTATCGAGGCTATAGGACCCTTGATTTCTGCTTCTCAATGTTTCTGCTACTCCGTGTGCATCCTGCAATAAAAATGGAGTCAGGTCAATGAGTAGCTTTCCATCTTCCTCAGCAGCAATTTCAAATCCAGCTAAAATGGATTTAGCAAAGGCTTCCCGAACTGATTTTTTCTCCAGATCATTATCAGTCTCAGCGCGGAATCCATAATTCGGCTGTACCATCATCAGTTTTGGTCCACGTCGTTCAAAATATACAATACGAGTATCACCAAGTTGACCGCGGTCCAGTCCAATATCGTTGGAGCCAATCCCCGCCACCAGGGAATTCACGTATATAAATTCCGTATCCAGCTTATCGATCTCTAGCCAGAGCTGATCTTTGGATTCATCGTAGTAGTAATCGAAAAAGCCTTCAGTTTTAGAAAGTCCTTCTGTTTTTTCGGAGATCGTGGGAAGTTGAGCTGCGGCCTGAAAAGAGACAAAAGCCATCAGCAGAAATAATATCGCTCGCTTCATATTATGAGAATTATAAATTATGAATGTTGAATTGGCATAGAATATGCAAAAGATGGGGCGATAAGGAAAGGACTATCCACGGAGCTTGAGGGTATATTTTAAAACATCCAATAAGTCACGTCTATTACTTCGGCCTTCAGGCTGGTGAGCAGAATAAGAAAGAATGGAACCTCGAGGCTGGTTGGGGTTGTACCAGTGGTTGCCGAGGGTAGGCCTACTAACCCTATATAAGCTTCTTGCCAAAGCTTTGATAAACCGCATCACTTTTAGAATATCCGGGCAAAGCTTTTATTATTTGGGCTTCAAGTATTCACCGCCCTAAAGGGCGGAGCAATTACTTTTTGTATTATGTGACATTTTTGAAATTATATTTTTCAATGAATTCATCATATTCTTGTTGAAAGGTTTTTACTTCATGATGTTTTTCTTGCCTGTCGATATATTTGAGAACGCTTTTCAATTGAGACTGACCAACTGAAACGGCAAAGTATTCTTCCTGCCAACCAAATTTCTCAGTGAGTTTAAGATTTCTGTTAGCCCAAAATGAGGATTCTCCTTTTATAAGATTCATCAAAGTTTCAATGTTTTGATCTGATGAAAAAGAAATCAGTGCATGTAAATGATCATGCCAACCATTGATATTTAACAGGTAAATTTGTTTCGACTCAGCATATTTTCTTATGTGATTACATAGAATGTCTTTGTTTTCTAAACTGAGTAATTTTTTTCTGCTTTTTGTGGCCCACACAAAGTGACCATATACTCTTATATAAGGCATGTCTTTTAGTCTTTAGTTTGTACCCGAACTCAAGATAAAATTACTTTTTAATAAGTATAGTGATTCTTTTATTGCTCCGGCCTTCAGGCCGGTGATAAAAATCATAAGTTTTTTAGGCAGGCCTTCAGCCCTTTTAATGCATTTTAAAAGGCCTGAAGGCCGGGGCTATTAGTCTAATTATTTCTTGTATTCCTTGAATTCTCCAGATTGCAACCTTTTGAAATAATCCTTAGAAGCCGCCCTCACTTTGGGTGAAAGGAGTAAGGCTGATATCATAGTCGGTACCGCCATCAGAGCAAACATTCCATCAATCAGGTTGATGACAGCATCCAGCGATGCGACAGCTCCAAACACAATGGAAAAAACATAGAAATAATTATACAAATGTTGTTTGTCGGCTCCGATCAAAAACCCTAAACACTTAGAACCATAATATGAATAGGAAAGCATGGAGCTCACACTGAAAGTAAATACCGAGATCATAAGCAAGTAGGTGCCAAATGCAGGAAGTGCTTCATTGAATGCATTTAACGTGAGTGTAACACCGTTGGCCTCCGTTGTTTGCCAAACACCTGTTACCAAAATCGCGAGGGCAGTCATTGTACAAACAATAAGCGTATCGATCGCCGGCTCCATCATCGCTACCAAGCCCTCACGAATAGGCTCTTTCGTTTTAGAAGCCCCGTGTGCCAACGACTCGGTTCCAATGCCAGCCTCATTTGAAAATGCAGCACGCTGAATTCCGATAATTATTAATTGCCCAACTGCTCCTCCCATTACGGCCTTTCCTGTGAATGCATCAGAGACGATCAGTCCTAAATAATATGGAACATCAGCTATATGCACCGCCAAGATAAATAGTACTGAAACAAAATAGATCACTACCATAGCTGGAACTAACTTTGATGCAACTTTACCAATCTTGGTAATTCCGCCAAAGATTACCAGCGATACCAAACCAACCAGCACTATACCTGTGATCAGGTTCCCCGTAAACGCTGCGTCTGCTTCAACCCAACCATTTGGGATGTAAATAAAATCTCTTAAAATCTGTACCAGCTGATTGGTTTGGAAGATCGGTAAAGGGCCGAATAAACCCGCCATAGCAAATAAATATGCGAGGGGCATCCATTTACTGCTGAGTCCTTCACGAATCACATACATCGGGCCACCCTGAATTTTGCCTTCCGTATCTTCTCCCCTATACATTATAGATAGTGTACAGGTAAAAAATTTGGTGGCCATTCCCACGATCGCACTCATCCACATCCAGAACAGCGCGCCGGGACCGCCCATAAAAATAGCCACAGCTACACCACTGATATTTCCCATTCCCACCGTAGATGCCAACGCTGTTGAAAGTGCTTCAAAATGGTTGATATCGCCGGGATCATCAGGATTGTCATACTTTCCACGTACCAGATCAATGGCGTGGAAGAAAAACTTGAATGGGGTGAACCCGGAGTAGATCAAAAACCAAAGTCCGCCACCAACTAATAATAATACAAGTGGATATCCCCACATAAAGGAGGAAAAAGCAGCTAAATATTCTTCGAGGAGTGCCAGGGTATTGTCCGTTTAATTAAGATTAAGCGTTGAAACTAACCAACGGGAGATTAATTATCTAATGATCGTAGAAAAAATATGAAGTCGGTGGCTGGTGGGTCTACCCCTGCTTCCCGTATTAACTTTGCTATCTGAGCCCGATGATGCTGCCCATGAATAATAATATGAAGTAATATTTCTTCTACCGTATTTGTAAATACTTCACCTTTGGAGTTTTTATAGTCAATGATCTCCTCTTTGGCGGCGATAAGGTCATGTAGCTTTGCTGGATTTTCTATAAGCAATGTTTTCATTTCAGAAATGGATAGATCCGGCCAAATCTTTTCAGGGAGTGGAAGTTTTTTGATCCTGTGAACCCATACTTTCTGAGCCGTAAGTAGATGTGCAAAGAGTTTTTTACACTTGTCTTTTTTGGAAGACTTGCCAACTTTTTTCATAGCTGAAAAGATCCTCTGATTTGCCCAATCGTCATAATTCACAAGCTTTTGTATATCCATCTTAGATACCGTAGAATTTTGAGATCCCGTTGATCACAAATTGTACCCCAATTGCTAATACAATAAAACCCATCATTCTGGTGATCACTGACATACCGGCACTTCCGATGTATTTAACCAGTTTTGGAGATACCCTTAAAATTAAATAGGCCAGCAGTGCTGTCGCAAAAACGGCAAGTCCGTTTACAAAATAATCTGTTACTCCTTGCGCTTCAGAACCAAAACCAATAACCACAGCTATACTTCCGGGCCCGGAGAGCAAAGGCATCGCCAATGGACTGAAGGATACATCTTCCTTGTCTTTGGCTGCCTCCTGATCTTTTTTTGTTAGTTTTCTTCCACCATTCTGAGGGCTTAGCATGGAAAAACCGGCTCGCACAATAACCAGTCCACCAGCAATTTGAATTCCTGGCAAGCTTATTCCGAAAAAGCTGAGAATATATGTTCCAATCAACAGAAAAGTGATCAGCACACAAAACATGTAGGTGCTTGCTTTCCTTGCAATTCGAATTTTTTCCTCATCGGTATTTCCCTCCATTAAGGATATGTATACAGGCATAGCTGCAAAAGGGTTTACAACTGAAAATAAAGAGGAAAAGCTCGCGGCAAATAAGCCCAAAGCGGTCATAAATAAGGTGGAAAAAGGAATAATGTCGGTAAAAAAGTTTTCCATAATGTCTCAAAGATACACACCTTTTATGGAATTTAAATGGGATGTTTTTACTTAATACAAAACGTAACTTTGAATACTGATACCATAAATTTTGCCAGAATTATTACAATCCTATGAACCCTGTTAAAACTGTTGCTGACCAAATTATTTCGCAAACTAAAGATCTGCTTGCTCAACACATTTCATTAGATCAAAAGCTTCTTTCCATCTGTAATTTACTTTCTGAGGAAGTGGAAACCTTTGATTGGGTCGGATTTTATTTTGCTGATCCGGATGGAAAAAAAGAATTAATTCTGGGACCCTATGTCGGGGAACCAACTGATCATACCCGAATTCCATTTGGTAAAGGAATCTGTGGACAAGTGGCTATCAGTCATGAGACCTTTGTCTCACAAAATGTGCACGAGGAAGATAATTACATCGCATGTAGTGTAGATGTACAATCTGAAATTGTGGTACCGATCATTAAGGATGGGGAATTTGTAGCACAGTTAGACATTGATTCTAATACACGAGGTTCCATCACAAAAGAACAGCGAATTTTATTAGAGCAAATAGCAGAATTACTTAAACCTGAGTTTTAAGTCTTACTCTCTTGGGAGTCAAGGCGTACCTCTACAGGAAGCATATCTATAGCTGTAGTTACATTTGAACTAAAAGTATATCCGTTTTCAGAGAGCACTTGTAAACAATCTTTCATTAGTTGTGATCTTACTTCACCAAGCAATGGAGTAGTATTAAATGTATTCACCCAAAGATAAACCGTTAATTCAATATAGGTGGGATTAAAGCCGGAGATTTGAACATCAGCCTCGGGTTTTTTTAGCACATGCGGATGATCGTTTATTTTTTTCAGTAAAAGTTCTCTTGCCGCTTGTGGGTCATCACCAAAGTCAATACCTATTGTAAAATCGCTTCGCCTGAGTCCGTCTCTTGTAAAATTATGAAGGGGATTCTTGTAAATAGTTGCGGAAGGAATGTAAATATCACATCCATCCGCAGTACGAATATGAACTTCTCTGATCTCAATACGTTTTACCGTACCTCGAATTCCATTACTTTCGATCAGGTCCCCCACGTCAAATGACCGGCTAAAGGATAAAAAGAATCCTGCAAGGAGATTTTCCCCTATTTCGCGAAATGCAAAGCCAAGTACTACAGCAACAACACCTCCGGCAGCAAGAAAACTGGCGGCAACTTGGGTAAGTCCCAAAATATTTAAAGCAATGATCACCCCAAATATGTTGAATGCCCACCGAATCAGCCGTACAACTAAACGGGTTTGTTTGACCCCTTTGTGCTCCCGAGACTCTAAAAGACGAGCAATGGCTTTACTGCTTAATCGACCAATAAAAAAGAAAATAATTAGTGCTGAAGTGGCCCCAATAAGTTCAGGAATTAGCTCTATCAACCGCTCCAGTTGTGCCTGTACTTGGTCATTCATAATCCTTTCGTTCTTTTATGATTGACCAGCATGATATAAAATTAATTCAACCTTATAACGGAATATCTCCTCAGCTTGGCAGCGCGGCAATGGGCTCGTTCATTTCTTGCGGAATTTCATCAAGTTTAAAGATGGCCATCCCTCTTATCTGGGTCTTAGATTGAATTCCATCTTTATTGTTCACTGTTTCCAGTACTAATATTGCATTAGCTCCCAACATATCTGCCTCTTGCTTTAGTTTTTCGATCATTGCAGATTTATCTGGCTTGGTTCCCGACTCTTTCACACTTACCGTTACAGAGGCAAGCTCAAGATATTCACCCTTTATTTCATCGGTATTATAATGGACTTCTACATCTGCTTCATTATCGGGCAGGATCGTAAATACATCGGACTGTACAAGGTCACGTACATGTGTGGTTTCAGAATGATTCACCGTTTTTACGCAGGCCGAAAGTAACATAACAGCTGCAATTACAAGTATACTCGGAAAAAGATTTTTAAAGCGTTTCATTGCTCTGCTCCAATTTGGTTCAAATGAGATCAACAATACGCTTGAAATAAAATTCAGTTGCAGAATTTAATTGATATCTTGTCGAGAGATGTAAAAATATTTATCGGGGATATACTACCTAAAAGGTCGAGAACTGTTGCGGACATGCAATTTCACTTACTGCTCTTATGTCTAATACCTGTTCGGGGAATATTTCTCTGTCAAATTCATCTGAATCCCATACATGGTACCAAATATTTTCAACCCGCCCTTTTAAGAGGACGTAATAAAAACTTTCATTTTCTTTGAAATCAATAGCCATATCAAGTCCTCCTCTGCTCAGTAATTTTTGAATATCAGCTCTAACTTTCCAGGTTTCAGTACTATCGCAGGGAATAAACTTGAATCCGTCGGTGATACCTTCAAAGGTGTTGGTGGAAGTAGGAAGTGCAAATCGGCTACTGATCTGCCTTATAGCACCGGAAAGTTGCGTTACCGACGTTCGAAGTTCACGATTTTCGTATGACTTCGGGTTTTCGTGCGTATAATGCCGATAAAAATTTCCCAGTCGCATCTGTACAAACATTTTCCAGTTTTTATTTCCTGTGACCTTCCCTTCCGGACTGTCAGGAATTTGCCAGAAATTATGAGCTTCAATATTTTGATACAATCCCTCCCAATCCATTTCATCATTATTCACGGTTTTGGGATAGCAATACCCAAAATTCTGAGTTTCTTTAAAAGGGCCACATCTTTTTTCTAACAACCTTCGCATCTGTACATCTGTTACTTTCATTCCTTCTTTTGTGGCTACTGTATCCTTTTGCCAATACAGGATGATTTCTCCTTTTACCTTCCGTTTTCCTTTTTCAATTTTCAACAGATGCCCCGGGTAAATATCTGATACAAGCCACGCCCTGAATTCTTCATCTTCTTCTCTGTCTTTTTGTGACGTCCTTATATCATTCCAGCCAACTTCCTCGATTAGTTCATAAGGGTAGTTTTGTGAAAATGTGGGCGCTGGTTCAGCTTCAATGTCAACATAATCGGTACCCGTAAGCTTATGTGTTGTATCGCAGCCCATGATACTTAGGCCAATAAGTAGAATTAAACCCCTTTTCATTATTTTGAACCCCTTTTAGTTACAGTATTTACTCCGAAATTACAGCCAGATCTGAAATATGTACGTTGATACTATGATTGACTCTTAACCCAAAAATACCCTGACTTTCAATTTCTTCAGAAGAAATTGCCTCCACTTTCTCCTCATTAATCTCAAAAACGATCTGTTCATCCTGAACTGATATAGACAAAACATTTAAAACCGATGAACCTTCTGTTTCTGCATCAAAAACCTGTATCGTGTCTGCTGCTGTCCAATTCTTTAGGACGGAAGTGCTCTCGCCAGACCTCTTTTTGATCAAATATTCTCCGGTATTCCGAATCAGGAAATAATAATAGGATTGCTCAGGGTCCTGAAGGTTCTTGCCGCCCCAAAAAAGTCCGTAAGCCTCACGGTTTCTGTCGCCCGGGTCAAAGAAATGTATTTCGGTTTGAATGGAAAAATTTCCCTCCGTCGTATTTGCTGGATGATAATAAATACCTGCGGGCCCGGATGTGATATGCCAGCCGGGGGTCATATTTACGAAATAGATATCAGAGGAATCAGGCTGATCCCCGATTATAACCTCTTGAGAGGGCTTATCAAGGCGAACTTCCCAGCCTTCCGGCACTTCCATATTGTTGCCTTGTGGAATATTGGGATTCGGCCGCTCTTGTGCTGCAACCTCACCGGTATAACCGATGCTTATCATTAAAATAATTACGGATTGAACAATATATTTCATCGCAGACCCCAGTTAAAATTACCTTTTTATTATACAATAATTGATCGAAAGGGTGAAATTAAGCTTTTATTTGCTTTTTCATGTAGCCTTCACATTTGATTCCTTAATTAGGATACGGTGAAATCTGCTTTACTTACACAAGGTCTCAAACCAACTTATCCATTTACAGGGAGGTTCACATGGCTAAAAGAATTCCTCAACTCATTGAGCAGCAAGTTCATTTTTGGAGTCGTAAAAAGAACGCTGAAAAAGGATATAAACCTACCGCCAAAAAATTTCCACTTATTACAGTTTCCAGAGAGTTTGGCGCAAAGGGGGCTGCACTTGCACATGCCCTTGGCAATGAAATTCAATTTAAAGTGTGGGATAAAGACCTACTTTCGGTTATCAGTGATGAAATAGGGCGCAGTGAACACTTTATCAAAGCACTGGACGAGACGCGTCGCGGTTTGCTGGAAGACACTATTTTTGGATTCATGAATCTTCGCGAAACGAATTTGAACTATCTGATCTGCCTTGTAAAAACAGTTGAAGCATTAGAGAAAATGGGAAACAATATTATAGTGGGCCGGGGCGCCAACTATATTAGTAAATCAGATCTTTCCTTTCATGTTCGTGTGGTACGCCCAATTAAGAAACGAACTCAAGATTATGCTGATCAGGAAGGGCTGCCCAAAAATATTGCTAATGAAATTGTTCTCGCTAAAGATGAAGAACGTAAAAGTTTCATTAGCTATAATTTCAAACGAAATGTTGATGACGCCAGCGATTATGACCTGGTTTTAAATTCAAATACTTATACCCTTGAACAGATGATCGAAATTATAGTGAACGCATATGAAATGAAGACCGGATTCAAGCTTGCCCGCACACCTAATAATCCAAAACAATTTGCTTAGTGAGTCTTGGGTTATATCCAATCCACGATTGCATCTTTTTGTTCTACTTCAACATATTTTTCAAAGATCTCATGCAGGCTGGAATCTTTTTGCAGCTCTTTCCTGCTCACCGAATCCAGGTAGGCTTTGATGTGTCCATTATGAAGAATAGCAATATCGTCACACAGGTTTTCAACTACTTCCAAAATATGGCTGGTGATAATGATCGTAACGCCCCGGCTTTTTAGGCGTCGGATGACGTTTTTCATGCGTTCAATAGAAATCACATCAACTGCTTCGAAAGGTTCATCCAATAGTAGTAATTTAGGTTCAACCAAAACAGAAGTTACAAAAGCCAGCTTCTTACGACTGCCTGCAGATAATTTATTTACTTTGATCTTGGCAAAGTCTTTGATGTCAAAATAATCCATCAGGGAATAGGCTTTCTCGATGAGGCCCTCTTTTTCCACTTCGTAGATCTCGCAAACATATTCAATAAACTCAAGGCTGCTGAACTGCTCAAATAACAAAGGAGGTTGTAAAACGGCAGCGATCAACTTTTTGATCTCCAACTCATTTTTTGGTTCCAACACCATCCCGTGAATACTTATCTCGCCCTCTTCAAAACTCAGCAAACCGGTAAGAACACCGATCAACGTGCTCTTTCCTGCCCCATTCGGACCTATTAACCCAAAAATTGTGCCCGGTGGTATTTCAAGATCCAGTTTTTGTAAAACCGGCTCATCTTCATATCTCTTCACCAGGTTTTTAATTTCTACAGCTCGTTCCATAATCTCATTAATACTCGGTTTCTAAATAAATTCACTAATACATCCATATGTCGCCACAGGTAAATACCCATTACTACAATTACCGTGCTCATGATGGTAAGTCGATACCATTCTAAGCCGTTGAGGGGCACAAAAACAAAATAACCCATTGAAAAAATCAGAAATGAGATCGCAAACGTAACTTTCTGTGGTATAATCGGGTGCTTGTAACTAAAAGAGGAATAGGTTGCTTTTTTATACTGAAAATAAGAACTCCAAACAAAGAGCAACATAAACATCAGGAAGAAGAACGTATTCGCTATAAAAATTTCAAGGGGTGAACCGATCTCCGGGATCACAAGAAGTTCAAAAATCGTGATCAGATAAAATACCAGCAACGGTAATATGATCACTCCTAAAAAACGCTCTTTTAGCTGTTTTTCAATGTTAATAGGAAACTGAAGGTGCAATAAAAACTCTCGATTTTCATACCCATACATATTGGCCATGCCCATTGCTAAAAGTGCCACCGGAATGCCCGCTAAGATCGTTGGTATTAGAATTGTCTGAGCAATCTCAAAATCAACATTCATTAGTAGCGGAACATATACAATGGGAATTACCGTAAGTGTTAAAACCTGCAATCGGTTGTAGGGATGCTTCATCACATAAAAATAATATTTCCCGGCATTTCTCCCGAGTACCTTCCGAAGGACCTTCCATAGGGAGCTGCTTTCTTCCTCAGCTTTTTTAAGGCCCGGATTTAGCAATCCCTCTTTTGTCTTATTGAAATGATCTATTATGATCAAACCCACCAACAAAGAGGTGAATAAAAATATGATGCCTGCATTCATCCAGCCATAATATTCTGTAACGGTCTGGATAAGCATGCCCCCCGGTGCCCAGGAAAGGAATGCATTCACCGTCTCAACTCTGGGTATCAATTCAGCAAATATGCGGGTTGAATTTGAAGCGAACAGCGAAACCATTTGAAAAAGCACAAAAACTAAAATCAGAAAACCAACGACAACTGCAATAAATCTCTTTTCTACAACCTGAATAAACCGGTGCTTTATGGAATATATCATCACATAGTTTAGGGCAACTGCAGATATCGCAACGGGAACCTGAAATGCATAATCAACCTGTATAAGTAGAAAAACCAGCCATGTAAAATTATAGATGATATTAACCGGGTGGCAAAAGCCAATGATCGTGAGATACTTTGCCAATCGCTTTAGTGGAAACCCAAACCCCAATAGTTTTCGGTTTTCTTCAATATTTAGTAACCGCATATTGGTAAAAGAAAAATGCATGACCCAAAAAACATTTGCGAATACAAGCAAAATAAAAGAGTAGATATCGGGTGTAAGCCATGGCAGCTCCATTGACATCCAGGGGTTGCTATCCATCATAACTACAACAATGGCTGTACCTGCTAAATTTACCAACATAATACCTAAAAACAGGATATAACCGATTGTCAGCAGTAACTGAAAGCGATTCAGATTGGAGATATAGATTCTCCAGTTCAATGTAAGAAGCCGGTAAAACAAGATCTTTAGACTAAAATGTTCTTTTCAATAATGCATTCATAATAAAGCAAACTCCCCGACTTATCTATTCAATTTTTTTAATAGTCGGCTGGATCTCCATGAGGGACCTTCACCATAATAATTAGGATTAGTCACCCAAATAATCTTTCAGAAAATGCCCGGTATGACTTTTTTCGATCTTCATGAGGTCTTCCGGGGTTCCTTCCCCAATTACAGTACCTCCGCCAAAACCACCTTCTGGCCCAAGGTCTATGACCCAGTCAGCACATTTTATTATATCAAGGTTATGCTCAATAATGATCACCGAATGACCCTGATTCACTAATTCATTAAAAGAATCAAGCAGCTTCGCAACATCTTCAAAGTGAAGTCCTGTTGTCGGCTCGTCAAAGAAGTATAAAGTGTGATCCGTTGATGTTTTAGAAAGAAATTTAGCCAGTTTAACCCGCTGTGCTTCTCCACCGGAAAGGGTGGTAGCACTTTGCCCCAGCTGCAGGTAACCGAGACCAACGTCTTCCAAAGGTTGCAATTTGTTGACGATAGAATTTTCATCAACAAAGAATTCGATAGCTTCTGAAACCGGCATTTCAAGTACGTTATGAATATTTTTTCCCCGATACTTTACATTCAGTACGTCTTTTCGAAATCGGGTGCCATTACAAACTTCACACGTAAGTTCAATATCGGCCATAAACTGCATTTCGATGCGTTGTACCCCTTCCCCTTGACACTCTTCACATCGCCCGCCGGGCACGTTAAAGGAAAAATGTCCCGGCGAATATCCCATGATCTTGGATTGTTTGGTATTGGCAAAAAGATCGCGAATTCCATCAAATGCTTTCGTGTATGTTGCCGGGTTGGACCGTGAAGAACGGCCGATCGGACTTTGATCTACCATTTCTACCGAGTGGACACTTCCCATTCCCGAAAGGTCGGAATGCCGACCTACTTTGTCGTTATAGGATCCGATATGTTTTTGGATGCCCGCATACAAAGTATCGTGCACCAAAGTAGATTTTCCTGAACCAGAAACCCCTGTGACCACAGTCATGAGGCCAAGCGGGAATTCTACATCTATATTTTTCAGGTTATGTTCTGAAGCGCCTTTAAGTAAAACAGACTTCCCAGACCCCTTTCTGCGTTTTCCGGGAACAGGAATTTCTTTTCTTCCGCTCAAAAACTTACCGGTGAGCGTATCCGCTTTTTCAAGTTCACTATAAGGCCCCTGAAAAACGACTTCTCCGCCATGTGTTCCTGCAAAGGGCCCAATATCGATCACATTATCAGCGGCTTTTATCATTTCCGGATCATGCTCAACAACCACCACTGCGGCGAGTGCGGCGCGCCGATCTTCCGGCATGAGGGCCAGCTGTTCTGCC
>JAVLBT010000006.1:0-48204 GCA_031580945.1 Gracilimonas sp.
ATATAAATAGAACGGCCACTGGTGGATGATTTTGTGAAATTAAGGTAATTCCATTGGCTGTTGGTAATAGTTCCGGTACTATTTAAAGCATCAGTATCGGTTTGAAAGCGTAATTCACCGGAGTTATCATACCAGGTACCATAAGCGGCATTATAATCTCCTTTAGTTACCAGATCAGGCCCGCCGGCAAATCCATCCGGATTATGCCACATTGAAATAGTGATGTCTCCTGTGATATCAAGAGATGCTGCATCAGGAATTTGTATAAAATCATCATTAGCAGACTCAAATACTCGTGCGCGTCCAATTTTACCAGCAGCATCTGCCGTACCATTATCGGTACCATCGTTTCCGTTTACTGTTGCATCCGTAAGGCTGCCCGAATCTAAGTGAAGAACCAGCTGATAGCTACTATCCCAAGTTGAAGAGGTAGATTGGTCTGTGGTTTGGCTTGAGTTCCCGTAATAAATAAAAAATTCTGTATCGGTAGTAGCGTTAAGGGTTGGAAAGCGAACCCAGAAGCGGATTAAACCGGTTGAAGCGTTGTAATCAACTAATTCATGATCGAGGACGGTGGATCCATCATCAGAGGTAAAAACGATATCATAACCATTGGGACTTTCAACATCGCCTCCGTTCCCAGTGGTTCTGAAATCATTATCTGTGAGTTCAATTAAAACAGGAAAATTTGTCAAGTTTGTAGTCCCTGAAACCTGACCATTATTAACTACATACTTTTTCCGGAAATCATAACCGGATACTTGGGCAGAGGCAATCTCAGTGCCAAGTGAAATTAACACTAAAAATATAGTGCTGATATATACTTTCCAGAATGTATTCATTAGATCTTTGGACGGTTAGTTTGTACTAAATATAATCAGCCAACTAAAGAATTATGACGAAATTAATCTATTCTAACTAAAAGGGGTATTAAGTTAAAAATAGTTAATAATTATTGAGTTATTTTATTAGTGTCATTTGTTTTGTGATCACAATTTCGTCCGATATCATTCTGTATAAATAAACTCCACTGGCATACCCAGAGGCATCCCAAGTAAATTTGTGAGTACCAGCTGATAATTCTTCTTGAACAATGGTTTCTAATCGTTGTCCAAGTATACTAAATACTGTAATTTCAGTATAAGATTGAACTGGCAGATCAAACTGTATATTGGTACTGGGATTGAATGGATTAGGATAATTTTGTTCTAAATTAAAGGATGCAGGAAGATCAGCACCATCTTCACCAGGATGTATGATCAAAGTGAAACGAGGTTCTGAATCTGAATTTTTGGATGTGATTTTTGGTCTGCCGGCAAATCCAAAATTTGGAGCTATATGATCTGAGTTTCCTTGATAGGTAAAAGAATAACTAAAGGAATCTTCTAAATTGAGTTTATTTTTTATGTAATTATCCCTCAATTCAATATCCCATCCGTGGGGAATGTTCTTTAATTTACTAATGGATAATGTCAGAAGGTCGTTGGAAGAAATGCCCTGAGAATAGGCATTGACATAAATGGGAATTTCAATGGCTCTGCCAAAATGCCTGGGTAAATTATTGATTGCAAGTCGAGTTCCGTTTTCAGTTACGCTATTGATATCAACAAAATTACCAATTCCGGGTGGGGGTACAAGCCGATACGCATCTGATATGTCTTTACCAATACTTGCTTGTGTAGAAAACATAAAATGAGTAGAAGCCTGCAATGTATCATTCGATATTGTCAAAGATATAGCTGGAACATCCTCCTTTTTGGAATTTACTTTTCCAGTATAGGCTCCATCAAATGTTTTAGCGTCTTCAGTGACTTCCAAAATAGGGTTCATATCATTTGCTTTTATCCAAAAGCCCTGGAAAGGAGCAATTAAACCTTCAGAATCCAGGTCCCCTGTTGTTCCATTCCAGGTTTTAAAACTGTTGACCCCTGAATCCCATACATAAATAGTATTATCAATATTTGTTTTCGTCCATGAAGTCCCGTCATCCCAATCAATGGTAGCGGCATAAGGATTTCCAACCAGATTCCATCCAGAATCTGCTGAAGCAGTATAGGTAACATCAAAGTCGACGCTGTTTCCGTCACCATCATGTTCTTGTCCTTGGACGGTTAATGTAGTTGGAAGAGGAAATTGGTTGTTATATAAAGGATCTGAATCAATATCGCCGAAGAAAAATGTATAGAGCCCTTGAGCTTCTGGAATAGTGTTAGATGCACTATTTGGAGCTCTCCAACGCTGATTATCAGTTCCCGGATATGTTTCATCATAGTACAATACATTCGGTTGAAGGGTGTCGCCAGGGATAGATCCTGTGGAGTAAAAAGCTCCTGTAAAACCCTGTGTTACAGTGCTGTCTAAAAGATCTTCGTATGAGGTTGAAAGTGGAGAAGAAATCATACGCCATCCGGTTGAACCTGCTATAATTCTTTCCATAATAAGGTCTCCACTGGAAATATTCTTGGTATTAGCGATCAGGTTGTTTCCTGATGAAATAATAAGGGAACCGTTAGTCAGGTATAATGTTCCGGTAACTTCAATATTATTCGTTGCCCTTACATTGTTGTTGTTATCGATGTCGAGTTCACTGATCTGAGATGGCAAACCAGAACCCGTAACTTGTTCATTAGTACCATTGTATGTGTATTCGCCAGTAGAACTAAAATTACGGGTTGTTGTTTGAATATTACCAGTAGAACCGGATGCACTGATGCCTCCTGTTGAGCCAATTATAATTTTGCCATCCGAGACCTCAAAAGTACCTGCACCAAAGATTATTTTCGATTCCAAATTAAATACTCCACCTGTGTCTATATCAAGTTTTGAATTAGCATCTACAGCAACAGAATCTAAATTTGTAATGGTGACGCCAGATATAACTGAAATAGTATGACCTGCTCCAATTATAACCGTAGAATTTGGCGTGTTTGTTGGGTTTTTGGAGGCGGAGGTCCCATTATGACTGTCCGTAGACCAAGTTGAATTTACGCTCCAGTTTCCATTTTGGCGGCTGTAAAAAATGACCTTGGTTTTAACTCTGAATTTTTTGATATGATCAGGTGATATTTCAAAACCATTGGTCGCCTCCACATTGTTGATAGTAAGCTGGTATTCAATCCCTTCACTTAATGTAGATACAGTTAGAGTAACAAACCTGCCGTTATTGGGATCCTGAACAGCACTATTCACTGTAATTCCATTATCTACAGAATAATTTGCAGTATTTTCAACTGTGCCAGTTACCATATCTTTATCAAACTCTAAATCTATTTGAGTAAGTGATGGAGTTTCAATTTTTCTTAAAAATGGTTTATCAATGATGATATTTTCACCCTCATCATCCAGTGTTCCCTGAATATCGATTTGGTCATTATCTTCAATAATAACTGTTCCACCTTCACTCACTGTTAAATTATTTTCGATAAATACAGTATTTTCATTAGAGCCATCTGTTTGAAAAGTAGATCCATCTTCAACCACAACATTATAAAAGGTGATGTCCCCATTTCCCACATTCACGGTTTGATTTTCATCACCGCTGAATGTAACGGTACTCGAATCCGAGTTAAAATTACTTTGATTTTGTATGGTGAAATCTCCCTGCAAATCTATATTAGCGCTACCCGCATTCATGGTGCCACCATTGGTCACAGAAGCATTTCCGCCAACATCCAGAGAGCCTGCATTTAAATTCATTTCTCCACCATTTTGTAAAGACGCATCCCCGGAAATGTTAATGGAGCCTGTATCAGAAGATATATTCCCGTTATTCTGAAATTGAGCATCCCCATTTACCGTCATATTACCATCCTGAACATTTACATAACCACTGCTTTCCACTTGTATATCACTGTTAAATATGACGGATCCATCCCCCATATTTAGTGTTCCGTTGTTTCTGATGGCGGCATTTTCATGGAATGTAATAGTTCCAGTATCTAAATTTATTATTCCGCCACTTCGAATATCAGCCGTGTTGTAGAAATCTGTCACCCCGTCTCCGCCATCGAAAGTTCCATTGATTTCTGTTGTACCCTGAACATTTAAGGTTCCGCTACCGGCATCAAAAAGCTTGTTATTGCTGACTTTAAAATTTCCTTCTATAAAAACAGAACCACTACCAATTGAAAAACCTGGTGTAGTGCTGTTCCCGCCAATTATATCCACATCTCCCTGTACGCTGAATGAACCTGATGTCATTTCCACAAAAGTGTTTGCATTGTAGACTTGTGTAAAATTTGATCCTGTTATATCAACGTTTCCATTATTGATATATAACTGACCGCCCCCACTGAGTGATAACGAATTGGTGATGGTAAGAGTAGCACCATTCTGTATAGTGAGAGAAGCTATTCCATTATAATTTCCAATGGTTACCTGAGATAGATTGACGTCTGATGAGATAACAGGTGCGTTGGGAGTATTTCCTGGGATGGTGACATTTGAACCGTTATTAGGTACATTTCCACCGTTCCAGTTAGCCCCTGTACTCCAGTCATTACTAATTGATCCATTCCAGCTAAAGTTTTGAGCCGCTACTGTACCTATGCTGAAAAGAAGCAAGATACTTGCAGTAAAAATGATTTGGAATAAATTTTTAATTGAGTTCATAACAATCTCTCTTATATCAATTAAAGATAATATTACCAGCAGGTTTAAGCGGTTAAATCTCTTTAATTAATGTAGTCTGACATTTTTCTCGTAAGATGATGAAGTTTTCTTATTTTCATCAAAAATTTTATCTAAAAATCATTTATGAAAGGAATTATACTTGCCGGTGGTACCGGTTCTCGGCTTTATCCTTTAACAAAGGTTACGAATAAACATTTACTTCCGATTGGTGATAAACCCATGATCTATCATCCAATTGAGAAATTAACGCAAGTTGGGATCAAGGAAGTCCTCATTGTAACCGGAACAGAACATATGGGTGCGGTCGTAAACTTACTTGGATCAGGCAAAGATTTTGATTGCCGATTCACCTATAAAGTGCAAGACGAAGCAGGCGGAATTGCACAGGCATTGGGACTTGCCGAGAATTTTGCCGGAGAAGAACCCGTCGTAGTAATATTGGGTGATAACATATTTCAGATGTCACTGCAGAAAGCCGTTGATAACTACGATGGCACTGGCGCTCAAATCATGATAAAAGAAGTGCCGGATCCCAAGCGATATGGAGTAGCAGAATTAGATGGAGATCAAGTTATTTCTATTGAAGAGAAACCAAAGAATCCCAAATCAAATTTTGCAGTTACAGGTATTTATTTTTACGATACAAAAGTCTTCGAATGTATAAAAACATTGAAACCATCTGGCCGTGGTGAGCTGGAAATTACAGATGTAAATAATTTCTATATAAATAATGGTGAAATGAAAAGTTCAATTATGGATGGATGGTGGACCGATGCCGGAACGCCTGAATCCTATAAAGTTGCAAATGAACTTGTAAGAGGCTGATATGCGAATCTTGGTTACCGGGGGAAACGGGCAACTTGGCACTGAATGGGTTCAGTTTCTGAATAAACAAGCTGTGGAGTTTATAGCACTTCCATCTTCGGATTTTGACCTTACCGATCATCCCGATGTGCGAAGAGTTATTAATAATCTGAATCCCAACCTCATTATTAATTGTGCAGCTTATACAAAAGTTGATCGGGCCGAAGAAGATTCAGATAAAGCATTTGCAGTAAATGCAGAAGGGGTAGAGAACTTAGCTGAATATTGTGCTGAGAATAATATCAAACTCATGCACTTTTCTACAGATTATGTATTTCCCGGGGATATGAGTGACCGTGAAGAGCTACCGAATGGTTATCCTGAGGATCACCCCACTGATCCTGTAAACGTATATGGAGAAAGCAAAAGAGCCGGAGAGGTTGCTATTATTGAATCTGGTTGTGAATACGTGTTGATAAGGGTATCATGGCTTTGTGGCCGCTTTGGAAATAACTTCGTTAAAACGATGCTAAGGCTTGGTAAAGAGCGTGATGAGCTTAAAGTCGTGAACGACCAATTCGGGAGCCCAACGTTTACTCATAATTTAGTTGAAAATGCATGGCAGTTAATTAGACAAAATGAACAGGGTGTTTTTCATATCAGCTCGGTCGGAGAAACCAATTGGTATGCCTTTGCTAAAGAAATTTTCAAGAATGCGGATATAAAGGTTAAAGTAATTCCTGTAGAAAGCAGTCAGTTTCCTACAAAGGCAAAACGGCCTTCATTTTCCCTGTTAAATACCCAAAAAATTGCTAACATATCCGGCGCTTTAATGATAAACTGGAAAGACGGACTAAAGGAAATGTTGGCTCAAATTAATTCATGAAAATTTCGGATACACGCATACCGGCAGTTAAAATAATAGAGCCCCGGGTTTTCGAAGATGACCGGGGATATTTCTTTGAAGCATTTCGGGAATCCGTATTTAAAGAAGCGGGGATTCATGCACATTTTGTGCAGGACAATGTCTCCAAATCATATAAAGGCACAATTAGAGGGTTACATTATCAAATTGAAGATCCACAATCAAAGCTTGTACAATGTATAAAAGGCAGTATTCTTGATGTAGCTGTTGACCTCAGAAAAGATTCTCCCTCATTTGGGCATTATGTAGCCATCAAATTATCTGATGTTAGTAAGAGGATGCTTTTTGTTCCCAGAGGATTTGCTCACGGATTCTCTGTTCAGTCTGATGAAGCCATCATCTCTTATAAATGTTCAAACTATTATAATAAAGACGGAGAAAGAGGGGTCCGATGGGATGACCCAACCATCAGAATTAACTGGAATGTTGAGCGTCCCATACTGTCGGATAAAGACCGTACATTACCGTTGCTTTCATCAATCACTCACGAAGATCTATTTTAATATGCGAATAATTGTTACAGGTGGAGCCGGTTTCATTGGCTCTAACCTAATCCTAAGGTTACATGAAAAATACCCGGACTGGGAAATATATAATATTGATAAGCTTACCTATGCGTCAGATCATTCTTATTTGAAGCCGTTAAAAGACTCCGGACAGTATTATTTTAAAAAGGTGGACCTCGTGAATCGCAATGAAGTTCATGATGTAGTCCAAACATTTAAACCGGAAGGAGTTATTCATCTGGCTGCTGAATCTCACGTCGATAACTCTATTCAAGGGCCTGAACCGTTTATTCAGTCCAATATTGTGGGCACTTTTAACATTTTAGAAGAATGCCGATTGCTTTGGAAAGACGATGAAAAAGCGTGGAAAAATAATCGGTTTTTGCATGTCTCTACCGACGAAGTATTTGGGGAGTTAGAAGATGATGGGTTCTTTTCAGAAAAAACTCCATATGCTCCTAATTCACCCTATTCTGCTTCAAAAGCCAGCAGCGATTTCATTGTGCGTTCCTATTATCAGACCTACGGAATGAATGTGGTAACCACAAATTGTTCGAATAATTACGGGCCTCATCAACACGATGAAAAATTAATTCCTGTTGTTATTCAACATGCTCTGAACCACAAGGAAATACCAGTGTATGGGAAAGGAGAAAATATCAGAGACTGGTTATTTGTGCATAATCATTGCGATGCTTTGGAGGTAGCATTTAACGAAGGTACGGCGGGCGAAACATATGTAATTGGTGGTAACAATGAATGGAAAAATATTGACCTCGTCAGAAAAATCTGTGATATACTTAATGAAGAAGTAGGAAAAGGACCGGATGGTGATTATAAGAATCTTATACGCTTTGTGACTGATCGTTTAGGGCACGACTTCAGGTACGCCATCGATGCATCTAAGATCAAAGAAGAACTTGGGTGGGAGGCTTCTCAGGATTTTGATGGAATGCTTAGGCATACAATATTGTGGTACGTTAATAAATATCAGGCAAAGTAAAATTAAACCTTCATTTAGGGATATTTATTAATTTTATTTTTAAATCTCGAATAAAAAGCGATTACCATGAGCGATAGAAAGTATTGGCTAATGAAATCTGAACCAAGTGATTATAGCATTGATGACCTGAAAGAAGATGGGGAAACGCCCTGGGACGGCGTAAGAAACTACGGGGCGCGAAACTTTATGAGGGATGATATGAATGTGGGTGATGGAGTTCTTTTTTACCATTCAAATATTTCGACACCCGTAATTGTTGGTACCATGGAAGTCTCAAGTGAACCTTATCCGGATCCGCTGCAGTTTAATCCTGACTCAAAGTATTTTGATGAAAAAAGTACGGAAAGCGAGCCTCGATGGCAGCTTGTAGACGTGAAATTTGTTCAAAAATTTGAAAATCCTGTTACACGTGATGCTATGAAAGAAGAAGCTGCTCTTGATAACATGGAGCTATTTCGTCTTGGACGGTATTCAATTACCCCTGTAAGTAAAGCAGAGTGGGAAAAAATTCACGAAATGGCAGAAGCGGAAATAAAATAGACATACTTAAATTATGATATGCTGAGGTTATTTTTTGATCTCAGCATTACTTTCTTCGGGAAAAGTATCAGTTTCTCGCTCATCTCTAAGCTCCCTCATCTCTTTGATGGTAAATCCATATCCAATCAAAAATAAGATGGTCGTTACGATACCGGCAAAAAAGATAAAAGAATCATTCATTGTTCCCTCCATAGATATTTTTGATATATACACCAAAACCAAGAAGTGAGGGAACCCAAAGTCCCACAAATAATCCAGCTTCTCTGTCGACAGTGAACCATAAATAGATTGATAATAGCATAGATAAGAGAGCGGAACCTAAGATAAAATAGTCGGAATTTTTCATGTCTATATTAGTTTTGATTTCAATAAACCAATGATATTTGAGTGCATATAATTCCTTCCTTAAAATCTTCAGATTTAAGGAACTTTCATATAGGATTGAAAGTTTTGGTTGACAACTATTCATAAAAACGTTCTTGAGCTGCAATATTTGATTGATCATCTATTTTATAAAGATCATTTGGGTTTGCAGTGATGGATAACAAAACCTCAACCAAACCATAAAATCATGAATGATCTAATAAACATGTTAGGCAATTCTACTTTTGAGAATTATGTGGCGTTAGAATCTGGTTATACCGAAATGGCATACCAGATGTCTGCCCATGTACTCACATTGGGATATGCTGTGATGTTAGCTGGACTTTTATATTTCGTGTTGACCATTAAAACCGTAAAACCTAAGTATCGAATTTCATCGGTATTGTCGGTTGTAGTAATGGTATCAGCATTCTTACTGTTGTTTGTACAGCAACAAAACTGGACCTCATCATTAGTATATGATGCAGATTCTGCACGCTATGTGCTCGCTTCTGGCGAAGACTTATTTAATAATGGATACCGGTATCTGAATTGGCTGATTGATGTGCCAATGTTATTATTTCAGATATTATTTGTTGTAGCTTTAACCAAAAGTTCCTTTAGTTCTATAAGGAATGGTTTTTGGTTCTCTGGTACAGGTATGATCATTACAGGCTATATTGGTCAATTTTACGAAGTCACGAACCCAACATTGTTCTTCATCTGGGGTTTTATTTCAACAGTATTTTTCTTCCACATCCTTTACTTGATGCGTAAAGTTATCACAGAAGGCAAAGAAGGTATTCCTGAAAAAGCGAAAAAATATTTGGGTAGTATCTGGACTCTATTCCTATTCACATGGTTCTTATATCCGGGTGCCTATCTAATGCCTTATCTATTTAGTTTTGGACTTGAACCAGCTATTTCAGAAACAGCAGTTGTAGCACGTCACATAACATATACAGTGGCAGATGTAGGTTCTAAAGTAATTTACGGTATACTCTTAACCTTGGTAGCTCAAGAAATGAGTAAAGCTGAAGGGTATGATTACGAAGAATTAGAGAATGCCCTTTAACTTCAATTAGTACGTTAAAATAGATTGACAACATTAAAACCCCGGCTGATTACAGTCGGGGTTTTTTTATGAACATTACTATGAGTCCCGAAAGTCACAATTTGCTTGTGCTTCTATATGTAAATAGGAAACGTTTATTTCCGTTTATGACACTATCAAAAAGTGAGGGAAGAGTTATTCAAGGAAATGAACTAAAAAAGTGAGCTAAAATTTTCGATACATCATTTTTACAATAAAAATGTGGGGGAGCGTCAATACACTTATCAATACAAACAATAAAGCCACAAGCAAATCTTCGTCTCCAAAAGCCTGCGTGATGAAATACAAAAGAGCCAATCCTACATATGACATCACACTCAATAAGAAAGTCTTTTTATAAAACCATTTCATTGACACATCCATCTCACGATCATTTAAATAATGGATCATGGTTTTTGCATGGTTGAACGAATGCCAGCTGCCGAAATAAACGGCAAAGGCAAAAATCGGGTCAGCTATAATAAATAAAGCAGGTACAATTAGGGCATCTAAATGAAAAAGAGCATTTGGTTTTTGTTTAGCTAAAAAGCTTATTACAAATAAATATGCAATTGGGTAGATTGACCCAAGAACAATTGGGACCACCCCATAATTTGATATTCCAGCAACTAATTGATAGGAAGAATACCCGGTAATCACTTCAATAACGTCAGAGATATAACGGGGTTCACTTCCATAGACAATCAAGCCAACAATAGTCAAGCCTCTTGCATATTGCAGAATGGTTTTTGCTGTTTGATCGAGATCAAATCGTTCAGCATCGGCTTGCCCAAAGTGATAAAGTGTAATTGCGAGGAATAGAAGAAAGCTGAAAAGAGGAAACCAAATCCAAAGAAGGGCATAAAGCACCATTAAAGCGGTATAATATCCATAAAACCAAACCCGCTTTTGTCTTTTATCTTTATTGGGGAAGGACTTGTATGTAATGATGTGGTCTAAAGCCCCGTGAGGCATTCCAATGGCAAGGATAGCAAACCCCAAAATCCAAAAGCGAATATTCTCTATGAACTCGGGAAAACAAATATTTAGAATTAGAGCAAAAGCTCCAATTACAACTTGATGAAGAGTATGCCCGGTGTGTGTTTTTTTCAAGATCATTGATTGGTGAACAGGTCATAAAAAAACTTATAGTGACCTTGATCAGTTCCAGAATAAGCCCAATATATACGTTTTATAAATAAGCATAACTTTCTTTTGTGCTGTCCCCTTTATCAATCTTATCGTATAGAGAATATAGGTACAAGACTATAACACCAAATAATACTCCCGAAATTAATAATATTATATTTCCTATTCCGTCGGTTTGAAACGAAAGTCGGATCAATACTGTGCTTATGACAAAACCTGTATTTCTGATAAGTAAACTGTATCGATCAGTATAGCGGAATGATGCAATCAGTATTAACACATCGATCACAATTAATGCAATAAAGAATTCATAATAGAATATATTGTTGAAGTCCTTAACACTGGATATCAAACCAACACTGAATTGGTTCATTTCTATCACCCAATTAATAAAACTATAGGCCGATAAACCGAGGAAAAAGGGAACCAAGGCTACGCATAAAATTTTCTTGTAGAGTATAAATCCTTCAATATTAGGCGTAACGGTATGATTCTTTTTATTTACTAACAAATATCGGAAAATGAATATCAAGAAGAATAGGACCAAAAAACCAGTAATATCATACAATAAATTTAAGTTTTCGTATCTAAGTAATCCGTAATTATTGATATCAAGATTTGCAATATCTTTGAATATTCTTCGAATGAGTATAATAGAAACGATCTCATACTGTTTGGCAATGGCAATGGAAAAGGATTGAGGCAAGTAATAGATAAGAAGATAGACTTCGTAAAATAGTATAAATGTGAATGGCGTATATACAGCTGCAATCGGGTTTGATAACAAGCCCTGTATTTCAATATTAACGGTGAAAAATCCATACTCATAAAGAAAAACGGCCATCAGGTGCAAGATAAAACCTGCAGCAGCAACGTATAAGGTAAGAAGCTCGATCTGACTTTTTACCTGTTTATTAAAGAATTTTTCAAATAAATATTCGACAGTTTGTTTTATCATACTTATCACATAATCCAAAATTGAGCAACTAAGTTCAGATAAAGGTTCTTATATGAAGTTTTTGAAAAATTCAGTGGTAAAAACGCTCATATTGCTCATTGTTTTATATGCTGCGGTATGCCTTTATTTCTACAGTATACAGAGTTCCATCATTTTTCATCCAAGGACGCTTGAAGAAAATGCTCATTATGACTACAGTTTTGATTTTCAGGAGCGTTGGTTTGAACCGGAAGCTGGTGTGCGTATTCATGCTATCCACGCTTTCACTGAAGCCGATTCTGCCAAGGGACTGATCATGTATTTGCATGGAAATCGTGGCTCCAATAAAACGAGTGCCGATAAGTACACACTCTTTCTAAACAATGGCTATGATATGATCTACCCAGATTATCGGAGTTATGGAAAAAGCCGGGGTGCTCTTGAAAATGAGCAGGACCTGGTCGGGGATATCAATTTTGTGTTTCATCAGATGGCCGAAGAATATGGGGAAGAGAATATTGTATTGGTCGGTTATTCCCTCGGTTCAGGAGTGGCTGCACAGGTGGCAGAAAATTTCGATCCCAAAAAGCTCATTCTTTGGACGCCATTCTACAGCCTGGTGGATGTAAAAGACAGTCAATTTCCTTTCCTGCCAGATTTTCTGGTAAAGTTTCCCTTGAGAACGGATGAGGCCCTTATGAATATTGATGAGCCGGTGCACATTTTCTATGCTGGTGCAGATGAGGTTTTACCGATAGATCATTCACTTGGACTCACCAAATATTTAAAAGAAAATGATTCTTACAGGGTAATTGAAGATCAGCGACACGGTTGGATTTACCGGCATCCTGAGTTAAGAATTGATTTGAAGAAAATACTCAAGTAGTAAAGTTTGAAAGGACTCAAAATAACTAAAACATTTTCTTATAGTGACAATATCTGTCACTGTTGACTTTTATATTGGTCAGAACATCAAATTAAAATCTAATCATCTAATTTATGGAAATTGTATTAGTCACTGTTGGTATTGTTGTAGGAGGTATCGCAGGGTATTTGATCGCTCACTTTAAATCCAAATCGGAAAGCTCTCGGCTGGAGGAGCGAAATCTCAGCTTAAAAGAACAGCTTGAGGAAGTGGAAGCGGAATATGACCAGCTTCAGCAAAAAAGTGAAGCAGAACTGGCCGGGGAAAGAGAGCGAGCCAATGAATTAGATCGAAAATTAGCATCAAGGGAAGCAGATTATAAGAATCTGCAGGAACGGCTTAATGAGCAGAAAAAAGAATTGGGGGAAATGCAGGAGCAGCTCACTTCGCAGTTCGAGAATCTTGCGAACAAGATCCTGGAGGAGAAATCAGAGAAATTCACCAAACAGAACAAAGAGCAGATCGATCAGTTGCTGAATCCGTTGGGTGAGAAGCTGGAGGCCTTCAAAAAGAAAGTGGAGGAGACCCATAAGGATGAAGTGGAAGCCCGTGGTTCTCTCAAGCAGGAATTAAAGCACTTGATGGAACTCAACAAAACCATGAGTGAGGATGCAAAAAATTTGACAAAAGCACTTAAAGGTGATAATAAAGCGGTAGGAGACTGGGGTGAGGTCATATTGGAGCGAATTTTGGAACGTTCCGGCTTGACCAAGGGGCGTGAATATGAAACCCAAAAAGGCTTTTCCAAAGAAGATGGAATGGGGCACAACAAACCCGATGTGGTCGTTTATCTGCCTGACGAAAAGTTTATGGTGATCGATTCTAAAGTTTCGCTGAAAGCGTATGAGAAATACAGTTCTTCTGAGGACGATAAAGAGCGTGAACAGCATCTTAAAGAACATGTAAACTCCATACGCTCGCACGTAAAAGGATTAAGTGGAAAAAATTACGATCAGATTCACGGGACAAAAAGCCCGGATTTTGTATTACTCTTTGTTCCTATTGAACCAGCATTTAGTGCGGCTCTTCAATTCGATTCCAATCTCTACTATGAAGCTTTTGATCAAAATATAGTGATCGTGAGCCCTTCTACCTTATTGGCAACCCTGGCCACCATTGACAGCGTTTGGAAGCAGGAATATCAAAATAAAAACGCTATGGAAATTGCCAAAAGAGGCGGCGCCCTGTACGACAAGTTCGTGTTGTTTGTGGAAAGCATGAATGATATCGGACAACGAATTCGTCAAACCCAGGATAGTTACGATGAAGCCATGAACCGGCTTTCAACCGGGGCTGGAAATTTGGTCCGACAAGCAGAAATGATCCGAAAACTGGGCGCTAAGGCATCCAAAAAATTACCGGATGATCTTACCGATGAATTTGAAGATGAACTATTGGAAGAAGAAAATCCGGAAGTTGAATAATTCACGCACATCCCTCTGGTTTTGAGCTGAAGCTCTCAACCGGTCTCCCTTCTAAGGGTGAATTCTTCCATAGTACTTTCTAATTTTACTTTAGTATGGAGTTTAAGAATAGACTTGATTGTACCTAAAAATCCCTCTTAGAAGAGGGACAGAAAATGATCTCTGATCATTTTCAGGGGGATGTGAGTCAGAGATATGGGGCCCGTCTCTTCATATGCTGGTTGATCATAATTTGAAACAAAATTACCTAAAAGCAGTTAGTTCAGGTAAATGATACTTTTGGCTAATGGAAGATCAAACATCACTTAAATTCACTTCCTGGAAAAAATTTCTCAAGATAACTGCACGCATAGTTATTGCTGGTGCTATGTTGTTTTGCCTGTTGGTTTTGATGCTCCGCTGGGTGAACCCGCCTTTCACAGCTTTTACCCTCCAGGAAAATTGGGATGCGTTAAAGAAAGACCGATATAGTTTGCGGCAGACTTGGGTGCCAACTCAAGAACTTTCCGATCACCTAAAATTGGCGGTTATTGCATCTGAGGATCAGCGGTTCTATGAGCACTGGGGTTTGGACCTGAGAGCGATTGATGAGGCTCTGGAAGAACGGGAGATAAGAGGCAGGATTCGCGGAGCAAGTACCATCACCCAGCAAGTGGCTAAAAATTTGTTTCTATCACCCGCCCAGACTTATGTTCGGAAAGCGATAGAAGCCGGCATCGCAGTGTTGATCGAAATTTTTTGGACGAAGGAGCGCATTTTAGAAGTCTATCTGAATATCGCAGAATTTGGGCCTGGAATGTTTGGTGTAAATAAAGCTTCGGAGTTTTACTATGGAAAAGCTGCTACGCAACTTACACCAGAAGAATCTGCAAGGATGGCCACTGTACTTCCAAATCCTAAATTGATTGAGCCGGAACCACCCTCCAAATACGTACTAAACCGAAGCAATTGGATTCTCCGAAATATGGAACAATTGAGTGGACGATCATTTCTTCCGAGAACAACAAAGGGCAAAGATACGACCTTGCTGAGTAGTGATAGTCTGCAGCATGGCATGAATGTGGATACAATTCAAAATACTGGGACTAAAGATACGAATGTAGCTATTATTAAAGATAGCATTCTTACCAAAGACCAATAGATTTGGTTTTGAGTAATTAGATTGAGGTCGGCTAAACCTGGTATATGTATATGTTAGACCCTTCTATACAAAAGTGTGCATTGCGTTTATTAGTTTTTGACAAGTACTGCTAATAAAGCAGATTTCATCATTTATTGAAATAATGATCATGGATGAGACAGATAAAATAGAAAAAGAACGAATAAAGAAACTTCGTTCATACGATATACTTGATACCAGGGAAGAGGCAGAATTTGACCAATTGGTTCAGCTTGCCGCACAGATATGCGAGGTACCATTTGCAAAGATTAACTTTCTGGATGAGGCCCGATCTTGGAGTAAAGCCAATTATGGAAATGACATCAAAGAAACACCTCGTGAAGTAGCTTTTTGTGATCAAACTATTCGGAATGAATCTCATATGATCGTTGAGGATACCTTACAGGATGAGCGGTTTAAACACATACCTTATGTAACAAATAGTCCAAATGTGAGGTTTTATGCTGGTTTTAATATCAAAGCGGAAGGCTATAACTTAGGTACAATTTGCGTTCTTGGAGTTGAACCCAAAAAACTTTCCGGATTACAGCTTCAGGCTTTAGAGACCATAGCAAGTGAAATACAATCTCGTTTAGAGCTCAAAAAAAAGAATAAAGATCTGGCTACCATTTCGGCCTTCCTTGAAGCGTCAGTTGAGGCCATGTTAATTGTAGACCCGGCAAACCTAAAGATCATCAGGAAAAATGATAGTGATCTGCTGTCCCGTTTAATTGAACCTAAACAGAGTAATCAGCTTACAGAAATATTTTCAAATTCGGATTATATATCAAAACTACAGGCTTGGCATGAAGACGGAGCCGAGGGATCCTGTAGCAGCGAAACTTCCCTTACTGATATTAAGGGAGAAAAGGTTTATCTGGAAGTTAATACCATCCAAAAGTATGGGAAATGGATGATCACCTTACAAAACATCACGAAGCGGAGATTGGCAGAAGATCGTTTGATCGAGGAAAAAAAGTTGAGTGATGCCATCATTAATGCGCTGCCCAGTCATTTTTACATGTTTGATGAAGGTGGAAATTTTATCCGGTGGAATCAAAATATAATTGATACTACGGGCTTTAATGAAAATGAATTGGAACAAATGACCCCTCTCGACTTTTTTGATGGGGAAGATGTAGAACGGATTCAGGACTATTTTTCAAAAACGATGGATGGATTTGAAGGGGCAATTCAAGCAGACTTAGTGTATAAAAATGGTGATACCGAACCATTTATATTTCATGCTACCGCTTTTGAAAATAATGGGCACAAATATTTACTGGGTACAAGTCAGTCTGTAGCTGAACAGGTAGAGTATCAATCAAACCTGAAAAACCTGATCAAGGAAAAAGAAGTTTTGTTGCAAGAAGTACATCATCGGGTAAAAAATAACCTGGCAGTGATTTCCGGATTTCTACAGCTACAGGAACTTATTTCAGAAGATGAACACACAAAATCTGTGTTATTTTCAAATTACACCAGAGTAAAGTCCATGTCTCTTATACATGAGGAACTTTATAAGGCAAATGATTTTACCGGTATTGAATTTGATCATTATTTGGAGGTGATGCTCAGAGACCTTGAAGAACAAATGAACCCTCCGGAAAAAGATGTTAATCTGAAGATTTCTTCCGATTCATTGTATATGAACTTAAATCAGGCGGTTCCGCTGGCTTTGATTATCAATGAATTGGTTTCGAATGCTTATACATTTGCGTTTGAGGGAAGGTCAAGTGGTGTTATTCGTGTTCAATTGGATGTGGAGTCTGATAAGATTTCAGTAGTTGTGGAAGATGATGGAATCGGGCTACCCGAAAATTTTAAATTTGAGGAAAGTCCAACTTTAGGTACCACATTGGTGATGTCCTATTCTGACCAGCTAAATGCAGATGTACACATTAATTCAGAAAATGGAACGCGTTACAAGTTGATTTTTGAAAATAAGAAAGCTCAAACCGGTTCGAGTGCACATGCCGTTCTTTAATAAATAGGATCAATACTCAAACATATTCCACGGTTGTCCACTTGGCATTGGGGCTTTAAAAGTCATTAAATCCTTTTGAGTAGGATGTTCCAGCTCCAGTTTTACTGCGCGTAGTGCAATATCCTTTCCTTTCGCTTCCTTTGTATCTCCATATTTATGATCGCCCCATAGCGGATGACCTTCCTTGGCAAACTGAACACGAATTTGATGTGGACGGCCTGTGATTAGATCCACCTCGATCACACTGTAGTTTGGATTTGTTTTAATAGTGATGAATTTCAATCGTGATTCCTTCGCCTTTCTTTTAGGAGACTTGAAGGCCTTCACGGTATTTGTGCGATTATCTTTTTCCAGGAAATGAACCAACTCTCCATATACTGGGGATTGCCCTTTCACTAATGCCCAATAGGTCTTATGGATCGTTCGCTTTCGAATTTGATATGAGAGTCGTGATGCAGCCTTGGATGTTTTAGCGAGTACCATTACGCCACTTACGGGCCGATCCAGTCGGTGTACTAAGCCCAAATATACATTACCGGGCTTGTTGTATTTCTTTTTGATGTAGGCTTTGCAAAGGTTTAGTACATCAGGATCTCCGGTATGATCTTCCTGTGAAAGGAGTCCAGATGGCTTATCGATCACCAGCAGGTGGTTATCTTCAAAAATAATAGGAATGTTGGGTGAAGTCTGTGTTGTTTCCATAGGCTCAAAATTAGGCAATATGAAAATCAAAAATGGAAAATTCTGTTTCCAAGTGGTCTGTACATTGCACAGAAAAGGATTGTAAAAACGAGCAAATAGCATCTTACTTGGATAAGGATCATTAAAGAATTAAACCACTAATGCATTAGGAAGTTCAAACCTTTGTTTTTTCATTGTGATTTTGACGGACCAATTCAGGTAATAATCACAATCAAATCATTAAAACAGTTTCATTTGTTCCTTTGACTGCAAATCCTGATTATGGCATTCCACAAAAAGCAGTGTAATTAAAAATTATGTATAACAGAAAAGGAAAATTAAAAAAAAGTATTTATAAAAAAGAGCTGGCGAATCTTCAGGCAGAATTAATAAAACTGCAGTATTGGATCAGGGAAAGGGGACTAAAAGTATGTGTGATATTTGAGGGAAGAGACGCTGCGGGAAAAGGTGGGGTCATAAAAAGAATCACAGAACCACTGAATCCAAGAACAGTACGCGTAGTTGCATTGCCCAAACCAACTGAAAAGGAGGAAAGTCAATGGTATTTTCAACGATACATCAAGCACCTGCCCAGAGATGGGGAAATGGTTTTATTTGATCGTAGTTGGTACAATCGTGCGGGGGTAGAGAAAGTAATGGGTTTTTGTACAGAGGAAGAACATGAAGAGTTTTTACACGCATGTCCCAGGTTTGAAAATATGATCATGAGGTCAGGCATTATACTGATCAAATACTGGTTTTCAATAAGTGATAAAGAACAAAAGAAACGATTCATAGCCAGAAATGAAGACCCAATGAAACGGTGGAAACTAAGCCCTATGGATGTGGAAGCGAGAACAAGATGGGTTGATTATTCCCGGGCTAAAGATGAAATGTTTAAACACACTGATACGGAAAGATCACCCTGGTATGTTGTAAACGCAGATATTAAAAGACATGCAAGATTAAACTGTATCCGTCATTTACTGGAACAGATCGAATATGAAGACCTGACTCCTGATCCCATTGCGTTTCCTAAAGTGAGTAAACATCCGGAATATGAGCGTCCACCTATTTCAAATATGAATTGGGTGCATGCAAAGTTTGGTGAAAACCCCCAAGATGATGAAAGAAGCTAAAAATATAAGAATACATTTACTTGTTTAAGTACTGATCGTATTTTTGAGTATGGAGAACAATAAACAGGATGTCAGTTTAGAGGAGAAAGTAGCAAACCTTCCCACCTCACCTGGTGTTTATATTTACAAAGATGCTAACGATTCTGTGCTATATGTTGGTAAAGCAAAGCGTATCAGAAACAGAGTTCGGTCTTATTTTCAAGATTCCCGCCCTGCTGATGGGCGTATTAAAACTATGGTCTCTAAGATCGATGACCTGGAAATTTTTGTAACGGATTCAGAAGCTGAAGCGCTTATCCTGGAAAACAACCTTATCAAACAGTATCAGCCCCGCTACAACATTATGTATCGGGATGATAAGTCGTACCCGTACATTTGCATCACTGATGAGACGAAACCGCGTGTCTATCCAACCCGAACGGTGGTGAAAGATGGAAGTAAATATTTTGGTCCATACGATAATGTGGGAGCAATGAAACGCATGCTGGAAACCATCAGAAAAGCTTTTGGCTTGTGTACCTGTGCAGTTTCCCAAAAAAATATAGATAAAACCAAAAGTGTCCCCAACTGGCATTCCTGTTTTGATGATTACCTGGAAAATTGCTCTGGCGACTGGGAGGATGAGATCTACCAAGACACCATCAAAAAAGTAGAGCGGATGTTGAACGGGCAGACCGAACAGCTGATCAGAGAGCTAAAAGAGGAGATGGAGATCGCTTCAGAGGCATTGGCATTTGAAGATGCAGCTCAGCTTCGGGACAGCCTGGAAGCTGTAAAGCACTACAGCCAAAAAATGAAAATGGTGGTCTCCAAAAAAGTAGATCGCGATGTGTTTGCTATTCGTAAAGATGAAGAAATTGGAGAGGCCTGCGGTGTACTATTTAAAATTCGGGAAGGAAAGATGATCGGTAAATTCCATCGGTATCTAAAAAATATAAAAGGATTGGAAATGGGAGAAATGCTGCAATCCTTCGTAGAAGATTATTACACCGGTCAATATATGGCGGCTATCCCGGATGAAGTGTATCTGAGTCATGAGTTGGCCGAAACTGAACCATTAGAGCAATATTTGGAGCAGGAGCGCGGTAAGATCGTACCGGTTAGAGTTCCTAAAATTGGGGAAAAAAAACAGCTCATAAAAATGGCGCAGGCAAATGCTAAACTACACCTGAATGAACGTTCTCTCGAAAAAGCCAAAGCTGAGCGAGATCGTATTCCTCATGCTGTAAAAGAATTGAAAGAGCATCTAAAGTTAGACCGATTGCCACGCAGGATCGAGTGCTTTGATAACTCCAACTTACAGGGAAGTGACCCGGTGGCATCTATGGTATGCTTTGTAGATGCAAAACCCCGGAAAAGCGAATACAAGCGATTTAATATTAAAACCGTAGAGGGCCCGGATGATTTCGCATCCATGAAAGAAATCCTGACGCGACGTTACACAAGAGTGATTAAAGAAGGTTCACAAATTCCAGACCTGATTATTGTGGATGGTGGAAAAGGGCAGCTCAGTTCTGCAGTAGATGCACTTAAGGAAATTGATTTTTATGGTGAATGTGAGATCATCGGCTTGGCTAAACGACTGGAAGAGGTTTTTTTGCCGGGAATGAAAAACCCAATTATGATTCCTAAAAAATCATCAGCTCTTAAACTATTACAGCATGCCAGAGACGAAGCTCATCGATTTGCAATTACCTTCCATCGCCAAAAGCGAGCTAAAAGAACCGTTAAAACCGAGTTACTCAATATTGATGGAGTAGGAGATAAAACAGCTCAAAAGCTCCTGATGGAATTTGGATCGGTTAAAAATATCAAGAAAGCACATAAGAAAGAGTTGCAAGCAGCCGTTGGTAATTCTGTTGGAGAAAAAGTGTACATCTATTTTTCCGATTAACTCGTATAGTTTGGTAAGAACTATAAAATCACATGTAGCATTATCATGTGATTTTATAAACCTGAATGTGAGCTTATAGTTAGCAAAGCCGATTAAAGTTGTTGTTCGGCCGAAACACTTAAACTAAATAGCTTGTTATGGAACAAAAAGATTTTATGTTCCTTTCAGGTTGTTAAGAGTACAATCCCAAAATAAGGGTGATTATTATGAAATTGATCAAAAGACATGTTGACAAGCCCAATTATAAAGACCTTAAGGATAGAGAGCTTGTAAAATTGTTCCGCAAAAACGCGGACGAATCTGCTTTCAATGAACTGATGAACCGGCACCAGCAGAAAATTTATTCATATATCTATAGTATGGTGATGAATCCTGAAATAGCAAATGACCTTTTTCAGACCACTTTCACCAAAGTGATCACCAAAATGGATGACACTTACAATGAACAGGGCAAATGGATCGCATGGGTCATGAGAATTGCACATAATGCAACCATTGATTATTTAAGAAAACAAAAGCGCTATATCGACGTTAGTGGATGGAGTGAAGAAGACTCTTCAACCGATTATTTTGATCGGATGGAAGATGAAAGCAATGTAGATGCAGACGATCAACTCGTTGAGAACGAGATGCGATCAAGTTTGATGAAACACATTGCTAAACTTCCCGAAGAGCAACGTTCCGTTGTGTTGCTAAGGCATTATTATGAAATGCCTTTTAAAGAAATAGCTGAACTAACAGATGTTTCAATAAATACAGCACTGGGACGTATGCGATATGCACTCATTAACCTTAGAAAGTATTTTGAGGAAGAAAAAGAAGAAGAGCTAAAACATGCACAAAGATGAAAACAATGCTATCCGTTATCTTTTGAGGGAAATGGACCCTTCAGAAGAAATGGAATTCGAACAACAAATGCGTGAGGATGAAGATCTGCTTATAGAAGTTGAAAGTCTGAGAGCAACCAAACGGAAGCTTTCAGGCTTACCTTCTAAAAATCCTCCCAAATTTTTAACTCAAAAAATATCAGATGACGTAAAACAGATACAAAAAAATAAAAAAAGCCCAATTTCAGACAGCCTAAAATATTTCTTCAACAGAGGTGTGGCAGCTGCAATTTTATTAATAGCAGTTACCGGGGGAGTCTCCTACTATGCATTCAATATTGATCAAAATTCGCCCCTTAAAACAAATGTTGAAACCCAGATACAACCATGGGTTGACCGAAATGAGGTTCTTCGTTTTCAGGATGAAAGTCAGTCTATACAGGCCCAGGATATCCAACAAGATCTAACCCGGAGTTATGAAAAACTTCAGCTGGTGAACGATCAGGCGCTGAGAAATGGCTCCAATGGAATATTATTAACGGGCTCTTCCAACTAAACAATTGAATAGCAATAGGTTATCCTAATAATGTGGATAACTTTGCTTATTATTGTGAATAAGTATTTTTGTATGGCAGTACACCTCGCTTTATATTGGAATTTGTTACAAAACAATACTAAGTATAAAGTAGGTCATTAATGGGAAAAGTCATTTCAATTGCCAATCAAAAAGGCGGAGTCGGTAAAACAACTACGGCCATTAATTTAGCTGCAAGTTTGGCCGCAGTTGAACATCCTACCTTGGTTATTGATATTGATCCGCAAAGCAATACAACCAGTGGACTCGGAATAGACACCAAAACGGTTACCAATTCTGTTTATGAGATCATGATTGGTAGTACAGACATTGAAGAAACCGTTCGGCAAACAGAACTTGATTTCTTAGACGTTGTTCCATCGCATATCAATTTGGTGGGAGCTGAAATTGAGATGATTGACAGGGAAGAGCGGGAACGGATTCTAAAAAAAGCGATAAAAAGTGTTCGGGACAAATATGATTTCGTGATCATTGATTGCCCGCCCTCATTAGGTCTTTTAACAATCAACGCGCTTACCGCTTCAGACTCTATTGTCATTCCTGTGCAGTGTGAATATTTTGCACTGGAAGGACTGGGACAATTATTGAATACAATCAAAATTGTAAGACAACACCTGAATCCTGACCTTGATATAGAAGGGGTGTTACTTACGATGTACGACACACGGACACGGCTTTCAAATCAGGTTGCCGAAGAGGTAAAACGATATTTTGATGATAGAGTCTTCAAAGCTGTTATTGCCAGAAATATTCGGCTGGCTGAGGCTCCAAGCTTTGGTAAACCGGCACTTTTATATGATTCAACCAGTGTAGGGGCAAAAAACTACCTGGCGCTTGCTCGGGAGATCATCAAAAAAAATAAGAAGTTATTTAAGAACAGCCCCGTTCTTAGCGATTAAGAAGATTTTATATTATGGCTACCAAAAAAGTATTAGGTCGAGGCTTAGGCGCTTTTTTCCCAGAATATCAGGAAGAGAGTGAAAAATCAGAAAAAAAAGAATCAAAAGAGGGTGTTGAAAAAAATATAGTTCAACCTGAAGAACGGGTAAACATCGTATTGGATGTTCCGGTCGACCATATTCGAAAAAACCCTCATCAGCCGCGCAAAAATTTTGATGAAGAGCGGCTCGAAGAGTTAGGTGCATCTATAAAAAAACACGGACTCATTCAGCCCATAACAGTTCGATACATAGGTGAAAAACGATTCGAATTGATAAGTGGTGAACGAAGACTGAGAGCTGCAAAATTAGCCGGATTGAATGAAATTCCTGCTTATATTCGCGAAGCGGATGATGAGCAAAGTATGGCCTTTGCACTGATAGAAAATATTCAAAGGGAAGAATTGAATCCACTTGAAGTTGCTTTAGGATATAAGAGGCTTCTCGAAGAATTCGATTACACTCAGGCTGAAGTTGCAGAAAGAGTTGGAAAGAACAGAACAACAGTCACCAACATGTTACGGTTGCTTGGTTTACCTGATTTTATTCAATCTGCATTGAAAGCAAATAGAATATCGATGGGACACGCCCGGGCCCTCATTACCATTGATGATGAAAAAATACAAAAAGAAATTCTGCATAAGGTTATTGAAGACGGACTTTCTGTCAGGCAAATTGAAGATGCTGTACGGAAGGCAAACACTCCACCTAAGTCAGGTAAAACAACATCGACGCCTTCTAAGGCTAAAACAGATGATGATCCCTTTTACGAAGAAATTTCCACTCGTTTACGGCGTACATTTAGTACTAAAGTAAAGGTCAAACCCAAGAAAAAAGGTGGGGAAATTCGCATTGAATACTATTCAGATGATGATCTCGAGCGCATACTTAACATATTTGACTCGGTCGGTTAGACTGATCATAATGATGTTATTAGTTTGTTCAGTGAAAGTATATTCCCAACAAACACTGCGCTATCAATCAGATTATACAACCTCAGCATTGATCCAGCCTTCATTAAATGATACCATCAACGGAGAGGTTTATCCAGATCCAAAATTAGCCTTACGTCGTTCACTTCTTGTACCGGGTTGGGGACAGGTTACGAATGAACAAATATGGAAAGTTCCAATTGTGTACGGTTTAATAGGAGGTTTGGTTTATTATAGTATCTATACACATAGCCAATACAACGATTATAGAGCTGCTTTTTACAATTTGAATCCTGACTCCCCAAATGATAATCGGTTTGGTCCCACACCAAATTATTTAGCAAATGTCACCAATCCAAATTCACTAAGGCAAAATCGTAACTTTTACAGGAACCGGAGGGATCTTACGTTTGTATTTATTGGATTAGCCTACGCATTAAATGCTATAGATGCCTACGTTTTTGCTCATTTAAGACCTTTTGATGTTTCAGATGATCTGTCTCTACATACAAAAATTACACCCGGCAGTATAGCTGGGCAAAATCAAGAGCCTGTCCCCACAGTATCAGTAACAATTAATTTTTAAGTAAGATAGAATATGGAAAAAGAATCACCCAGAGAATTTCAGAGTAAGCAAAAAATGAACGGATTTGACCGTGATATATGGAGTATTTTTAAAGTAATGGGTGAATTTGTTGAAGGCTATGATAAACTATTCCAAATTGGACCCTGTATTTCTATTTTTGGGTCTGCCCGATCAACCTCTGACGATCAATATTACGAATTGGCTTCAGAAACTGCCCAAAAAATAACCAAAAAAGGCTTTGGGGTGATTACAGGAGGAGGACCTGGTATTATGGAAGCTGGAAATAAAGGAGCTGAACAAGCCGGTGGTAAATCCGTTGGGTTAGGAATCAGTTTACCATTTGAACAAGGAATCAATCAGTATGTAAATCCTGAATTAAGTATAAATTTTAATTATTTCTTTGTTCGGAAGGTTATGTTTGTAAAATATGCCCAGGGTTTTATTGTGTTTCCTGGTGGTTTTGGAACCTTAGACGAACTTTTTGAGAGCTTAACCCTCATACAAACCAGAAAAATAGATCAAATTCCAATCATACTTTTTGGGAGTGATTACTGGAAAGGACTTGTGGAATGGATGGAAAATACGATGAAGCAAAAAGGAACTATTTCTGAAAAAGACACGGATCTATTTCATATTACGGATTCTACCGATGAAGCTGTAGAAATTATATGTGATTTTTATAGTAAAAAAGAACCTATGCCTAATTTCTACTTCTAATATGGAACAAGCATCGAGTTAGTTAAGTTGAGGTAAATAATAAAACCATTAAAAAAACAGTTATAATTTTAAATTCAGTTTCAGAATTTATTAAATTCGACGCTGGAACAAATCAAAAATCAATATAGATATGAAGGTTTTAAAACAAATTTCACTGGTTATAGTTGCTGCGTTGTTTACTTTTCCAGTAATAGCACAATCACAAGCTGACGCTATCACAGCTTTTAATAAAGGTTATGAAGAAGCAAATTCGGGAAATTATGATGCGGCAATCGAAGCATATAGAGAAGCACTAACAATTGCCAATCAAATAGGACCCGATGGTGAAGACGTAAAACAAAAAGCTCAAAATCAGATCCCGGTCGTACAGTTCAAAAAGGCAGTTTCTGTATATCAAGCCTTCCAGAATTCTCGTTCTGTTGAAGACCTAAACGCAACAATAGCTGCCTTTGAAGAGGTTGTTGAGGTGGGTAATGAATTTAATGACGAACGAGTTGTACCAAGAGCTAAAGGAAATATACCACGATTATATTATACCAAATCTGTACTGCTTTTCGGACAGGAAAATTATGAGGCAGCAATGGAAGCTGTAGACCAAGCCCTCAATAAAAACCCAAACTACCCAACGGCATATTATCACAAAGCTAAGATTGTGAAAAAGCAAGGTGATGCTGACGGTGACGGAATCATGGATGAAATGGTTGATGAAGCCATGCAATGGTACGATCAGGCAATTCAGGTTGCTGATACTCAGGGAGACAGAGAAATTGCTGAAACAGCACGTGAAGCCGCTCATGATGAATTATTGGCTATTGGTACCCGGGCTTCTGAAGCTGGTAACATTGATTATGCACTCGAAATCCTTAACCGGGCTCTAAATTACGACGATGAATCAGCAAATGTATATTATAGGCTTGCAGAAGCATACAACAAGGATTCACAACCGGAATCTGCAGTAGAACATGCCAACAAAGCATTGGATTTTGAAACGGGTGGAAAAACCGATAAAGCCAAAATTTATTATGAACTTGGTTATGCGCACCAAACACTTGGGAATAAATCTGTTGCCTGTGATGCATTCACGAATGCACTATATGGGCCATTTAAATCGCCAGCTGAGCACAAGATGGAGTTTGAATTGAAGTGTGATTCAACAGCACCTTGATATTAATCTGTATTGATCTTAAAAACCACGCTGAATCTATCTCGGCGTGGTTTTTTTTTGGAACAAACTGTAAAAAAAGATTCATTACAATTGATCCCTTTTCTTTTATGCAAAATTACCTTTTCCTATCTTTTGATTTCTGAAAATTTTCATTCCGCAAAAATATAATTCATGCCGGCATCAAAACTCGACAAGTTATGTGTTAATACGATCAGAACACTTTCTATGGACGCTGTTCAAAAAGCAAATTCCGGTCACCCCGGTATGCCTATGGGGATGGCAGACGCAGCATACGTTCTTTGGACCAAATTCCTTAAACACAACCCAAAAAATCCCAACTGGTTTGACAGGGACCGGTTTATACTTTCAGCGGGACATGGATCTATGTTGCTATATAGTCTTTTACACCTTACCGGCTATGATCTGGAATTAGATGAGATCAAAAATTTTCGACAATTAGGCAGTAAAACACCCGGACACCCTGAATATGGAATAACACCAGGTGTAGAAACTACTACAGGGCCACTGGGTCAGGGTTTTGGCACAGGCGTAGGAATGGCGATGGCTGAGCATTTTTTATCAGCTAAATTTAATACAGATAGCCATAAGATTGTGGATCACTACACATATGCAATTGTGAGTGATGGAGATCTGATGGAAGGGATCTCTCATGAATCTGCTTCCATGGCAGGGCATATGGGCCTTGGTAAGTTGATCTACTTATATGATTCAAATAATATCTCTATTGAAGGTTCTACGGACCTCGCCTTTACTGAGGATGCTGTTAAAAGATTTGAAGCCTATAATTGGCATGTCACTGAGGTTGACGGACACGACCACGATCAAATTGAGCATGCGATCGAAGAAGCTCAGCTTGTAAAAGAAAAACCTTCGATCATAATCTGTAAAACACATATTGGCTATGGAAGTCCTAATAAACAAGACAGTGAATCTTCACATGGGGCACCGTTAGGGGATGAGGAAATCAAACTTACTAAAAAAGCCTATAACTGGCCATCAGATGAACCCTTTTATATACCTGAGGAAGCCTTGCAATTATTTCGTCAGGCTTTGGAAAAAGGTGAAAATGCAGAAGATAAGTGGAATAATGATCTAACCGAATTCGGGAAAGAGCATCCGGATGAATTGAAAGCTTTCAAGGCATGGATCAACAGGGAAATTTCAGATGAATTAGAGCAAGCGTTACCTGTATTTGAAGAAGATGCCAAAGGAATAGCAAGTAGGGCCGCATCAGGTAAAATTATCAATGCTATAAAAGATTTAGTTCCGAATTTGTTTGGAGGATCAGCGGATCTTGCAGGAAGTACAAAAACCGATATTGAGGGATATGGATCTTTTGTTGTTGATAGCGCAACCGGCCGTACCGTCCATTTCGGTGTTCGTGAACATGCTATGGGTGCTGCCGTTAATGGTATAGCACTTCATGGTGGCTTAGTGCCATACGGGGCAACCTTCTTTGTTTTCACTGATTACATGCGTCCTGCCATTCGATTAGGAAGCCTGATGAAAGTACCATCTATTTTTGTGCTCACCCATGATAGCATTGGACTGGGTGAGGATGGACCAACGCATCAGCCTATAGAACATCTTGCCAGTCTCAGGGCTATGCCAGGTTTAACAATTATTCGTCCCGGTGATGCCAATGAGACTTCATACGCATGGACAGTTGCCCTTGATAATTCGAATGGTCCTACGCTCTTAGTCTTAACCCGACAAAATTTACCAACTTTACAAAGAACAGAAGCAAACCCAGCTAAATTAGTTCAAAAAGGTGCTTATATATTCAAAGATTCTAAAGGTGAAATCCCTGACGCTATACTGATTGGTTCTGGTTCTGAATTACAGTATGCAGTTGAGGCCCGTGAATTACTTTTTAAAAAAGGTGTTGATGCCCGTGTGGTAAGCATGCCGAGTTGGGAACTCTTTGAAAAGCAAGGTCAGGATTATAAGTCATCTGTATTTCCTCAGGGAGTGAAAAATCGGGTAGCAATTGAGGCAGGTACAAGTTTTGGTTGGGAGCGTTATGTTGGTGACAATGGTAGTATTATAGGGGTAAACTCATTTGGCGAATCGGGGCCCTATGAAGATCTTTTTGAGCATTTTGGCATAACAGCAGAAGCTGTTGTCAAAGCTGCTATTAAGTGATAATTAAACTGAAATAGCAGCATAAGTTCATAAATCCATTTTCCCTCGTAAGGTTCTTAATAGTTTAAACTATTTGGAGGGGCGATGAATGCAGGTGAATGTGACATCATCTAAGGGATCTACGGGGCCTATAAATGCCTCAAGAGAAGATTGAATCTTACCAACTACAGTTTTCGAATGCAGTGATCCATAAATTTCCATCAGTGATTCAATACGGTCTTCTCCATACTCTTCACCATGTTCATTGCGAGATTCATTGAGGCCATCTGTATAAAAAAGAACAGAATCACCGGGTTTAAAATGAAACTTTTTTACTTCAAGGTTCTGCTCTAAAATCTTGGTGGATGTCATACCCAGGGCAAAACCATTAGCTTTCAGATTAAAAGTACGGTCTCTTTCTTTGTTATAATAGATCGGGATATTATGTCCTGCACGGATATACTCAAAATGGTCATCATCATTAGGGAAAAAAGCTGCACAACCGGTGACAAAGGTTTTATCTTTACTATTACTCTTTATGTAGTTATTAAGCTGCAGAAATAATTCTTTAGGGGACGGTTGTTCTTTTTCGATGATCAAATTTACTAAAGCTTGCAACCGGACCATATATAAAGCTGCACTTAATCCCTTTCCTGATACATCCGCAATTACGACATAGATTCCTCTATCCGTTTCGATGACATCCAGGTAATCTCCTCCAACTTCTTTTGCAGTATGAGCAAAAGAATAAACTTCCAGATTCTTTTTATTAAGGGAGGTTCCCGGAAGCAGGCTAAGCTGAATTTCCCGGGCAAGATCAATTTCTTTTTGAACATCTGATTTTTCCAAAAGTTCAATCAACAGAAGCATGAACATAGATATAAAACCAAAGGGAAGAAGAAGATCTCCTACAAAGAAATACTGTAGTACACCAAAAAAATTGAGGATGTAATACCCGACAAAGCTGACCGATCCTAATCCAAAAATAAGTCTACGGGTTGGATTCAGGCGTTGCGTAAGGTCAGAAAACAACCGCATGAATTTTATATGGCCGGGTAGTTGCTGCCCTTGTTGACGTTCAATATCCTCAACCGCTTCTTGGTAAACCTGCTTTAGCCGTTCTGTATCTGCTGTTAATTCTTTTGAGAATCGTTCACGGCTCATACCGGATACGTATTCCTGATAAAACTTTTTAGTACCGTATCCGGATTGTGCTTCGTTTTTTAATCCCAAAGTGAAAGATAATATGGTTACGAGTTGCTGTGTTCTTCGTAATTATAGGTAAAAAGTTTTGAATCAGCGATAATAAATCTACTGCGTTTTAATAGATGTTGTATCGGAGGGAACACGAGCAGGGTTAACCCGATCATATACTACCCAAGCGTCCCTAAAGTATCTTTTTACGATATTGGAAAATGAAATTGCGCGATTACGTTCATGAAAGTCCCCCACATGAACCCTGTAATATGGGGTTCGAAAAAACACATACGTTTCTGGTTCATATCCAACAATGGTAGTGTCTGCCCATGCTCTGAAATGAGCTGCCGTTGTATCTGCATTTGATACATCCTGACCCGAGAAGATCTGTACTCTATAACCTTCATATAGGTTTTTTTCTTCCCTTCTTTCTGCTTTTATCTGATTGAACTGTTCAGGAATTTTATTCTCACGGTAAGTATAAGAGTCTGATAAACGCGTTCTGTAGGATTCCAAATCAATACCGGATTCTGTTTCTGTAAGTTTATCCGAGTAATTTTCATTGGATTCCTCCCTTTCATCTTGAACAGTACGTTCGGTTGAGGTGCAAGAAATAAGGCCAATAATTATTAGTAATAGAAATACGCTTGGTAAATACTTTATCATTAAGATCAAAATCCTACAGGGTGCCAGGTTGTTTTTGTTTCCTGAAAATCGGTAATAAAATAAGGGGATTGAACTTCCTCATCGTACCAATCATTTACAGGTTGCTTGATAACGCGTTTAACGTTCAGTGAAGCATTTTCGTCTATTTGTTTCTTCATATTTTGAGGAAGTTCATCAGTATAACATATTGCATTTACATCCATATGCGTGCTGAAATGTTCCGCTAATTCTTCACGAAAACCCGTTAGAATATTTACAACACCACCAGGCACATCAGAGTCATTGAGTACCTCTGCTAAAGTGATCGCAGGCAGGGGATATTTTTTGGATGCTAATACCACACATACATTTCCACCGGCTATGATAGGGGCGATGACCGAAATAAGCCCTAAAAGTGGACTTTCCTCGGGAGCAAACGCAGCTACCACCCCGGTAGGTTCGAGCATACTGAAATTAAAGTGTGAACTCGCAACCGGATTAACAGAACCAAATACTTGTTGATATTTATCTGTCCAGCCTGCATAATAAATACATCGATCTATGGCAGCATTGATATCTGCTTCAGCTTCTGCTGTTTTAAAACCGATAGGCCCTAATTCTCTCATAAATTGATCTCTGCGATCTTCAAGCATCTCAGCGATACGATATAAAATTTGTCCACGATTATAAGCACTTCGACTGCTCCAGCCACTAAAAGCACCCCGGGCAATTTTTACAGCATCCCTAAAATCTTTTCTGGAACCCTGACAAGCATTAGCCAGAAATGCTTCATCAGAGCTATATACCTTATAAGTTCGGCCAGACTCGCTGCGAGGAAAATTTCCGCCGATGTACATTTTGTACGTTTTTTTTATATCAATTCTATCTTCAGCCATGATCAATCTTGGTTAATGGTATAGTGGTTAATGGGTTATTGGCTTTTTCTATTGGGTTACAAATCACCAATAACAATTAACTATTAACTAATTTCATATTTTAATTTTTAATGTATGCTGCCAGTCCGTGCATCCCACCTTCGCGACCCACACCGCTTTCCTTGTATCCACCGAAGGGTGAGGTTGGATCAAATTTATTATAGGTATTGGCCCAGATCACTCCAGAGCGCATCTTACTGCCCACTTTGAATATCTTGGAACCTTTGTCCGTCCAAACACCGTTAGCAAGCCCATAAGGTGTGTTATTTGCTTTTTCAATGCCTTCATCTGCAGTTCTAAAGGTTTGAACGGTAAGAACCGGACCAAAGATCTCTTCCTGTACTACACGATTTGACTGTGAGACATTGGTAAACAAGGTTGGTCTTATGAAATAACCATTTTCGGGCATATCACATTTTGATTGATAAACTTCAGCACCTTCCTCAACTCCAAGTTCCAAATATTTATTAACGGTCTCGAATTGTTCTTTTGAATTGATGGCGCCAATATCCGTATTCTTATCCAGCGGATCGCCGACGATCAAAGTCTCCAGGCGATCTTTGAGTTTTTGTATGACCTTATTTGCTACGCCTTCTTGAACCAGTAATCGTGAGCCAGCACAGCAAACATGCCCCTGATTAAAGTAAATTGCATTAACAATTCCTTCAACCGCTTGATCGATGGGTGCGTCTTCAAATATCAACATCGCACCTTTTCCGCCAAGTTCAAGCGTGTATTTTTTATGAGTGCCAGCCAGTGATCTTTGAATGATCTTGCCAACATTTGTTGAGCCGGTGAATGCTATTTTATCGATATTTTTGTGATTTACGATCTCAGATCCAGTCTGCCCTGCTCCGGTTACAATGTTGATCACACCTTCAGGTAAACCGCAATCTTTCACCAGCTCAGCAAATTTTAGTGCAGTAAGAGAAGTAGTTTCTGCTGGTTTTAGTACCACCGTATTTCCAGTTGCAAGGGCGGGTGCGATCTTCCAAGCCAGCATTAAGAGTGGAAAATTCCAGGGAATGATCTGTCCACAAACGCCATAAGGTTTCGGGTTTTTTCCTGGAAAAGCGTACTCTAGTTTATCCGCCCAGCCAGCGTAATAGAAGAAATAAGCTGCAACCAAAGGAATGTCCACATCCCGGGATTCACGAATAGGTTTACCGCCATCCATACTCTCCAAAACGGCAAATTCACGAGCTCTTTCTTGTAGCATACGGGCAATTCGATACAGATATTTTCCCCGTTCTTTTGCAGATATTCTGGACCACTCGCCATCATAAGCTTTACGTGCAGCTTTTACAGCCTTATCTACATCCTTTTGAGTTGCTTCTGCAAACTCGGTGATTACTTGTTCTGTAGCTGGATTGGTGCTTTTGAAATATCGGCCTTTAGAAGGCTTTACAAATGTTCCGCCGATGAATAGTTCATAGCGATCTTTGACTTCTGCAAAATCAGATTCCTGAGGTGCAGGAGCATATTCCCAAACAGAGGCAAAATCCAGCTTAGAGTTAGGGGAAGTAGGTTTGTAAGCGGCTTTTTTGGTTTCAATGTCAGACATAATAATAGTGCTTAATTCAAATATTCTTGTTGTGAAAATCAATCATTGCTGAAGTAATTCAGTGACTGATAATGGCCGGTTTGCTGCTTTACGATCTGCATGAGTAAATCGTTAGTCAGGGAACTTGCGCCAAAGCGGAAATAGTCTTTATCCAGCCATGCTGCCCCAAGTGTTTCTTTCACTAAAACTAAATACTGTATGGCTTGTTTCGCAGTTCTAATTCCACCAGCCGGCTTCATTCCGATCATTTTGCCAGTGTTATAAAAATAATCGCGGATCGCTTCCAGCATGACCAAAGTTACCGGCTGTGTTGCTGCAGGACTCACTTTCCCGGTGGAAGTTTTTATAAAGTCTGCACCTGCATGCATAGCAATATCGCTGGCTTTTCGGACATTTTCGTAGGTTTGTAATTCCCCTGTTTCGAGTATTACCTTTAAATGAGCTTCTTCACATGCTTCTTTGATTGTGGCGATTTCATCAAATACCAATTGAAATTCACCATTTAGAAAAGCCCCCCGGCTGATCACCATATCAATTTCATCAGCGCCTTCATTCACGGCAAATTTGGTATCCTCAATACGTTGAGAGAGTGGGGCTTGTCCACTTGGGAAAGCAGTAGCAACGCTTGCAACATGAATCCCAGAACCCTTTAATTCTTTTTTTGCAACACTAACCATTCTTGGATATACACAAACCGCAGCAACGGTGGGTAAGTCAGGTATAGCTGGGTGAGGTTGCCGTGCCTTCTTGCAAAGTTGAATTACCTTTCCGGGAGAATCACTTCCCTCAAGAGTAGTATGGTCGATCATGCTTAAAGCCAATTTTAGCGCCTGTATCTTAGATTCTTTTTTTATACTTCTTTTATTCAGGCGAGATACACGTTCTTCAACACCAACTTCATCAATATGAACGGTTTGCTCAAAATCAGGATATTTCATGTATAAGATTAGTTTCTGTGTTCATGGTGTTGAAAGGTAAGAAATATCAAACAAAAGCTTATTTCAAATACGAATTTTAAAATATTATGAATCTGATTATTGTGGGTAGGGTAGAAATTTTGTTAATTACTTGTGATTCATGAGGTAATAAAGAATCGGGATACTGTAATATTAATTAGTGAGGAGGTAATAAAATGGAATTAGCTTCAATTAACTGGCTGGCTGTTATAGCCGCTGCATTAGTTGGTTTTGCAATAGGATTTGTATGGTACGGACCGTTATTTGGTAAATCCTGGATGGATGCGGTTGGAATGACCGAGGAAGATGCTCAGAATGGGAATATGGCGAAAATATTTGGCTTCACGTTTCTCTTTCAGCTTATAATGTCATTTTGTTTAGCGATGTTTTTTTATGGGAATCCAGATCCTGAAGCTGCTGAAATGATAACGGCAGGAACAGGGAGTTTCTATGGATTTTTAACAGGTTTTGGCTGGGTGGCAATGGCTATAGGCGTAAATGCCTTGTATGAACAAAAATCATGGAAGTATATTTTCATCAATGGTGGGTTCTGGATTATTGTATTTACGCTGATGGGATTAATTTTGGGCGTCTGGAAATAAATCAGTTGATATCAAACACTCATATTCATAGGGAGTTACAGCGTTCACAGGCAAAATACGATACACGGTTAACCTTTTCAGATATCTTCTTTTAATTCATCTGGAATTTCAGCTTCCCGGAAAATTTCTGCAGCATCAGCGAAACGATCTGCCAGGCCGACCATAACAAGCCGGTCTCCATGTTTTAGGGTAAATTCGCCTGCGGGGTTTCCAATGTTGTTTCCATTTCTGTGGACCGTTAGCACGGTTATTTGATACTTATTTCTGAGCATCAGTTCAGATAACGATTTTCCAGCTGCATACGAACCTTTTTTAACCATAACAGCCCGGGTATGAAGACCTTCTTCATCCAAACCCCGAAGTACCATTAAATGTGCTTCTTGTATACTACCCCGGAGGACCTGATAATCTTCTTTTCGAAGCTCTCGTATATGTTGCTCTATCTCTTCTTGTGGAATCATGTAAGATCTGAGCACATTAGAGAAAAGACGTACTGTCGTTTCCATTTCAGCGGGCACCACTTGATCCGCTCCGGCTTCTTTTAAAAATTCAGCTTCTGATAAATAGCGTGTCCGTGCGATAACTTCGATGGTGGGATTAAGATAATTTGCCAGCTTAATAATTCGGGGAGTCACTCTTGGGTCGTTAATTACAACAACACATAATTTTGCCTTATAAACCCCTGCATGTTCCATGATATGTGTGCGTGATGCATCGCCATATACCGCTTTAATACCCTCATCACGCATCTCATTGACCGATTTAGGATTCATTTCTATAACAATAAATGGAATACCGGTTTCCTTAAAAACTTTTGCCAGATTTCTACCTGCAGGTCCATAACCAACTAATATGACGTGATCTTCTAACTCAGGATGCTGTTCCTGAGAACTGGATTCCTTTACTTGATCTCCAATATTGCGAAGTGGGGTGTGAGAAAGTAATTCCCCAATTTTTGGACTGATCTTGAGGAACAAAGGTGTCATAAGCATCAGCAGCACTGAAACAGCTATGAATGTTTGAGAACCCACTTCCCCAAAACCACCCGGTGTTAACCCTGCATTGCGCCCGGCTCTTTCCAGTACAAATGAAAATTCACCAATCTGAGCCAGAACTAACCCTGTAGCAGCCGCTATTCGAATGGGATAACCGAGTACTAATAAACTTATAGAACTTAGAATAAATTTCAGCAGTAATACACCAACCGCCACACTCAAAAGCAATAGTGGGTATTCTATTACAAACTCGAGATCGAGCAGCATACCAACGGATACGAAAAATACGGCATTGAAAATGGTTTTAAGCGGAAGGATCTCACTTAATGCATGATCGCTATAATGACTTTCGCTAACAACCAACCCCGCCAGAAAGGCCCCAAGAGCAAGACTTACTTCTGCTAGATTGGTTAAAGCAGCCGTTCCAAAACAAATAGCCATTACGGTTAGCAGAAATAGTTCTTGTCTTCTTGTTTGAGCCACTTTTTCAAGTATCCATGGAACTACTTTTCTTGCCAAAAGCACTACAATTGAGATCAATGCCAGGGCCTTACCAAGTACAATAAAGACATCGGAAATGGAATCACTTTGACCGGATAGGATAGGTACCAAGAGCACCATGGCAATAATGGCTAAATCCTGAAAGATCAGAACCGCAAGTGAGAGACGGCCGGTTGGCGTATCGGTCTTTCCTTGTTCGCTCAAAAGGCCAAGTATAATTGCGGTAGAGCTTAAAGCTACCAAACAGCCCGTATATACGGCTACCATCCAGTCAACTTCAAACAATAACAGTATTCCAACCACTGATGCAATGGATAGGCCAACTTGTAAACCACCACCCACCAGGATAGCTTTTCGAATTCTTGATAGTTTTTCTAAGCTGAATTCAATTCCAATAGTAAACAATAGAAGAATGATCCCAATTTCTGCCAACATATCAACCAGTTCAATATCTTGAACTAAGCCCAAGGCGTTAGGGCCTATGATTACACCAGCGATCAAGAAACCGGCTATTGGTACAAGTTTTATTTTATAGCAGATATAAGCTATCAGTACGCTGACAAGAAATAATGCAACAATCTCATTTAAAAAGGGGAGGCTAACCGCGAATGTCATCTGGTATTATTTTGAGAGTTTATTTCTTTAAGCCAAAGATATTGAATGCTGTGTGGTTTACGAAGTATGTTTTGCTATTAGCTATTTTCTATACTTGTCAAACCAGCCAATGATGTAGCCCACTTTTCGGAATAAGTTGCTTGGTTTGGTCGCTATTCCATGTCCTGACCCTTGGATTCTGACTAATGCAGCATCAATATTTTGAAGCTTTAGGGCTGCATAATACTGTTCGGATTCACTCATTGGTGTCCTGTAATCTTGTTCACCAGTTAACAACATAGTTGGTGTTGTAACATTACCTACAAGTGAAATTGGGGACCTTTCAAGATATTGTACCGGATCATCCCAAGGCATTTCAGTGAACCAATATTTACTAAAAAAAGGAGATCCATCAGCGGTAAGGACAAAACTGTACCAATTGATCACTGGTTTGGCAACCACAGCTGCTGCAAATCGGTCGGTTTTGCCAATAGCCCAAGCGGATAATACTCCTCCGCCACTACCACCTGTAATAAAGAGGTTATCTTCATCGATGTAGCCTTTTTCGAGTACAAAATCCACGGCATCCATCAGGTCATTGTGATCTTCACTGGGGTAGTTATGGTTGATGTAGGCGGCAAATTCTTCTCCATAACTGGTACTTCCCCGGGGATTGGTATAAACTACCACATACCCTCGACTGGCCATTAACTGTAGTTCCGGGCTGAATTGAGGTCCGTATGCAGTATGTGGTCCACCATGAATTTCTAAAATCATGGGGTACTCGTCGTTGGCATCAAAATCAGGAGGGGTGATAATCCAGCCCTGGATTTTGATATCATCTACGGATGAATTCACCCAAAACTCTTCAACCTTTCCCAATTTTTTTGATTTAAGAAACTGTTCATTCAAATTCGTGAGCGTGCGATTCTGCATTCGGGTTGAGAAATGACCAACACCAAGTTCAGCAGGTTGAGTAGCCGTTCCAGTGGTAAATGCAAACCGTCCGTTTTTTGCCACAGAATAGGATCCGCCGCTGTATGGCCGGCCGATCGTTGTACTCATTAAATGCTGTGCAATTTCTGTATAATCACCGTTTAGTTTTATGTTGCCAATTTTCTCTACCCCTTCTTCCGTATATCTGAAATAAATGGACTCACTATCCTCAGCCCAGGTGATGGAAGAAATGTCATTGGCTACTTGCTGAGAGATTTTTCTCAGGTTTGACCCATCACGATTCATTAAGTATAAGTCAGTGAGCTGATACCCCAAAAATTGATCCACATAACCGGTGTAAGCAATAATTTCACCGTTCGGAGAGACTTTAGGACTATTATGGGGTCCTCGTTTGTCCGTGATCTTCATCAAGGCACCGGTTTCAATATTCATTTCGTAGATCTGTTCATTATTGGGATCCAGATCTGCATTTCCCGACCGGTCGGCCGTAAAAATGATGTTTCCATCGGGAGTCCATGATGGTGAACTATGGTCAAAATTTCCATGTGTGAGTTTACGTGGCGCACCACCTTCAGCAGAGATAACAAAAATGTGAGAATAACCATCTTCAACATACCCGCCACCGTCCCTGCGATAAACCGCTTTATCGATCACCTTTGCGGGTTCTTCCCATTTTGCTCCAGAGGGAGGAGAGGGGAGCTCAGCTTTCACAACAGAAGAAGAACCGGGGACAAATTTCGAAAACAAGATCAGGCTTCCATCAGGTGACCAACTCAGGTTCGAGGGACTCTCCGTTAGGTTGGTTATAGAAGTTGATATACCTGTATCCATCCATCGCACAAAAATTTGGTTTGCGCCTTCTTCATTCGATGTATAAGCGATTCGGTCTCCGCTTGGCGACCAAGTTACATTTCCATAACTGCTTTTGCCGGATGTTATTGGCCGATGTTCATCACCGTTAAAAGAGATACTCCATAGATTAGTAAACCTGCGATCAGTCATTACGTCAAACTGATGTCGCTGGTAAATGATAGAATTTCCATCCGGAGAAATTTCTGGATTCCCCACCATCTGTAAATCAAATACATCCAGGTAATCGAAATAGGCTTCATCTACTTGAGCCTGTGAGTTCAAAGATGAAATGAATAATAATAGGAATGGAACCAAGAAGTATTTTAGTGATTTCATAGCGGTTTAATTCAGTTTAAAATATAAATGGAAAGTGTTAGAACAGATGCAAACATGACCCATGCCAAATAAGGTAATAGCAGCCAGCCGGTCCACGGTTTAATTTCCTTAAAGCGGATGATAGTGAAAATTATGGCAGCGAGAAGAAAAAGAATTTCGATAAATGCCAAAAGAGGACTTTGAAATCCAAAAAATAGGAAGGACCATATGCCATTGAGCATTAGTTGTATTCCAAAGATGGAAAGGGCATGTTTTACTTGTTTTTTATCAAATCCAACCTGCCAAATAGCAGCTGCTGAAATTCCCATAAGTGTATAAAGCAAGGTCCAAACGGGGCCAAAAAGCCAATTTGGAGGATTAAAGGACGGTTTGTTAAGGTCCACGTACCAGTTTTCAATGGCGGGTAGAGTTATACTGCTAGCCAATAATCCAACGGCATTACATATAATGATTCCTATGGTGATCTTAAGCCAAAAGGGAATCTTTTTCATTAGCTTATTAATTTGATGAGAGTCTATCCAAAAAATACCAAATTAAATCCATAATAAAGACACAGATCGAGAATATTAAGAGGAGGGAAACAAAAATCACGAACCAGTATATTTTAGTGGCATGAATCTCTCGGAACGATCCTGCTATTTCTCTGTGAAATATTGTACAATTTGATCAGAAATTACGGCTTTTACATTTCATCTTTATGAGGTCGTGATTCATAAAGTGTTAAAAAAATGGAATTTAGCGGGTGGGATACCACACATAAGACCCTGATTTGTTGATATATCCATAATTTTCTTCGATCTCTTCACCAACCGTAACGTAAATGGTGACCCGGGCAAGTCCATTGTGAAAAGGCTCTACCTCGTCAAATTTAGGGGCAGAGATTTGTTTGCCGTCTTTGTCAATGAACGTCCATTTGTTGTTGATCATTACGGGGGCCCGCTCTTCGGTAAAAGTACCTGCTTGCTGAAACTTTTCATTGATTGCAAACTCACCGGATCTGTTGATGTAGCCAAATGAGTTTGAATTTTTGCGAGCTGGTGCAAGTCCATTTCCAAAATCTCCAACACTGATGTATTGCGGAGAAATAGAAACTTGTCCTGAAAGGTCTATGAATCCCCATCGGTCACTGATCTTGACGGCAGCCAGTTTATCTGAAAAAGGACGGGCTTCAGGATATTTGAGATCGATGATTGTTTCTCCATTTTTGTTGATGTATCCAAATAGATCATCATCTGAGATCAGCGCCCGCCCGTTTCGGAACTCATTTTCTTCTATGTAATCCATATCACTGGGTGTATTGACGGATTCAACACGATCACCGTTTTCATCTATGTAATAAAAATCAGAATAATTAATACTTCGAACGAAAGCTCTTCCATCTGAGAAGGAAGAGGCACTACGGTATTTAGGGTTTATAACGAAATGACCAGATTTATTGATATAACCCCACCGACCATCAAATCTCACGGCCGCTTTTCCCCCTGAGAACCTGCGTATTTCATTAAAGTTTCCTTCAATGGTAATATCTCCCTTTGAGTTGATGTATTTCCACCCCCAGGATTCGCGGACGGCCGCAAGTCCATCATAAAAGGGAGCTGCATTTTGAAAATCAGGCTCAAGTACGATCTTACCTTCATTGTTTATGTAACCCCAATCCCCATCCACCAAAACCGGGTAGAGCTTCACGGTATTGTTCTCGTTACCTGGAATTACGGAATTTACTAACTCACAAGACGAGAAGATAAGGGATACTAAAAGGAATAAAATTAATTGCTTCATAATAGAAATTTTTATTTTGTTGGGTACCAAATATATTCTCCCTTTTTGTTAATGTATCCGTACCGAACATCCTCATCATTGCCAAGCTGTACGCGGGCAATACCATTTGTAAAGCTTTCAGCATTTTCAAAAGGAGTGGTGATTGATATTAGCCCGGAGCTTTTTTTTATATAAAACCAGTCGTTCCTTAGTCGCACAGCGGCCATATCTTCGGAAAATGGCTTCACTTCCGCAAACTGAGCTTCTATAACAATTTCTTCATCCTTGTTTATAAATCCGATGTAATCTCCATCTCGGAACCAAGCTAATCCCTGAGAAAACCGTCCTACTTCCTGATATTTAGGGGTAATGACCGGATTTCCAGATTTATTGATGAAGCCCCAGCCATCTGCGGTTTCGATAGTAGCGAGTCCATCCACAAATTCACCGGCAGATGAGATCTGAAAAGTAGGATTTATACGTTCCTCGCCATTCTCGTCAATGTAGTTCCATCCATCAAATGTCTCAACGGCAGCCAGTCCGTCTGAAAAAGGTCGGGCATCACTATATGTGGGTTCCACCAGAACAGATCCATCCGCATTAATGTAGCCCCACAATCCATCAATTCGAACAGCCGCTTTATCTTCAGAAAGGGGTTGGGCGAAATCGAATTTTGCTTCTATGGCAAAGTTTCCTGAATAGTCAATAAAACCGTACGGCTGTCCGGGTAGCTGAACAGGGGCCAAGCCATCTTCAAAGTCTCCCGCGCTGGCAAATTGTGGAATTATGGTGTTCCGAACCGAATCAACATGAACATATCCCCATAGTGTTTCCTCCCGTACTGCAGCCATTCCATCAGATACATCACGTGCAAGATCAAATGTTGGTTCCAGTATAATGCTCCCGGAATTATTCATGAATCCCCAGCTACCATTTAATAGTATAGGGTGGATAGAAGATTTATTCTGATCTTCGTCTTGTCCCGTGATGGAGTTTACAACATCGCACCCGGTCATAAGGACAAGAATGAACAGGCTGAGCAGCAATATGGAGAGTATTCTTGGTTTGAGTTTTTGTTTTTTCGCGTAGGTCATTTTACCAAAGTCATTTTTTTAGATTCAGTTCCAGAGGATGTTTCCAGTTTGTAGAGGTAGGTGCCACTCGAAAGTCCGTGAGCATTAAATGTGATATGGTACTTACCAGCAGCTTTTTGTTCATTGACTACCGTTCGAATCAACTTCCCGTTTATAGTGTAAATTCGGAGTTTTACGTCTGAGGCTTTAGCCAGCGAAAAAGTAATAGTTGTAGTTGGATTGAACGGGTTTGGATAATTTTGTTCTAAAGAAAAAGTTTTGGGTTGAGAGGTTTGATGAACACTTGTAGCAAGAGTATCCACAAAACCAAGTTTATCAAAATCGCCATTTATCACAGATCCGGTTTCATCTTCTCCTAATCCGAACCAGTCATCTAAAATAGAAGTATAGACGGAGCGGTAATCGGTACTAAAGACCGGATCTCCCGAATTATCGAGGTTGGTAAGATCAGAGTGATTTCCATACAGACCACCATTGACCGGACCAAAAACCATCACAGGTGCTGATGATCCATGATCGGTACCATTGGAAGAGTTTTCATCCAGCGTTCGGCCAAATTCTGAAAAGGTCATAGTTAAAGCACGTTTGTGAAGGTTGTCACTTTCCAGGTCGGAGTAAAATGCTTGAACAGAATCCGCGATATCGGCCAATAATTCGGCATGACCACCTTCTGTTCCTCCCTGATTATTATGGGTGTCAAAGCCTCCTTTGGAAACGAGAAAAAGTTTGGTTTGAAGTCCCCCGCGAATAAGCCGGGCCACCACTGACAAACTTTGAGCAAGGGATGAATTGGGATATTCCCCAATGTTTGTGGCATTATCAGCTGCAGCCTGTATTGACTCAAGATACTTGAAGGATGAGTTTGCAATTTTACGGGCAAAGGAAAGGGATTGTCCAAAATCATTTTGAGGTACATTCTCCTCATCATAGAATCCGCCTTGTTCAAGGAACTGCGTAAACTGGCTGGCTCCGCCAAATGTTACGCCCAAATTCCCAAACTCGCTTTGGAACAAAGATGCGGAACCCCCAATTCGTACTCCAAGGGGAAATTCAGGGGGATTTACAATAAAGTCAGGATTATCTTCAACCAAGTATCTTCCGGCCCAACCGGTATTCTCTATATTGTTACTTCCGCTCCCTGTGGTCCAGATATCCGTAGCGCGGGAGTGGGAACGGTTGGTATCTGAGTAGCCTACATTATTGATCACAGCCATATTCCCTTGCCCCCAAAAAGGCTCGAGATTGCTCATAGCTGGATGCATCCCAATGGAATCATTCAGCAGAATAGAGTCCTGTTTTCGAATTCCGATTGTTGGGCGTTTTTGATAATAAATATCATTTTCAACCGGGATGATCGTATTTAAACCATCATTGCCACCACTAAGTTGAATGAGTACGAGAACACGGTCGTTATCCGCCCGGGAAAGACGGTTAAAAAATTTGGATCGCGCAAAGGTACTTATGGGCATTCCACCTAATAACATGGAAGAACCAATGGCACCAAAGCCAAGTGTACTTAAAAAACTTCGTCGGCTCCAGCACTGATGATCATGTTCGTGCGCTGCTTTGTCTTCCAGGCTGGCTCCCTTCCGATTATGCGATAAATCTGAATCTTTTTGGTCTTCTTTTGACATACTTATGGATGTTTTGAGGATTAAATAAGCTGATAAGCCGGAAGTTGTTGTAAGTAACTAATGTATTGCCTGATATTTTCTGCAAAGTGTTCCTGATAGTATAAATTGCCATCCTGATCGGCATTAGCTGTGAATTCATACCATGGAGTTGGTCCAAGGAGGATTTTGGTCAGATTGACCTTGTAGTCTGGGAAAGTATCGTAATCAGGGATGCCTTCGCTTGGGTGCAGCGCAGGATTCCCGTTAAAGTCCTCTTCCACAGTTCGAATGCCTACTGTTTCCAATGGTGTAGCTAAAAGGTGCTCAGCGAGATCTTCTGCCAGGGTAAAGGGATTTGACGGGTCTGAAATCTTTTCTGCTAATCGGATGGGGTTGAACCGATTGCCAGATCCATCACTGCCGTAAATGATGTTGTTAAGATCATCCCAACGGGAGGGAAGCAAATTGGTATTTAGCCAGGCATAATGCCCCGGGGTTCCATCAGAATACGGTGGATTATAACCTGCCCAGCCAAACACCGTTTCTGGTCTAAGTAGTTCTTCATTTAACTCCTGCATACGCAGTCGAATATATTCCTTCAGCTCAGCAGTTGGAGTTAGTTCAAGTTCCCTCAAATAACCCATGAAGATCTCCGATGGGCTTTTGATTCGGCTTCCGTAAAACTGAACTTCGTAAAAATGGGCACTGCTTAGGAGTTTCTTCAGCACTTCGGCAATGTTGAAATCAACTTGCACACAGTGGTCTGCAAGCTCGCTTATGATGGTATTATTGGGTGTGGCTGCCACAAAAAAGACGTATAATTTCTTACATATGAAATAAGCCGCCTCTTGTTCTTTCAAGTTAAAGATAAGGTCGATAACATCATCCAGACCGTAATTGCTTGCTACACCGAATATAGTCTTGCTTGTATTGTCGTGTCGGTTTTCATCAAAGTAGCCATTTAGCGTTGTATCATTAACCCGCCAGCCAGTAACAGCTCGGGCTACTTCAGCTACATCATGCTCTGTATAGTTTGCATCGCCGTTCTTGTCTTCGGTTCCAAGCGTAAACAGCTCCATCAACTCCCGGGCAAAATCTTCATTTGGCTGTCCTTCGCGGTTATTGTAATTATTTAGGTAGTAAAGCATTGCAGAGTTTTTACTAACCTCACGGACCAATGTCCTAAAATTTCCCAAGCCAAGCTCCAACAATAATTTCCAATATTTGTACATGTGGCTCGCGTAGCTACTGTTTGCCTTATCAGGTAAGGCGTTCATATTGCTGTATGAGACCGCAAAGTGATTGGTCCAGAATAGCTGCATGCGCTGAAGTAATCCACCGTTATACATTGCATCCATCCATCGGAATTGGATATCATATACATCCAGTACATCTCCTGAATTACCACGCGTATACCATTGGGGGTCATCTGGCAGAGGAGTATTTTTAGCATTGCCAATAAGTGCGGAAACTGCTTCTGTTGCACTGGCAAAGTTTCGCACATAATTCAGGTCACTTACTTTTAAACCAAGATGCGTTCTTCGTATCAAATGGGATGCCTGGGTTTTGTTCCAAGCACCCTCATAGGGTTCCAGCCCAGCTGTTTGGTGATTTTGATAGGTCCTTTCTGAATGAAATTCTGTAGGACCCTTTTCTGTCTTTTCACGAATCATTTGCTTCTATTTTCGTCCCTTCTTTATTATAAAGAGGATTGGGGGGTACTGATTGTTACAAAATTTGTTTTTGTTTATAGAAGCAGGTGAGCAGTTTGGTTCCCGATGACTGTATTTTTCTAATATTCCAGCAAACGCATTTTTTTAGTTCGGTTTTAGTATTTAATCATTAAGTAGACTTAATGATTGAAATTTTTTTGAAAAAAAAGTGTAAGGAATTGTTCTCGAGTTCCTCTTACCTTACAGAAGAAAACAACAAAACAAAACATAGGATACGTTATGAGTTCACTTAACAAAGCAATGATCATTGGTAATTTAGGCCAAGATCCTGAAGTACGATATACACAGAACAATACAGCCGTGGCAACATTAAGTATAGCCACTGGTGAACGCTATAAAGATAGCAATGGAGAATGGCAGGAGCGCACAGAATGGCATCGTGTCGTTGCCTGGGGGCGAACAGCTGAAGTTTGTCAGCAGTATTTGACTAAAGGCTCTAAAGTATATATTGAAGGGCCTATACAAACGCGTTCATGGGAAGATAAAGAAGGCCAAAAACGGTATACCACGGAAGTTAAAGCATTACGCATGGTTATGTTAGATAGTCCATCTAATACTGGCCAAGGGGGAGGAAAACCTCAACAACAAAACCAGAATCAGGGTAGCCAACAACAGCCTATGAGTAGTAATGTAGAGCTGGATAGCAACTTTGATGACATGGATGATGATCTTCCATTTTAGGAAATACCGATCATAATATGTAAACGGTGCAGTAAGAAACTGCACCGTTTTTTTTATGTCCACCTTTATGGAAAATCTGTTATTTTAATGATTCAATATTCTCATTCACATTTTATTAAAGCCCCCTTTTAATTGGATATACCTGACGATCCTTTCAGTTTGGTTCAAATTCAAGATAGCCTGCTACAAACGGCAGTTCCATCCGAGTTGTACAGTTTAGATCCATGGGTGCTTGGGATCCAAGTTCTTATCTTATTCCTGGGACTTGCATTTTCTGCGGTTTTTTCGGGTTCTGAGGTTGCTTTATTTTCCTTATCCAATCGTATGGAGGACCTGAAACAGGATCAATCTTCTGGTTCAACGGATGACCGTATCATAAAAATGCTTGATAAACCGCGGAGGCTGCTGGCTACAATATTGATTGGCAATACCTTTGCGAATATAGTAGCATCGGTACTTGCAGCCGTAATTACTGGTGATATTGTGGAGGCTTTCGGGTTATCAGAGGTTATTGTATTTACAGCTGAGGTTATTATACTCACATTTATGATCCTGATTCTTAGTGAGATCACCCCAAAAATTATTGCCATCAATAATCCGCTAAAGGTTTCCAGGAGAAACAGTGCCTTTATATATTCACTTTTCATATTAATGAAACCATTTGCAAAGCTCATCGCTGATAGTACGATCAGTTTAGAACGCTATCTACCCAAACCAACCAGCAAAATGACACAAGAAGATATTCGGACGATGGCCGAAGTGGGAGAGCAAGAGGGTTCTATAAAGGAAGATGAAAGAGAGATCATTGAAAATGTAATTGGATTCGGAGATATAGCCGTTCGGGAGATAATGACATCCCGAGTAAATATCATTGCTATCTCTTTAGATGATGCACTCCCAGAAGTCCTAAAAAAAATTCGGGAAAATGGTCTATCCAGGATGCCTTTATTTGAAAACGATCTGGATAATATCGTTGGAGTATTATATGCCAAGGATGTATTACCTTATTTAAATGAGGAGATAGAAGAGCCTTCTTTTAACTGGAAAACAGTTTCCAGAAAAGCCCTATTTATACCAGCAACAAAAAAGTTGGATGATCTGCTTAGAGATTTTCAGCAGGAAAAAACCCACATAGCTATTGTAGTTGATGAATATGGTGGAACTGAAGGCATTGTTACGATGGATGATATCCTGGAAGAAATAGTTGGGGATATTACCGATGATTCCGGAGAGGAGGAAACATTGTTTACAAGGTTCAAAAGTGGAATCTATATTTTTGATGCCAAAATTGACCTGGATGATATGGAGGAGATCCTTGAAACAACTATCACCGCTGAAGATGATGATTTTGAAACATTGGGTGGGCTTATTTACCATCTCACGGAAAGTTTACCGATGGTAGGTGAACGTATTATGTACAAGAATCTGGAACTCACGGTTCACTCTGTAAAAAATAATAGAATCCGTAAAGTCAGGGTAAAAGTGGAGCGTCCCAAAGAAGTTGAAAGCCCGACAGAGTAGTATGTTGAATAAGCCAGAATTCGTTCAGGAACAGGTTGATATCACAGATTATAATACAATGGGGGTTGCTGCTAAAGCACGGTTCTTTTCCGAAGCAAATTCCATTCAGCAGCTTTCAAAAATCATAGCTTTTTCCACTGGTGAAAATATTCCATTGTACTTTCTTGGAGGGGGCAGTAACGTGCTATTTATTGATGATTACGATGGATTGTTGGTTCATATAAATATCAAAGGTATTGAAGTAAAGGATGAAACCGACGAGGAAATCGTACTCAAGATAGGTGCGGGGGAGAATTGGCATAATTTTGTAACCAATTGTGTGCGAAAAGGCTGGGGCGGAGTTGAAAATTTATCTTTGATTCCAGGATCAGTTGGAGCTGCACCTATCCAAAATATTGGAGCTTATGGGGTTGAGCTTGATCAGGTATTTGAAAGTCTTGAGGCTTTGGATGTAAGGACCGGTGAAACTAAAATATTTAACAAACAAGAATGTAATTTTGGGTATCGGGACAGTATTTTTAAAAATGAATTAAAAGGAAAATTTGTGATCACCTCCGTGATGCTAAGACTCCAAAAAAGTCCAAAGACCAATATTAGCTATCAT
>JAVLBT010000070.1:0-14548 GCA_031580945.1 Gracilimonas sp.
CATTTGGAACTTCGACCGGAATTTGCGGACGTGGTGGCGGTGGCGCTTTTAGTTCTTGTTTGGTTTGTACAATCTCTTCCATGAAGACTTCTTCTTGCCGGTCAACAACTAAATCATCTCCTTTATCGGACGGTTGAAAGTTAACCTTGAAAGCAGATATTAATATCAATAATGAAGCTATGATACCGATCTCTAACCGAATTAGATATCCTTTCTTTAAGTCATTTTTTCGATCTATTATTTTTACCGGACCTCGCATAATAACCTCCGATTAAGTTAGAAGTTATTAGAGGATACTCATCATCCGTGAAGATTTGATGAAGCGCTTTCAGTATTCTTATCCAGCAGAAACGACCTTTAATGCATGCGGAATTATTTGGAAAACATCTTCTGTAAATGGTTGTAATTGCTCACCATCCAAGTGTGCTTTTTGAGGCTGGTCGACTTGAATGTAAACCGATTTATTCGTTGAATAAATATCTACAACCTTATGATCAAAAGAAAAACCTAACGACAGTTTTAAGAACTCAATGAACAATCGTATTCTGGACATTCCCTTGGCTATTACAACTTCAAAAAACCCATCTTTGTGGTCAGAATTTGGGGAAATAGTATACCTGCCTCCTTCATTTTTGCCGTTAGCGAGCGCTATCATCCATATTTTATCAGGAATCTTTATTTCATTATCTGAAATACGAAGGGTTACACCAAATTTATCCGAACTTATAAGAGCAGTTAATCCACCTAAAAAATATTTTATAAAACTGTTTTTAAATAGACTCTTAGCGGCATAATAATTCGTTGCTCCATCCACACCAATGCCACAAGTATTGACTATATACGCATCATTAAAGTTAATGAGATCAATGGTTTTAACCTGATTCTTTCTAATAATCTGAACGGATTGCTCAAAAGATCCATCTACCTGAATACTTTGTGCAAAGTCATTGCCGCTGCCAAGCGGAATAACACCAAGAGTGGCATTGGTTCCCATTATTCCATTTACAACCTTATTTACAGTACCGTCCCCGCCGCAAGCGACCACATGTGTGAATTCTTTTGCCTTCTCAGCAGTTATTTCCCGTATTGATTCTTCTGGTTGAATAAAATGAAATTCAGCATTTGGGAACATCCCAGACAAATACTTCTCTTTTCTTTTAAAAAACTTTTCTGCCTGGTAACCATTGGAAGCACCATTAACTATAAAACAATATGAAAGATTATCGGTCAATCGAAATGTTTAACATTCATGGAATATTTGCCCTTTTTATCCGGATTTAATTTGATCCGATCTATAATAACATCTATCGAGATGGATTGCTTGATCTCTATGATCTCAAACCCATTTTTTGTAATTCTCTTAAATGGAGCCTGAATTCTAAGAGGATCCAAAACAATCAGCAATAGTGAATCTCCTTCATAAAATTCATTAATTACTTCTTCGGCATGCTTTCCTTCAAAGCACCAGATTGAGTCTTCACCATCCATGTAGGTATTCCTGAGAGTCCCTTCTCCTGAAATTGTACGCCATTGTTCGGGTGTTACCACTGCAAAAAGTAAATCTATATCCAAGGTAGTTTCCGTTTATTTGTTATATGCAAAATGAATGAGAGCATCGCCTTTATTTACTACAGGACAATTATTTAAGCCGATTACCATACCATCATATGGTGCCTGTACTCTCGAATTAAGTTCTCCATATGGATCTTTTATAAGTCCTAAAACCTGCCTTTGATTGAAAGCTTCACCGAGTTCGGATTTTGTAATAAATAAGCCGGCATTTTTGGTTCGAATCCAGGTAGAGTTATGAAATATTTTACTTTTGTTTGTATCCGGAGCTTCATCAATCATATTCAAATGTTTCATCAGGCGTTGTGTACCTTTAATACCCTCTTCAATCCCAAATTCATCATATCGCAACGACTCTCCTGTTTCATATACCAGGATCTCTTTTTTCTTTTTGTGCACCGCACTTCTGAATGACTTAGCTATCAATCCGGAATGCATTAATACAGGGGCTCCAAATGCTTTAGCAAGCTTAAGTGCTTTTTCGCTTTTGAAGGTACACCTAATTTGCGGATGATTAGCTCTTGCAGCACCTCCGGTATGGAAATCGATACCACAATCAATCTCAGGAATAATCTCTTTCATGAGTGTATGTGCAAGTAGTTTTGCTAAAGATCCTCCTCTTGCCCCAGGAAAACTTCGATTTATATCTTTACCATCAGGAAGTCCACGTGAGTTTTGAATAAAACCGTAGATATTAACTATTGGGATGGCGATAACCGTGCCTCTTTCCGGCATCACAATGTCTCTTTCGATCATGCGGCGTACAATTTCAACACCATTGACCTCATCACCGTGTAAGCCTCCAGTAAGTAGTAAAACCGGACCATCAACGGGAGCTCGATAAACCAGTACCGGAAGATCTATAGTAGTATAAGTGGGCAAACGAGCAATATTCAGATTAATGATCTTTTGCTCGCCTAAGCCAACTTTTTCTTTATTGATAGTTACAAAATCAGGCATGTTTTTTAGCCTTCTTTTTTCGAGAAGGATTAATTTTTCGCTCCTCTACCGCTTTTTCAATGTACTCAATGATCTTGGTCGCAATATCTTTTTCAGTAGATTTCTCAATTCCCTCCAATCCTGGTGAGGAATTAACTTCAAGAATCAAAGGCCCGCGATCAGATTGTAACATGTCTACTCCCGCAATTTGAAGGTCCATTGCACTGGCTGCTGTTAATGCAGCTACTCGTTCTGCTTTGCTTAGTTTGATAATAGATCCACTACCACCCTGATGCAAATTAGACCGAAACTCCCCTTCTTTACCTTGTCTTTTCATGGCACCAACAACCTTTCCGTCCACCACAAAAGCTCTGATATCAGCTCCTTTAGACTCTTGGATAAACTCCTGAACAATGACACGTGCTTTCATTGCGTGAAATGCTTCAATGATAGATTCGGCTGCTTTTTTTGTGGGTCCTAAAACTACACCGTGTCCTTGCGTTCCTTCCAGCAATTTCACGATTAACGGCGCCCCTCCAACCGATTCTATAAGCTTTTTTACTTCTTTGGAGTAATTGGTAAATACTGTTTTCGGTAAACCCACTCCGGAACTTGCCAGTAATTGAAGACTTCTGAGTTTATCTCTTGAGCGCACTAATGCCTGGGAATGAACGGCACTAAATACTTCCATCATCTCAAATTGACGTACCACGGCTGCACCATAAAAGGTTACTGATGCTCCTATCCGGGGTATGATGGCATCTAAATAATCAATTCGTTCGCTTTTATAATAAATTTTTGGGTCGTCTTGTTCTATGACTATATCGCACTTCAGGTGATCAATAATTTCAACATTATGTCCTCTTTCTTTGGCTGTGTCATACAAACGACTGGTTGAATAGAGAGAAGAATTTCTGGAAAGAATTCCAATATTCATTCTTAAGACCTCCGGGTCTTTTTAATGGGTGATAAATTAGTTTTTGTAACGTCAACGACAAAAGGACCTTTTTTCAGAAATTTACGCCCTATTAACACGGGATATTTCATTGCTGACCGGTCGGCTAATGAAAACTCGATCAGGTATTCTTTGTCATAAAACATGATTCGAGTTTGAATAAAAAACCGAAGCTCCGTTTCGCCATTCGAACTTTTAACTTCACGCTGATCATGTATAGGTAATTCAAGCTTTTTTTCGTTGTAAGCCTCATGTTCCGGATCAAGTAAATAAAATCGGACCCAGGGTTCATGATCGTTTTTATAGGTTTCAATATCGTGGCAGTGAAGACTTGAGGTATATGCCCCGGTATCCACTTTGGCCTCAAGATCAAAAAAATCCCATTCTGTTAAATCAACCAGCTCCGTTCGTCCTATAATTTTGTAACTTTTACTTTTCATAACGGCATTCAAAATAAAGGTTTTAATTGGCTATTCACACTTAAACCGTATTAAAATTCAAATTCATTATTGTTGAGGGATATAATTATTTTAAGATGCATTTAAGTTGTATGGATGCACTTTAATTATCCCTATCAAACTATTTAAAGCACAAATATTAAACTGTTTATAATTACCGGTGAAAAAACTTACCACTAAACAAATACTTGAAGAAAACCTGCAAAGGATTCCCCCTTCAACTCTTGATACACTTAAGATATTAGTCCCAAATATCCGAAGCCTTCATAATATTGGTTCTATATTTAGATCCTCGGATGCTTTTGGCGTTTCCGAGATTATATTATCTGGATATTCCCCCACTCCCCCAAGGCCGGAAATCAATAAAACTGCCATTGGTGCTGAAGAGTTTGTAAAATGGCGTTATGAAAAAAATGCAGATGAGTGTTTACTAAAATTGAAACAGAAGGGCTATTATATTATTGGTCTGGAGCAGACGAATGTAAGTACGCCACTTCCCGATTTTGAAGCGCAAAATCATGAGAAAATTTGTATTGTATTGGGCAGTGAAGTATCAGGAATTGAAAATTCACTCCTTCATTTGGTCGATGAATATGTAGCTATACCCCAATTTGGCCGCAAACATTCTTTGAATGTTTCTGTGGCAGCAGGAATCATACTTTATGCGGTCTTAGAAAAAGTTTGGAATGAGAAATAGTTCATTCGGAAATTATTCTACCCCAAATGGACAATGCTGAACTTTGACCCTCAAAATCTCAAAAAAGATATGTCAGATCCGAATAAGTTTATTGAAAAAGCAGAACGTTTTATAAGGCAACAAACTGAAATCTATGGTCCTTTTTCTGTACCAAAAACTGCATCATCTCCGTTAAATGCACCTGAATTATCAAAAAATAAAAAGCAATCCAAACAGGACAAAGTCAGCGAAAGACCGGAAGATTATCAAACCTCTGAAACAAATAAACAATCACCCAAAAAAGTAAATACAGCGGATAAAATCGCTTCCTGTAACACGCTAAAAGAACTTCGGGCGTTATGTGAAGTAGCGGAGGAATTGCGTACGGATCTGGATGGAACTAATTTAGTTTTTGGGGTCGGAGATCCAAATGCTGATCTAATGGTAATTGGAGAAGCCCCCGGTTACAATGAAGATCAACAGGGCGAACCATTTGTGGGTGAAGCCGGGCGGCTTTTGGATAAGATCATGGATGCAATTGGCTTTAAACGAAATGAAATCTACATAGCCAATATTTTAAAGCACAGGCCTCCCAATAATAGAGATCCAAAGCCTGAGGAAAGTAAAAGAAGTTTACCCTACTTACTGCGGCAGATTGAAATCGTAGATCCGAAATTGATATTGGCGGTTGGAAAAGTTTCAGCGACTACCCTTCTCAATAAGAATACATCATTAGGTAGCCTCAGAGAAACCTTTCATTCATTCCATGGTCGTGAGCTGATGGCCACCTATCACCCAGCCGCACTGCTAAGAAATCAAAAATGGAAACGCCCCACATGGGAAGATGTTCAAAAATTGAAAAAAAGATACGATGAGTTGAATGGGAAGTAATTTGACCACAGAAAGACTATCTCTCAAACCCATTGAAGATGCGGATATCGAAGAGATCTTTCATGGGCTTTCTCATCCCAAAGTCATAAAACACTATGGGGTACATTTTGAAACGTTGGAAGAAACCAAGGATCAAATGGGTTGGTATCGGCAAATCAGAGAATAGAAAACCGGTATATGGTGGAAAGTATTACTATCACAAAGTGACGAATTTATAGGTTCGATTGGATTAAATGACATTGATAAGGATCATAGCCGTGGGGAGATTGGTTTTTGGTTATTACCTAAGCACTGGGGTAATGGCTATATGTATGAAGCAATCCCAGCCGTTTTACATTATGCCTGTCATGACCTTAAACTGCATCGAATTGAGGCTTGGGTAGAAGTGGGGAATGTTGGTAGTTGCAAAGTCTTAAAAAGATCTGGTTTTAAGCACCAGGGCACGTTGAGAGATTATGAGTTAAAAAATAATACCTACATCTCGATTGAAGTCTACTCTATTATTGTGGATAACCCTGTTTAAAATTTGTTCAAAAATTCATCTCGAATTGGTTTTATTTATACCTATTTTTGTTTTCTACTTCTCAAAAACAGTAATTGTTTTTCTCAATCACTCATGGCAAATAATAACGGCTCTTCTTACAACAAAAAAAATCAGCGTAATAACTCTGATTCCCTGGAGAAAGCAGGCCGGGTTCCCCCACAGGCTGTTGAAGTTGAAGAAGCTGTTTTAGGTGCAATGTTGATCGAACATGGAGCGGCTACTATTGCTCTTCAGATGCTTAAGCCAGATGATTTTTATAAAACGGCCAACCGGCATATTTTTGAAACGCTGTCCAACCTCTATGAACGTGATAATCCACTTGATTTATTGACGGTAGAGAATGAATTGAAGGACAATAACCTGCTGGAAGTTTGCGGTGGCACAACCTATTTATCTGACTTGACCCGTTCTGTAAGCTCTTCAGCCAACATTGAGTATCATGCCCAGATCATCATTGAAAAGGCGATCAAACGAAATTTAATTCTGGCAAGCAACGATACTATTAAAGAAGCTTATGATACCACCACAGATGCATATGACGTATTGGATCATGCTGAACAAGGTATCTTTGATCTATCCAATCAGAAAAGCAGAAATTCTGCTGTACCGGTCGAAAAATTACTAAAGGACACGCTCTCCTATCTTGAGGATCTGCGCGGCAAAGAATATGGAATTACCGGTGTTCCTTCCGGATTGGCCGTTGATGAAATGACCGCTGGATGGCAAAAAGGAGATCTGGTTATTATTGCCGCCCGGCCTTCCATGGGAAAAACTGCATTTGTACTGACTGCGGCTCGTAATGCCGCAATGCATCCGGATGAAAACCTGCGCACACCAATTGCTTTATTTAGTTTGGAAATGTCTAATCAGTCATTGGTTCAGCGTTTATTGACCATGGAAGCTCGCGTACGTGCAGATGAAGCACGGAAAGGAACATTGAAGGATGAAGATTTTCGTCGACTTATTGACGCTGCAAGTCGTTTGTTTAGTGCTGAAATTTATATAGACGATACGCCGGCTATTAGCCTGATGGAGCTTCGAACTAAATGTAGGCGTTTGAAAAGTGAAAAAGATATAGGGCTGATCATTGTAGATTATCTACAGCTTATGCAGGCTAATTCCAAAGATATCGGTAATCGGGAACAAGAGATCGCAACCATTTCTCGTGGGCTAAAAGGACTTGCCAAAGAACTTGATGTTCCCGTAATAGCCTTGGCACAGCTTTCCCGGGCAGTTGAACAGCGTGGCGGCGATAAACGACCGCAGCTCAGTGATTTACGTGAATCAGGTTCCATTGAGCAGGATGCTGATATCGTGATGTTTTTATATCGTCCGGAGTATTATGGGATAACAACTACACCGGAGGGACAGTCAACAACAGGACTTGCTGAAGTAATTATTGGAAAGCAGCGTAATGGTCCCGTAGGTAGTAAAATGCACTATTTCGTAAAAGAATACGCCCGTTTTGAGAATCTCACTTCTGCTCAAAATGATAATCCTTCATTAGGAAACGGGGGGAATAATGGTGGATCTAATGTAGGAAGTGGAAACGACGGGCCTCCTCCCATGCCGCATAGCCCCGCGCCAGACGAGGACGCTCCTTTTTAAACCTACAACAGTACCAACAGCTTTGGTTCCGCCGCTCCGCTGCGGAACCCAATTGTAAGGCTCTGCCTCACTAACATCACCCAGTAAATAGAGTTACAGGAATTAATCCTGATCGTCCCTCATAATCCATAGCGGATGAGTATCTCCAATGCAAAGGTAAAGAAACATAACCTGATTTTACTGGATTGAAATGAATATAATGCAACTTTTGCCGCATTATTTGTGGTGTTGAAATCTGCTTAGGGTGTAATCCCTCCTGCCAAACTTGAAACTCGCTGTCTTTGTGATTATCCAGTTTTCCGGACTTGAGTTGAGCTAAGGTTCTTGTCTTGTTATGCGATATTAAGTAATTAATGATACTTCGAGCCGTAAAGGATTTAAATGCCCTGAGATGAGCAGATAGTTGTTTTCCTTTTGCAACTAAGTGAATGTGATTGGGCATTATTGTATAACCATATAGCAAAACTTTATTTACCTGCTGCGAATAAGTGAGGGCATCAAGTATGATGTTACAGATTTTAGCATCCATAAATAAAGGGAGTCCCTGAATTATGGTACTGGTCATAAAATATGGATAATGATCTTCGTGAAATTTGTATCGGCTTCTTCCCATTTTTAGTTCTTTTTTATATAGTTAAAGCATTATCAATGGAATTCCTTACAAATTTTTTTTAATACTGGTTCCGCCGTTCTGCCTCAGGATAGATTGGGATTTCAGATAAGCCATTGGGGTAGGTAATATAAATTGAGGCGGAGCCTCAGGCGGGCATTACGGAGCAGAGCACCGTAACGAGATGTGGAGTTTATTTTTAAAATCATAGCATCGGAGGGGCAAAAATACCACAAAAGTACTGGTTCCACCGCTCCGGAACCTAATTGTGAGGCTCTGCCTCAGACAAGCATTAAATAGCTAAGCACCGTAAATATTATACCATTTCCTCAAAAAGTTTATCGAAATCTTTAATGCGTTTAGACCATTCCAGATGCTTGTTGATATTCTGTAATGATGCTTTTGGTAATGATTTTGTTTCTCCTTTCAACATGTTCTTTAGATGATGAAAAAGGTCATCTTCCGATTTATATAGCACTGGAGCATGCAAGAGAGGATTATGTAAACTTTCAGGAATAAGTTCAGGATAGTGTAGTCTTTCAGGTACTAACGGGTGGCAACCACAATAAATCGCTTCCATGATTGCAACACAAAAGAACTCATATGTCGCCGTTGAAACTACTATATCGCCGGAATGAAGCAATTTACTGTAATTGTCTTTGTCATCCACATACCCAAAATGAGTGATCTGCTGCCCATAGCGCTGCCACGCTTTTTCAAATTCTTCAGGCTATTCATGTTGGGTATCACCCGCAAGTATAAGATCAAACTTCAGATCGATATCATTTAAACGATTCAACACTCGGAAAAACATGGCTGGATTTCGGTCAAACTGCCACCTTTGATTCCAAACAATAACCGGATTTTCATTTTCATCCCGTGTATCAGCCTGATTATCAAAGCTTTTTAGATCGAGGCCCGGATACATGACTACACTTTTACGTTTGATAGATTCTATTGTCCCGTACTCTTTTCCATCCGGAAAATTGTCAAGGAATTTAGGAAGAGCTTCCATCAAATCGTCCAAATGAAATTGGGATGAAAATACGAGACGATCTGCCACCAACATACTTAAATAGTTTATATAGCAATAAGTCAGATCACGTTGTTCCCCTTCTGGAATAGGACGGGTAAACTGATTTTCATGCATATACATGACCGTGGGTGTTGATGCGAACCTTGGATTTGTTAACGCCATAAAAGCCGGCAAGTTGGTCATGCTACTGGTGAGAATAAGATCTATATCATCTTCAACTTTATTCGTCATTCCGGTCAATGTGACGGAATCACCATGCATACGCCATTTCCACCCTTTGTAGTTCAGCTTAATGGGAATGATGTTATGAGAAGAATGTTGCTCGAGCCCTTTTAAAAATGCTTTGTGAGAGCCACTATAAAACGGTTCGACTGCCAGAATATTCATCAGAATGTATTTGATCTTAAAAGAGAATGAGTATAAGAAATTTCTTCCTGAAGGCAGATTTCTTTTCAAGAAAAGACACTATTAATTCTGTTTAATGAATTAATCAAATTTAATTTATTTGTAACAAAGTTATCTGTATCTACTCTTTATACTAAAAAGATTAATCAGGAGGTAAAATGGTCAAGTACTTAATGTTTTGTATTTGTATAACGGCAGGTGTTTTGCTGTACTCTTTGTTTCCTGTGAGCCATGGACCTGGTGTAACTGCAGAAGAAAAACCAAAAATATCAGATCTAACCTGGCAAAAACCATTTACATTCAATGGTGCGTCCTTGGTACCTTCAAAAGTGATTGAGGCAGAAGTCCGTATTTTAGATAAAAGACGCTATTTCTTCGATGGCCTCTCCCATATTTCCCCTGTTGATGTGGTAATTGGGTGGGACGAAATGTCTGATGAACGAAATCTGAACTATATTTATCATGACTTATCTGATCGAATATTTGAAACGAAGATCTCGATACCGCCTATTAAATTAGAGGCTATTCACAAACAAAGTGATCTATGGCATTTGATACCATCTGATCCAAGTATAGACAATAAAATCAAAAGCCTAAGAAGAGGCAATATAATTGCAATTGAGGGCACTATTGTTCAAATCGAGACCGAGTCAGGCTTAATTTTTAACAGCCCTTCCTCCCTTTTGGATTCTCAAAATAAGAAAGGATTTGCAATCTGGGTAGAACAGCTCATTGTCCAATAAAAAACTGTTTTAATTAATTGTTGATTGTATTGGTCGCAAAAATTATTTTCTGTTTATTAAGCGTAGCAGGGTAAATTCATACGCAGTAAACATTAAGTAATTATTTGGGTTCATTTTTATGTCTGATAAACAAAAGGGTACGGTAAAGTGGTTTCATAATTCAAAGGGATATGGCTTCATAAGTACAGATACTGGTGAGGATGCTTTCGTCCATTACTCAGAAATCCAGTCTGATGGTTTTAAAAAACTACGCAGAGGTGAGGATGTAGAGTTTATTTTGGAAGAAGGTGAAAAAGGACTTCATGCTAAGGAAGTGGTTTCTCTAAATCCAGCTGAAGACCAAATGGAAGAAGGATAAAATGGCTTGGCTTAAGGACGCCCTGTTAGATATCATTATCCTTCTATTTATTCTTAGTTATGTTATTTCTGCAAACTCGATCATCCAAATTGTCCTTTGGGTCTACACCGCATTATTGCTGTTAAGCAAAATTTTGGCCTTTTTTATGCCTTCACTACAACAGCGAGCTAATAAAACCGAGGTCCCGCCCTATTTTTATCACGTAGTTTACGCTTTAACGGTGGGTTTATTTATTTTTGGATCCTATTATTACTTTGCTGGCGTTTGGAGCCTTATTTGGTTGGCTTCAATCTACCAATACGCTACTTCCAATAAAAAATAACTCCCAAATATTAGCTTTTAATTGCGTACTGTCTTAACAACTCTTCTTCTATTTATTGTATGTACCAGTTCATTTCCTCCCGCTCTATGTGCTCAGGAAAAATCCACAACATATCAATTCAATTTTTGGGGCGGTTATTCTTTTACATCGGTTAAGTTATTAGGGAAGACCAAACAAGCAGAAACACAAATATTGGCGATCGGTATTCAGCGAAAATTAAAAGAATATCCTAATAATCGTCACCTTTGGTATACCGCAGATGTAATTCCATATCTCGAATTTTACTACCCTAAGCGAGATGAAAGTTATCGTTTTGTAAACAGATCTGGTTTAGGCATTTCCCCGGTGGGATTCCTGATCACTCAGCATCTGAATATTCCACTTACCCCATATTTGCAGTCATCTGGGGGAATCATATATATGGAAAACAATTTTCCAACCGATAAGTCAAGGAGGCTTAATTTTACTTTTGATATTACTATTGGTTCTATTATTTCCCTAAATTCTTTTTCAAAGATCTATCTGGGTTATAAATTTCATCATATTTCAAACGCTGAAACTGGTGATGAAAACCCGGGATTAGATTCCAATTTCCTTTTTATAAATTTGTCCTTTCACTAAAAAAACATCATGAGTATTACCGCAGAAATCCATACATCAAAAGGAAGTATAAACATTCAATTATTTCCTGAGAAGACCCCAAAAACCGTTGCAAATTTTGTCAACTTGGCGTTAAGAGGGTTTTTTGACAACCTAAACTTTCACAGGGTAATCAATGATTTTATGATTCAGGGTGGTTGTCCAAATGGTGATGGCCGTGGTGGACCGGGATATCAATTCAATGACGAATTTCATGATGAACTGAAACATGATGAACCCGGTAAGCTTTCCATGGCAAATTCCGGGCCCTCTACAAATGGCAGCCAGTTTTTTATCACACACGTGCCTACCCCCTGGCTGGATGGGCGACACACTGTTTTTGGCGAGGTGGTTTCCAAAGCAGACCAAGAGATCGTAGATTCAATATCTCAGGGAGATATGATCAAATCAGTAAACATAGATGGTCAATACAAAGAACTGCTTCAGGATACTGAAGAACTACCATATTGGAATGAAAATTTAGATGATAATTTTGAAGAGTTAAAACCACCAGTTATATAGGTGTAATGACATTTTGTGCCTAAACTTTTACTAAAGATTTTCGTAACGGGATTCGATAAATATTCACATTAAATTGAATTCCATATGGTTAAGAAAATATCATCATTTACTGTACTTCTGCTGATGCTTCTGTTTGCTATGCAAAACGCAAAAGCTCAAACCGATAAAGAAGATCTTGAATATAGAAAATGGAGAATAACCATCTTCCCTCCTTTAAGTACAAACTGGACCGATGCCCAAAATTATACGGCACGATATTCGATTAATATGTTAGTAGGATATCATGGGGGATTAGATGGTTTAGAGATCGGTGGATTGGTCAATTATAACAAGTACTACGCAAAAGGATTTCAAATAGCTGGTATAGCAAACGCTACAGGTGGAGATATGGGAGGCCTAAATTTTGCAGGTATCTCTAATATTTCATCCGGCGATATGTCTGGCCTTCAATTTGCTGGTATAGGGAATATTGCAGGAGATGACATCGAAGGTATACAGGCTGCCGGTATCTTCAATTTTGCAAACCGAAGCTCAAGCGGCCTACAATTTGCCGGATTTGGAAATATTGCCCGCGATGATATTGAAGGGCTGCAAGGAGCTGGGTTTATGAATGCATCATCAGGCAATATCTCGGGTTTACAGATGGCTGGCGCTGCAAATATCGCTAAAAATTCTGTAGAAGGACTACAAATCTCAGGAGGAATAAATTTTGCAGGTGAAGAGCTATCGGGTTTACAAATTTCAAGTGGTGCAAATATTGCATTAGGTGAAATTGAAGGCCTTATGATCACCGGTGGTGTAAATGTTGCCCGTAATGATGCCTCAGGATTACTGATAGCCGGAGGTTTAAACCTTGCCCGCGAATTAGAAGGCGCCTCTGTTTCTGGTGGTGCAAATATTGCAAGAGAATTAAACGGCCTTCAATTTGCTGGCCTTTTAAATGCATCACAAAAAGCAACCGGATTACAAATAGGACTCATCAATGTTGCTAAAGACTTTGAAGGAGTACCAATTGGCTTTATCAGTTATTATGGAAATGGTAGAAAGAATATTGATGTACGCTTTTCTGATGGTGGTTTTACCGATATTGGTTTAACCTTAGGGACTTACCGAGTGTATAATTCCGCCTTATTCGGTTATAATACCTTGTTAGATAGAAACGTGTACAGGGTTGGATTAGCTGTTGGTTTGGAAAAAAACATTCAGGATGCATTCCCAAACTGGAAAAGTGAAAGTGTTTTTGTAAATCAGGAATTTTCAGTAACCCACCAGTTTGAAGAAGAATGGTCAAGGGACCTGAATCTTATCTACTCTTATAAGTATTTGCTGGGTAAACGCTTTGGGAATGGCTTTTCAATTTATGGAGGCCCTACATTTAATGCACAAATATCCCGCGTTCAAGGCTCAGATGACTATTCATGGTATAGTATCTGGTCGCCAGAATGGAAAGGCAGAGATTATCAATTTTGGGTAGGTGTTACAGCTGGGGTAAGATTGTTTAAACAAAAAGCTCCTGAACGCTTTCAGGATGAATATGACAACTGGGATATTGACTGGTAATCAATATATCATTCCCTTAATAATTTGCGATAAAAGTCGGTTAAATATTTCACCGGCTTTTTTATTTGTTCCTGAAATCTGAATAAACTATTTATTCGTATTGAGGGTTATATAAATGATTAATAAAATAAAGTCCCATGAAATACCCGTTGATTTATATTATAGCTTTAATCTTAGCTGTTACTTTAGGATTGATACTCAGTTTTTCAAATCAGAAAACGGTAGCATCTCCTACCAGCAATACAGAAAGCACAGCTGTTAATGATACTCTTCCCTCCGGTGAATATCCGTTCCAAAAAAGCGATGCTGAATGGAAAGAAATATTAACGCCTAAAGAATATCGAATCTTAAGAGATAAGGGTACTGAGATCCCTTACGTAAATGAATATAACAGTCACAAGGAGGAAGGAATTTATGTATGTGCTGGATGTGGACAACATTTATTTTCTTCCAAACATAAATATGATTCCGGTACAGGATGGCCAAGCTACTGGAAGCCAATAGCTGACACTTTGGTCGGAGAAGTACCTGATAATTCATACTTTATGACACGTACTGAAATTGTTTGTTCAAACTGTGGCGGTCATCTTGGACATGTTTTTGATGACGGCCCACAACCTACCGGTTTACGATATTGCATGAATTCTGCTGCAATGAATTTTGTCCCTGATTAGGAAGTAGCTTCTAAATAATATTGACGTACGGTTTGGAAC
>JAVLBT010000071.1:0-14486 GCA_031580945.1 Gracilimonas sp.
CTCCGGGGAAACCGCATACGTAAACTTCAATCTACCAAGTCGTGTTTGGTAGCTGAGGCCAAATCCAGTGGAAGTAAGCATATTGGTGACTTGGAATTGATTGTTGGTTTCAGTGAGTAATTTAGGTCGGTGGTAGCGGCCAACTGCTCCAAAAACGAAAAGGTACGATTGCTGATCTAACAAGAATTGGTATTCCACGTCTCCCCAAAGCAATTGTCCAGCCCGGAATTGTTCTTCAGCGTAGCCCCGGAAAGAATTCGCCCCGCCAAAGCGGATCAGGTCGTTGAGGGTAACGCGATCGGCCTCCAGCAAAAAGCCCCGCACCGAAAGTGCGATCACACTCCGTTCAAACAACGGGATATACTGACGGGCTTCCAACTCCAACACGTTCTGAACAAATGCCCCTGCCGAGTCCTCCTGTAAATTCTTGTTAGCGATCCCGTAACTCAAAGCAATCTTATTTCCGGAGGTCGGCACATTAAAACGATCGAGGTTGGTGTATTCAAATCCGAGTCGGGCCGTGCGTTTGCTGCCATCTGGTTCCACTACTGTCGGCACATTTCCTCCCGACACCGATGACTGAAATTCGATACCACCGATCAGCTTAAATCCACCCGAAATCCGATAACTTCCGCCAAGGTCAAACTGTCGCGATTGGTAGGTGGTATCGTTCTGGTAAAGCTCAAATCCAGCTGATATCCCAATTGGCACCTCTCCGATCCAATCCTGAGAAACGCCCACTTCCAGCTCACTGGTTTCCGGCCGCAACCGCTGGTAATGGAAATTGAGCCCGTTTCCCTGCGCCAACACATTCCAAAGCGAAAGCTCTACATCGCCCACTATTTGCGCGTTTCCTGCGGCATCCGGCACATAGCCGATCAATCCATCAAACTGATTAAGTGAGCGCTCCTTTACCTCAAAAACGATCACCGGCTCCCCTTCCCGCAACAAGATCTGCCCGCCTCCAACATAATTGAACAACTCGCTTGCATTTAAATTTGACTGCAAAAACAGCAGATAATTTGGAGTGATGAGTTCTCCGCGTCTGAACCGAGATACCTTCCGCAAATATAACCGTTCATTTGATTCCAGTCCGGTAAAATAGATATCCGAAGCCATCGCCTGCTCTCCGGTTTCAATGATCACTTCAATATCCACCGAACAGATTTCATATAGAGGGTGGAAACTTGTAATCTCGGCTTTAGCAAATGGATAGCCTTCCTGGGAAAGTTCGGTAAGTCTTAACTCGATGGTACGCGTTAGCCATTCTTGTGAGTAGTTTCCGTCAGAGTTGATACTGATCGTAGTATCTCTCTCTCCTGAATATTTGACCCTAATAACTCCGATATCAAATGCACAATTTCTGGTGATATGTGCTTTATTAATGGTGATCGAATCTACCGAGGCTTTTAAATATCCATCCGCCGAAAGCCACTGCAATAGAATGTTCTTAGTAGAATCTGATAAAGCTGAGAGCTTTTGCTGAACCGAATCGGGAAGAATGATCTCAGTCTCATTATCGTAGACGCGGAATTCGGTTTCCTGGGCCTGCAGAAATCCCGTTAGGATTAGCATCACAATAAAAAGTAATCCACCTCTTTTGCTGAACATGCGTGAAATCTACGTTGTTTTTTAGTTTCGTGCAGGGGTTATGGAATGATTCGAAATTGTTATTTGAATCTGATTTGTATTGTAATTATGGAATGTATTTAATCATAAAATTGAGTCATAAATTAATTTTTTTCAATATTTTATAATCCTATAAAGTCATTCTGAGAGTTAACTAAGAATCTATAGATTATTGGTTCAATACAAATGCATTAACAGCTTAAGCTCATAAAAATCTTTCGGAGGTGTCCTCAAGATTATAGATGTTAGGTAATTCGAGGACAAAGAATTGGCCTTTGAGAAAAGAGCGTAAATAAGATGGCGGAGTGAAGCGCTAAGAAAGAAATCATACCGTGAACTCATTCTGGAAATAAATCTCCCGTTTTCGGAACATTGATTTCTTTTAGCGTAATAGAGACAGCTTTAGCTCTTTTCTCGCAGCCGTCCCGCGAATGCGGGATGGTACTTTTGTCGGTACAAAAGAATATTTAATACTCTATGATCTCTGTGTCGTCTCCTACCCTTTTGTAGTTTGAGGCTGAGCCTCCATTAGGCATTCCGAAGCGGAGCACCGGAACGAGGTTAACGGAGTAGGTACAAACTTGCTTATTACATTAAAAATAAGTGCAGTAAAAATTTGATCGCTTATCAATTCATTGCAATTAACTCGTATATTTGTGTTCTTTTTTACCTGTCATCCATTTAATTAATCCCGAGCACCAACCCACCTGATGAAGAATAATTATTTTGACCTTATTGACCAGACGTATCATTTCCCCCAAAACGGTTTTAAGCTGGTTGATGGCACGCTCCATTTTAATGAAGTTGATCTGCATGGATTAATAGAGAAATATGGTACACCTTTTAAATTATCCTACCTGCCTAAGATTCGTGAAAAGATTGATAACGCGCGGCAATATTTTAATAAGGCTATAGAAGAAAACAACTATTCAGGTAAATACGAGTTTTGTTATTGCACAAAATGCTGCCACTTCAATCACGTTGTGCGGACGGCACTCAAGGAAAATGTATCACTGGAAACCTCCTCCTCCTTTGATATCGATCTGATCGAAAAGCTCCACCAAAAAGGCGTTTTTGACACCAGCAAAACCATCGTTCATAACGGCTATAAAACCGACAATTATATAAGAAAAATTGGTCGTCTGGTTAACAATGGGTTCTCAAATTCAATCACGGTTCTCGACAACATTCGAGAGCTTGATAAGCTAATGGAACTGGAAACGGATCAACCCATAAAAATTGGTTTACGAATCTCTATCGAGGAAGATCCGCAGGCGGCATATTATACCTCCAGGTTGGGAATCAATAAACGCGAGATCCTTGATTTTGTCAAAGAGAAAATAGTAGGCAATGATCACGTTGAGCTGACGATGGTTCATTTCTTTGTAGATTCCGGTGTCAGTGATACCATGTACTACTGGAATGAATTCAAAAAAGCTCTTTCACAGTTTACCAAGATCAAGAAGGTTGCCCCATCCGTAACATCCATAAACATTGGGGGTGGATTTCCTATTCAAAACAGCCTGAATTTCGATTTCGACTATGAATACATCACCGGTGAGATCGTCCGAAATATTCAACAAGCGTGCAAAGAAGATGGTATAGAGGAACCCGACATTTACACCGAATTTGGCAAGTACACAGTTGGTGAAAGTGGGGCAGTAATCTTTCAGGTATTGGAACAAAAACAGCAAAATGACGCCGAACTTTGGTATCTCATTGACAACAGCCTTATGAACACCATTCCTGATGCCTGGTCCATTAACGAAAAATTCATCTTGCTTCCGCTCAATAAATGGCAAAATCAGTATAAGCGGGTCAATATCGGCGGCATTAGCTGCGATCATTCTGACTATTATAATTCCGAGGAGTTAAATCAACAGGTGCTACTACCGGCTTACTCTAATGATGAGAATGAACCGCTTTACATCGGATTTTTCCACACTGGAGCCTACCAGGATTCCATAAGCGGTTATGGAGGTATCAAACATTGCCTCATTCCATCCCCAAAACACATTGTAGTGGATGAAGATGAAAACGGGAATATGTATGATTACGTCTATCGTGAAGAACAAACCGTTAACAACATGCTAAATATATTGGGATATAATGATGAATAAGAATCCAATATTTGCCGGAATTGAGGGAGATCATAATTCCTATGAAAAGGCAAAAATTTTACTACAATCCATTCCCTACGACGGAACCAGTACTTGGGGAAAAGGTGCGGATCAGGGATTTGAAGCTTTTCTGGATGCTGCCGAAAACATGGAGATCTATGATATTGAAACGGATTGCGAAGTGTATAAACAAGGTGTTCATATCATCGATCCGATTTTAGAGGATGCTTCCCCTGAAGCGATGTTCGAATCGGTGTATAAAAATACACAGCAGCTTTTGGCCACCGACAAATTCTTAACCTTTTTTGGAGGAGAACATTCAATCAGCATCGGCATCATCAAAGCATTTTATGAGGCTCACCCCGATATCACCATACTTCAGATTGATGCTCATACTGATCTCAGGCCAGAATATCATGGGTCACCCTACAATCATGCCTGCGCGGTGTACGATGCGTCTCAACATGCAAATCTAATTCAGGTAGGCATCCGCAGTATGGATTCCGGAGAACTTCCCTATCTCGATCGAAACAAATGTTATTTTGCTGAAGAAATGTACGGTCAGGCCGATTGGATGCAAGATTCGATCAATAAAATGACCGACAAAGTGTACATTACTTTTGATCTGGATGCTTTTGATCCTTCCATTATGCCGGCAACCGGAACACCGGAACCGGGGGGGCTGCTATGGAATCCAACTATTCAGTATCTCAAAAAGGTATTTCAACAAAAAAAAGTACTGGGCTTTGATATCGTTGAGCTAGCTCCTATCGAAGGATTTTCAGCTCCCCAGTTTTTGGCCGCCAAACTGTACTACAAAATGTTAAGCTACAAATTTGCGAATTCATGAGTAAAAAAGGACCTGTTTCTGATTTTATAACCCACCATTTTCGGCACTTTAATGCTGCGTCTTTAGTAGATGCTGCAAAAGCTTACGAGGAACAACTCAATAATAATGCAAAAATGATGATCACCCTCGCCGGTGCCATGAGTTCCGGAGAACTTGGATTGTCATTGGCCGAAATGATTCGTCAAGATAAAGTGCATATCATCACATGTACCGGTGCGAATTTGGAGGAAGACGTATTTAACCTTGTGGCTCATGATCACTATAAACGCATACCGAATTATCGGGATCTAAGCCCAGAAGACGAGCAAGAACTTCTGGAAAGTCATTTCAACCGCGTTACTGATACCTGTATCCCCGAAGAAGAAGCCATGCGGCGGATAGAAGATCATATGGTAAAGCGCTGGGTAAAAGCTACTGAAAATGGCGAACGTTATTTTCCCCACGAGTACTTTTACGACGTACTCTTAAGTGGAGATCTAAAAGACGATTATCAGATTGATCCAAAAGATTCCTGGCTACTGGCGGCAGCAAAGAAAAATATTCCCATTATTGTTCCAGGCTGGGAAGATTCTACGTGTGGCAATTTCTTTGCTTCGCACTGTATTCAGGGAGAAACGAATCCTTCTGCAATGAAATCTGGAATCGAGTATATGATGTTTCTGTCCGATTGGTATGAAAAGAATGCACAAAATGGGGTTGGATTCTTCCAGATCGGAGGCGGGATTGCAGGCGACTTCCCTATCTGCGTGGTCCCGATGATGGAACAGGATTTGGGCAAAGAGGACACTCCCTTATGGTCATATTTCTGCCAGATCAGCGATTCTACCACCAGTTACGGTTCGTACTCAGGCGCTGTTCCCAATGAAAAGATCACCTGGGGGAAACTGGGAATAGACACGCCAAAGTTTATCATTGAATCGGATGCGACTATTGTAGCTCCGCTAATTTTTGCGTATCTGTTGGATTGGTAACGTATGAACTAAGCATAAGACAGCGTGGCTATTACCAAGAAAAAGATATCCGCAGAAACGGCACTATACCTCTACAAAAATCTTTTACTTCCCCGACGCATTGAGGAGCGAATGTTGATGCTTCTGCGTCAGAATAAGATCAGTAAGTGGTTTTCGGGGATTGGTCAGGAAGCCGTAGGCGTTGGAGTTACGCTCTCCTCAGAGCCGGAAGATTATGTTTTACCTATGCATCGAAATTTAGGGGTGTTTACTTCCCGGAATGTCCCCCTCTACCCTTTATTCTGTCAGCTTTTTGGAAAAGCCGATGGATTTACGCAGGGCCGTGACCGTTCTTTTCACTTTGGGATTCCCGAGCACAAGATCATCGGGATGATCTCACACCTGGCAGCTATGATGCCGGTAGCTGACGGACTTGCGCTCGCTAAGAAACTCAAAAATGAGCAATCCGTGGCTTTCTCTTTTTGTGGAGATGGCGCTACCAGCGAAGGCGACTTTCATGAAGCCTTGAATCTGGCTGCCGTTTGGAAACTACCGGTCGTGTTCATTATTGAAAATAACGGCTATGGACTGTCTACTCCTACTTCTGAGCAGTATGCTTGCAAGCATCTCTCTGACCGAGCCAAAGGCTATGGTATACATGGTTTTCATATTGATGGGAATAACATTTTTGAAGTGATGGAAACCGTGGGAAAAGCGAGAGAACTGGCCTTAAAGGGCGAGCCCGTGCTCATCGAAGCCAAAACTTTTCGCATGCGTGGACATGAAGAAGCTTCCGGAACCCACTACGTTCCAGATGTTTTGTTTGAAAACTGGGCTGAGAAAGATCCTATCCATCGGCTCGAAAAATATATGATCTCCGAAGGTTTGGCTTCTGAAGATCAACTCGAGAAAATCACCAAGGAGATCGATCAGTCTTTTAAAAAAGAACTTGATTTAGCCTTAAAAGCTACTGATCCCGTTTCTGAAGAAGCAAAAGAATATGACAGAGTATATGCTTCTCAGCCTGAAGAGATTCCTCCGCATAAAGACGGTGTAACTTACGAGCATCGTTTTGTAGATGCCATTCAGGCTTCATTGCGTCAGGCTTTTGAAGAAGACAGTCGCTTTCTGATCATGGGACAAGATGTGGCCGAATACGGCGGCGTGTTTAAAATCACGGAAGGGTTTTTGGATCAGTTTGGCAAAGACAGAATTCGGAATACACCAATTATTGAATCCGGAATAATTGGAACAGCATTGGGTTTGGCATTGGAGGGATTCAAGCCCGTTGTAGAGATGCAGTTCGCTGATTTTATCTCATGTGGATTCAATCAGATCGTAAATAATATTGCAAAATCTCAGTATCGCTGGGCGCCTTCATTAAATATCACGATTCGGGCCCCGCATGGCGGAGGCGTGGGCGCTGGTCCTTTTCATTCCCAATCAGTGGAAGGTTGGTTCATGCAAATACCGGGGCTGAAAGTGGTTGTTCCCGGAACCGTTGAAGATGCTATGAATCTGCTCTACAGTTCACTACATGATCCGAATCCTGTACTTTTCTTTGAACATAAAAAGCTCTACCGAAGCCTTAGGTCACCTATTCCTGATAAAGCAAATTACGAACCACTGGGGAAAGCTAAGATCCGACGAGAAGGCACAGATGCCTCGATCATCACGTACGGAATGGGTGTGCAATGGGCGTTGGAAATCGCTTCTGAATATGAACAAAAAGGCATTTCACTGGAGGTGCTTGATCTTCGAACGCTGCTTCCTTTGGATAAAGAATCCATCCGCAAAACAGTTCAAAAAACCGGAAAAGTGCTGTTGCTTCAGGAACCTTCGCTGACCTTAGGCCCCCTGAGCGAAATATCAGCTATCATTTCTGAAGAATGCTTTGAGTGGCTTGATGCACCTGTGATGCGCTGTGCCTCTATGGACACCCCCATTCCCCACGACAAAAATCTTGAAAATGGGTTTATGGCCAATGCTAAACTTTCTCAAAAACTCCAAAAGCTGTTGAATTATTGATGTAGCAGAAATTTTGCAACAACTACCTATGTTTCATTTATTTTGAAACAATAACTAATGTTTCATTTTAATTGAAACATTAGTATCATCCTTTAAACAAGGATAACCCAATGCCTGACAAGCAATACATATTGATGGGAGATGTAGTCTCAAGTAAAGACTACGACTCAAATACGCTTCAAAAGCAGTTGAGAACGCTAACCGACCATTGCAATGAAACCTTAAAGGAGGAACTCCTCTCCCCATATACCATCACCCTTGGCGATGAATTTCAGGGTATACCGGATTCACTGAAAACTTCGATAAAGACGTTATTCTTCTACGAGGAGCAATGCCTGCGACTTTCCCTCGATTTTAAGCTGCACTATGTGATCCACTTTGGAAAGATCGAAACGGAGATCAATCCTGATATCGCTTATGAAATGATGGGCCCCGGTCTCACGAGAGCAAGAGAACTACTTAGTACCAAAAAGAGAGACCGCAAACGTTTTCAGTTTTTACTCGAAAATGAAACCCTATCACTTCAGCTCAACCGATTATTTGAAGTACTTGATAGTATTATACAATCCTGGAAACAAGATGATTTTTCACTGATATTGGATATGATCCATAACGAGAATAACGCTGAAGTGGGTGAAAAACATGGCAAAAACCGGGATCAGATCTGGAAGCGACGAAAAACGCTTATGATCCACGAATACAATCTTCTCAAACAAGTGATCTTTACTCAAATTCATCAAGTATGAGCTGGTTTTGGATTATTTACGCATATGTAATCATGGAAGCTCTTATTAACCTGGCGTTCCATTTTATTACGGAGTGGCTGAAAGATACCAACATGGCCGGTCAACACCGCAAACGAGAAATCTTCAAAGGAATCTTGGAGCGACTTTTTCTCATCGTGGGCATGCTATTCGGCTATCCTCAAGTGATCATCGCTTTTGGTGCGCTAAAGATCGGGACCCGATTCCAGAAAAATAACAAAGTGTCCAACGACTACTTTTTGATTGGCAATTTTATTTCCTTACTAACAGCCATTGTCTTCGTGATAATTATCAATTCTTTAAACTACTGATGATGAGATCTTACCCGGTATTAATAATTTTTTTCGGCCTGTCACTGTTTAGTTCGCTTGCAAAAGCTCAGGAAGTTTCCATCCTTTTTGAAGTAAATATGAGCTACCAAATAGAGAGTCAGCAGTTTAACGCCAGCGAAGAATTTGTTGATGTAGCTGGCTCATTTAACGGATGGGGAGAAACGTTGATCCAACTCAGTGATGAAGATCTTGATTCCGTCTATTCGGTAGAGGTCGATGGATTCAGCCCCGGTCAGGAGATCGCATATAAATTCCGGATCAATGGAGAATGGAACGACCGCGAAGAATTCCCGGGAGCAGGAAATGACAGGCTGTACACCGTAAAAGCTGACAGTAATCATATTTATGTATGGTACAACGATGAAAGGCCGCCAACAGGACCGCCGGAAGCTGACTTTACTACGAATTCGACTCAGGTATTTACTAATAGCCTGATTCAATTTCAGAACCGCTCTGCTGGAAAAATAGATTCTGTAACATGGTTTTTTGAATCTGGTACTCCTGAAGTATCAAACGAGCAAAATCCACAAGTAAGATATTCAGAGACTGGTAGTTTTGATGTTCAACTATTGGCTTATGGAGAAGCTGAAAATGATACATTATTGGTTGAAAACTACATCACCGTTACTGAAAGAGAAACTGAGGAAACAAAATGGTGGAATGAAACCGTTTTCTACGAAATATTTGTCCGCAGTTTTTATGATTCAGATGGAGATGGAATTGGTGATTTTAACGGTCTGACTGAAAAATTGGATTACCTGAATGACGGCGATCCTAATACCTACGATGATCTTGGGATCTCTGGAATCTGGCTTATGCCCATCCACGAATCCCCTTCCTACCACGGCTACGACGTAATCAACTACCGATCCATCAACCCGGATTACGGGACTATGGAGGATTTTAAAAACTTCCTGGATGCAGCTCACGAACGGGGAATAAAAGTGATCATTGATTATGTAATGAATCACACTTCTACCGAGCATCCGTGGTTTGAAAAATCAGCGGCTGGTGATGCTCACTTCAGAGATTTTTATCGTTGGTCAGAGACGAATCCCGGTTATTCAGGTCCATGGGGACAGCAAGTTTGGCATCAAAGGAATGGGGATTATTACTATGGTTTATTTTGGGGAGGAATGCCGGATCTCAACTATGAAAATCCTGCGGTTGAGGATTCCATGTTTACGATCTCAGACTATTGGATCAACAAAATTGGCATAGATGGTTTTCGTCAGGATGCCGTTCTATATATTGATGAGGATGGTCCTGTTCTCAAAAATACTGAGGAAACCTTCCAATTCTGGCAAGACTTCAATACCAATCTCAAGGCTGCAAATCCCGACGCTTTTGCCGTTGGTGAAGCCTGGGAATCCACCGATATAGCCATTAAATATATGACGGAAGATCGCCTTGATTATGTGTTCGAGTTTGATCTTGCTCAGGCGATTTTAAATGGAGTGAATAATGAAACGGCCGCTCCCATTATCTCCCAAATGCAGAAAGTGTATGATGAATATCCTTTCCTCCAATATGGTACTTTTCTCACCAACCACGATCAAAACCGGGTGATGAATGTTTTGGGCGAAGATGTTGAAAAAGCCAAATTAGCGGCCTCCCTTTACCTTACGCTCCCAGGAATCCCATACATATATTACGGCGAAGAAATTGGAATGCTGGGGCAAAAACCCGATCCCGATATTCGTCTGCCTATGCAGTGGAGCGATGAAGCAAATGCAGGATTTTCGGAGAATCAGCCCTGGCGTTCAATAAACTCCAACTATACAGACTTTAATGTTGAGGTGATGGAAGAAAATGAGAATTCGCTTTTAAATCATTACAAAAAACTGATTCACATCAGAAATGAATATTCTGATTTAAGTATCGGAGAATATGAGGCCGGTATTTCTAGCGAAGAAAGCCTATTTACTTTCATCAGGCAAAATCAATATGCAGGTTCACCGATAATGATAGCTGTTAATTTATCTGCTGATTCTATCAAAAATGCTTCTTCAGTTTTTTCGAAATCTTACTTCGAATATGGTCCTTCAAATGCTGGATATTATGAGACAGATGTCCTTATTGGTGATTACAAAAGCGAAGAAGAATTTCGTTTCTCTTTTGCAAAAAATGAAAGCCAACAGCTTGTCCAAAATATAAATTTAGCTCCTTATTCAACGAAGATAATCCTGGTTCAACCAGTATTGACATCCAAAGAGTTTGATAAAACTATCAATTCATTTCAACTCCATCAAAACTACCCCAATCCATTCAATCCAACTACCACCATTTCCTTCTATTTACCCAGCGCTCAAACTGTGAAATTGAACATTTTTGATATCACCGGAAGGCTGGTTGCTACGCTTGTGGAAGGTAAAATGAATGCTGGTAATCATAGTCATTCATTTGATGCCTTTTCCCTTTCAAGCGGTGTTTATTTTTACCAGCTCGAAACCAATTCATTTACCTCCGTGAAGAAAATGACGCTTATTAAGTAATAGAGGTAGGAATAAGATTTCAGAATTTCGGTCTGACGGCTTAAAGTCCGTCTGACCGTTAGCATCAAATACATCCAAACTTTTTTAACAAATCCATCAGACGGGTTATCCGTCAGATGGACCTCTACGATCACCTGGTATATCGTAATTCAACATCTCGTTAACGATCTTCAAAGTATCATTTACTTCTTTACTCTTCCCCATTGTTTTTGTAGAATTTGGTTACCAACCATTAAATCATTTCCATCATGAGAAAGCAAGTATTTCTATTCGGTGTATTCTTAATGCCATCTTTAGTGTTTGCTCAATATAATCCTTTGAAAAACGGAGATTTTTCACATTTCACAAATACGTTTGATGAACCATTTACTAGTGAGGAATTTCATCCCAAAGATGAGGAAACTGCAGTTTTGCTATCCGTTCTAACTCCGGTTGCTTTTATCGGATTGGGATCTCTGTTAATTAAATACGACAATAATTTTGCTGGTGGCATGCTGATTGGTGGAGGAATTATATTTGCACCCTCGGCCGGAAATTTTTATGCCCAAAACGTTGAATCTGTAAATAAAGGCATTGGAACTCGTCTCTTAGGATCCGCCATGACTTTGGGTGGTGCTTATCTGGTAATCGCTGATGGGCTCAGCAGATCCTATGGGGGAGGTGGCAATGATATCGTTGGCAGTGGAGGCACGATATTATTGTTGTCCGGTACCGGATTAGTTTTTTACAGCACCGTATACGATATTTTCAACTCCAAGAGAAGCGTTCAAACTTACAATGAAAACAAGGGACAAGTGTATTATACTGTTTCTCCTGCTTACTATCCTGAGTTTGGTAGTGCAGGCTTAGGTGTGTCCATTAACTTTTGAAGTTATTCAATCCTATCTAAAAGCCGATCAATAAATCTTTCTTTAGCCCTGATTTCCCGAAACTGATCAAGCAGCTTTTTTCCCTCTTTCGCAGAAAATGCCAGTTCACGGAGATCATCATCATGAACCAGCACTTCCTCGAAAGTGGCTTCCTCAACCAAGTCCAGGTTTTCATCAACATAATCAAGAACAAAGTTTTCAATTACCGGATGGTATTCTTTATCTAAGAAATTTGTCATACAAGGAGTTTGCTAAGTTATCCTTCACTCCTCTCTTAGTTCGTTAATTAGAAATTTGTTCCCAGCTGAACATAATCTTTTATGAGCGCCTGAATTTGCGCCCTTCCACGGTTAATACGTGATTTTACGGTTCCCATCGGAATTTTAGTGATCTCAGATATTTCTTCATAGGTCAATTGTTGCAGATCTCTGAGAATAACCACCTCACGAAAATCTTCCGGCAACAGCATTAGAGCCTGTTCCAGTTTTTCCATACTCAACTTCTGGTGAAGAGCATCGTCCTGAAGGATCGTTGAATCTTCAAGTAGGAGCTCTCGATCATCAGGATCAGATTCATCCTTATGAATCGAAACTTTATACATTCGCTGCTTTTTCTTGTACAGACTCTTGGCAAGGTTTAGCGCTATGGTATACATCCAGGTCGAAAATTTGGCAATCCGCTCGTACGAATGCTTACTTTTGTGGACTCTCAGAAAGGTTTCCTGCACTAAGTCCTCGCAATCCTGATGATTGTGTGTGTAGCGGTAGAGAAAATTGTGAAGGCGATCCTTGAAACGAAATACCAGTTCGTTGAACGCCAATTCTTTTCCATTCTGGAAATATTCCATTAAGTCTTCATCGCTATAACTCTTTACTGATGATGCTTGAAAGGCATTCATAATTCAACTCCAATTTTAGATTTTCGATTCTACTGGGCGCGAATGGTCTTACCCGATAATTCGCTTAACCAGGAAGAATAAAATCGAAGTGGAGTCTAATGTGCTGAACCCTTTGATTGCGCGATCGGCATCCAAAAGAGCTTCAAATATCCGGGGCATTTCCGCATAACGGAAGTTGGAAGCATCGTCCCAAAGTTTATTGAAGTACCAATTATTGCTGATACCTAATTCACTCTGAACCTGACTTTTAGCAAACCCTTTTTCGGAGAGTCTCAATATCTGCCAGACATTTACAAACACACTGTTAAAGAACCCCACGGTACGAATTAATTCTCCCGTGTCTGATTTAGAGTGTTGCAACATCTGTTCCGAGATGAAGAGAGCTTGTTCCATATTGCGCGATATGATGGCATCTTTAAGTTCTATGGCGCCATATTCGCGGTATGAGCCGATTATTTTTTTTACATCGGCTTCTGATACAGTATTGGAAGTGTCCACAAAAGTGCACACTTTATCTATTTCTGTGGACAGTAGCTGCAGGTTATTGCCTACAAACTGAGCCAGTAATTGGGCTGCTGCGGGCTCAATATTTTTGGAATGATGGCTCCGAACCCAGTCAATCACCCAATCAGGAATCAGGTAATCGGGCATGCGTTCAAATTCATGAAAGCCTACATTCTTATTTTTCTTGAAGGTCTTTCCAACATTGGTATTTCCCGGCGGCTTTTTTTCATCAAAACAAACCAATAGCGTAGTTGGATTTGGATTTTCGATGTAATTGATAAAATCATTGATATGTCCGCGCGCTGAACCATCATCTCCTCCACCCTTATTTAGTTGAAGGAAATTTCGAATGATCAATACACGCCTTTCAGCCATCATTGGAAAACTCCTGGCGATAGATAAGGCTTGAGCCGGAGTTACTTCCTGCCCGTACAGTAAATCGAAATTGAAGTCTTTCTGCTCTGGAGGGATCACATTTGAAAACAAATCCAGTAGTCTGTCGAGATAAAACTCTTCTTCCCCATAAAGATAATAGATAGGTTTATGGTTGCCGGAGTTGAGTTCTCCCAACACCTTTTGATAAATCTGGTTACTGTTTTGTTTTCTTGCCATGAGTGCGCCAAAATTCCAAATAACAGACGCCAAATTCCATTTGTTTTTAAAGAAATTTTCCAGAGCTATTTAGAAACATTTATCATACAAGGCATTTAATAAAACATGCTTAGAAAACGAATAAAACCAACTTCCAAAAGCATGAATACGGATCCTAAACCATCGGGATCTCTGCCTGTAACATACATTACAAATACGACTACCATTTCGGGGGATATGATTTGTGTAGACGATGTCCGAATTGCCGGAACTTTATTTGGTAAGCTGGAATCAAAAAGAAGGTCATCATCACAGAAACAGGCTCCGTTAAAGGATCAATCTCATCCCCTGATGTGGACATCTCCGGAATAATTGATGATGATATTAAAGCTGAACAATCTCTTTTTTGCGATCTTCTGCGGAAGTTGCCGGTGAAATCTCAACTGACAAGATAAA
>JAVLBT010000072.1:0-13721 GCA_031580945.1 Gracilimonas sp.
ATCCTTTAGAATACATCCCTAATCCTGTACCCCAGGCATTTAGGACCAAACCGTCTGTAAATTTATACAATAGTGTTTGATAGGAAGTGTCGCTTTTAGTGCTGAGTGAACCTTGTACGATCCGCTCACCTTGTAAACCTGTAACTGATTTCACGTAGGCCTTACCAATATCATCCTGATTAAACACTCTGGGTATTACGATTTCGAGCGTGTCACCCTGATTATTGACGATTTCTTCGCCTACATTTTGAGCGATGCTTTGCTTAGCAAACAGTACCACAAAGCAAATACCAAATATCAGATGTAATCTTTTTTTCATGAGACTATTTTCTATGATTGACAATTAATCGGCCGTTCGAGCGGCACGGAATCCATAGGCTGCATTCCTTGGCCCTCCACTCCAGGAACCGTAAGGGCGAAAAGCGATAGGTGGATAGGGATTGGTTAATGAGATCCAATTTTCTCCGTAAAAACCTCCACCTCTGTAGCCATAGCCGCCTTCTGAATCTCTGTATCCTGATGGCCAGCCTTCTACCGTCGCATTTCCGTAATAATTATCAATATTACCATCCCCGTGCTGACCCCTGAACGCACGTCCCACGGAATCACCGATCGTTATAACTTTCTCCCACATACTGCCAGTAAGGTCAAATACCCAATAATAAGAAGCACCAAAAACTTCACGGTTTTCATCTCTTAACTCCGAAAGAGGTACGTTTTTGTTCATTTTCATCAGCTGATCCCTTGAATCAATACGCCGGGCCATGTTATCCAGCGTGTTGGTGTTCCAGGCATATTCTCCGGAAATCGGTTCTGATGGCCCACGAGCGGCTTTGGTAAATTCCAGTTCGGTATAGGGGCGAAGGGCCGCCCAGTCTGCATAGGCCATCATATCATCCCAATGCCAAAACATCATTCGTTGCTCCGGAATGTCAGCTACAAATTCTCCCCCAACATTATGTATGGTTCCTCCCTGTTCACTGTAATTCTTCACTCCACCCGGATAATGAATGGAAGCACTGTGATCGCTGATGGTATTCAGGAAGTGCACGTAATCTCCCTGCGAAACTTCGTATTTCATAAGGTAGAACGGATCTACACCTTTTGGAAAAGTTGCCGGAACCGGTCCCTGCTGATCTCCACGGTATTGGGCACTGTTTGAACGGTAATAAAGATGACTCTCTTCCGGTCCAACATTTATTTCCTGATCCTCTGAATTGATTTCGTACAATCCGCCGTACTTTCCTCCTCCCGAAGACTGATAAAAGGCATAATAGTCGAGTGCTGCCGTATCCGGATCACCCAGGGTAAAACCACCGGCCGGGATATATACCATTTCAATACCATATCCAGCTGTTGCGCCCCGAGGCAAATCACGTACATCGATTGCTGCGGTGTCAATTTTAACCTGAACCTTATATTTGAGGGTCCCTCTGTAATTTTCGGAAGCATAGATGAACATCCCACCGCCATCATTGGCAACATCAATGGCTGCATCCGGCATATATTCCTTTTCCTTCCAAACCATTCGGGCACTACCCGGAAGCAGAGGTATATGAACAGAACCATTATTTGATATGGCCTTCAGAAAAACCCAGGCTGCATCATGATTTTTTTCGTTTCGCCACGCATTATCCCATTCCACCGTCACATTGTAGTATTGGTTTGGAAAATCAAAGGTTTTTGATTCTACCTGGGATATATGTATTCCCGTTCGATCTCCCTGTTGCGCTATCAATGATCCTGAACTCATCAGAAATAAGATGAATAGTATTAGAGTAGATTTCTTCATAACGATTTTTTCTCTTTGTTGATGAATAATTAGTTATTGCTCATTCCGTAAGGATTGAACCGGGTTTTGATGGGCAGCTTTCAAAGTCTGTGAACTCACTGCGATGGACGCGATGATCAACGTCAGCAAAGCAACCAATACAAAAACCAAGGGATTGATATCGATGCGATAGGCATAATTTGAAAGCCATTTCATCACTCCAAAGTAGGCGATCGGCCCCGCGATCAGCATGGATATGGCAACCAGATAGATGTATTCTTTATTTAGCTGAAATAGTATCTGCCATGTGGATGTGCCCAATACCTTTCTAACTCCGATCTCTTTCTCACGAAGGGTTGTTAGATATGCGGCCAAACCGATCAGCCCCAGAATAGCTACCAAAAAAGCCAGGAAACTCAGGTAGATCGTCAGCGCACCGGCCTGCTTATCTTTCTTGTATAAACTTTCAATTCGGTCAGACTGGAATCGTGTTATGAATGGAAAAGATTGTCCCAGCTCTTCGTAGGTTGACTCAATATCATCCATCACCTTGCTGATATTAGCCGTATTGAAATTCACGATGGCCCATGAAGTGGTTACGTCCGGGCGCACCTCCATAAAATAAGGATCGATCTCTTCCCGCAGCGAAAACATGTTGATGTCCTCAAAAAAGCCATCGATCTGCTTTGGAAAACCCACCGTGCCATTATCCTGAATATAGCTTGGTTCTGTTCTGAAGGTCTTGCCGATGAGTTCATGCTTTTCTATTCCCAGCACTTGTGCAAACTGTTCAGCGCCGGAATCATTGATCAGATGAAGTTCTTCTGGTGTGTTATCAGGGTCTTCAAAATATTCATCTACCGTGGTTTCAATTCCGTATGCCTTCAAAGCACCCGGATTCATAAAAATACTATACCCGTCATCATATATCTCCTCATCACCGTCTATTCGATACGTAACCTGATTGAAGGTATTTCTGGCAAGAGGTGTCCCTGAACCTACTTCAAGTACTCCAGCTACCGTGCTTAATCTTTCTGTAAATTCAGCGTACTTCTGATTGTTTTCCATAAGCACATAAACGATTCCATCTTTTGCATAGCCGATGTCTTTTTGACTGATGTATATCAACTGACTGTTGATAAACCATGTTACGCTTCCCAACCCGATCAGAAGAACGAACTGAAAAGTGATCAATCCTTTGCGTAGTGTGAAACCACGAGAGGCCGGACGGGTCATTTGTTTTTCGAAAAGCGCTCTTATTTTCTGCTTTGATAACATAATGGAGGGATAAAGCCCAGACATCAAACCAAAGAGTGCCGCTGAAAGAATCAGCATCAGTAAGTAGGGAATGGCTTGTAAAAATTCATTCTGGATATGTACATCCATGAACTCATTAAAATATGGGAGCAGCCAGTTTAGAAATACCAGCACAAAGGGCACTGTTAACAGGGCCAATAAAATAGACTCGACCAAAAATTGACCGGCCACCTGCCATTTTCCGGCACCTAATACTTTTCGCATCCCGATCTCCCGGTTCCGACCCGCATACATCGCGATAGAAAGATTGGTGTAGTTGGTGAGTGTTATTAATAAGATCACTACTCCGATAATCCCGAAGATCCATAAGTAGCGAGGATTTCCGGGAGTTTTGTTTTCATAGAGATCGTCAGCATATAAATGCAGACTTTCCAGCGGACGAACTACAAATCCCTTGAACAACTCATTATCTTCCCCTAATCGAGGGTTTATAATTGAAATATTTTCGTTCCACCGCTCACTCACCTCGTCAATATCTGCCGTCTTCTCAAGTAGTGCATAGGTTCGTGCCCCCCAATATTCGATCTTAGCGTCATGCATAGCAACGTTAAACTCATAGTGTGAGTTATCGGGAATGTCTTCAATGATTCCTGCTATCTCATAGTTAACAGAATCCATCAGAAATGATTGACCGATTAGTGCGGATATGGACCCCTCGTCAGGTGAAAGTATTTTTTGAGCGGTGCTTTGAGTTAATACAACGCGATCAACTGAAGCTGAAAAACTTTCAGCACTTCCGTGTAAAAACTTCCAATCGAACAGATTGAAAAAAGCAGAGGGAGTATTTGTCGTCAAGAGGCCATCCTGAGAGTATCGCCGGTCTTCTATCTCCAAAAAAGAAGGGCCACCTGAGATCCAGAAATGAGCAACCTGCTCCACTCCGGGCACATTTTCGAAAGCCTGTATCTGGGCTAATTGTACTTCCCTTGTTGTACTGTAATAACTCTCAAAACCTACCGTACTATACTTTTGGGAACGGTATTCCTGACCTATTCGGACAATACGATCAGATTGTGAATGAAATTCATCCCAACTCAACTCATAATTTATATATAGTCCTACAAAACAGGCGGTCAGCAAACCCACCGTAAGCCCGATAAAATTAATTATCGTGTAACTGCCTTTGCGCTGAAAATTTCGGACGGCTACCTTCAAATAGCTCGGCAATAACTCCACCCATTTTGCCTTTCCTTTCCACGGTGGTGTCTTTGCTCTTATGGGAGTTCGTGCTTTGAAAAACTCATCGGCCACCTTTTCCGGATCTGAAATGCTTTTTTCCGAGGCTTTTTCAAATGCCTTTTTTTCGCTGAGTCCTTCCTCCACATACTCTTCATAACGGTCCAGCAGATTACATTCCAGCTCTTCGATATACCCGGGTTCAAGTCCCTGCTCTTTTCGTAACTCTCTTCGCCACTCTTGAATAGCTTCATTGATATCAAACTCAGACATTATTTACTCCAGGCTCAACTTGGGATCAGTGTTCCACAGGGATTTCAGGGCCTCATGTACATTCATCCATTGCGATTTTTCTGCCTCCAGCTCTTCCTGTCCTTTTGCTGTTAGTTCATAATATTTTCGTCGGCGACCATTATCTGCCACTACCCACTTCGATTGAATGAAGCCATCTCCTTCCATTCGATGCAGAACCGGGTACAACATGGCATCAGTCCATTCAAGTTCTCCGCCGGATAACTCTTCCACTTTTTTGATGATCTCGTAGCCATAACTCTCTCCATGTGCCAAAATAGAGAGTATCAGCGGTTTGGATGATGCTGCGACTAATGCTTTGGTTGCCATAATTAATGCTCCTTTTTATAATTTATGATTTCTTTTAGAGACCCATCTTTATTCCAGAATCTCCATGTTCCTACTCTTTCATTTTGAGCCAACAACCCCTGAGATGATTTTACCCCATTTTTATGCCAAGATTCACTTATCCCCTCCCAAACATCATTTTTGACTTGTGAACGCTCGCTTAACTCTCCGTTATCATGAAAGTACATCCAGGTTCCATGTCCAATGCCTTCTTTCCACTCGCCAATGTACCGGACAATGCCCGTCTCGTACCATTCTATCCAAATTCCTTCGGCTTTTCCATCTATAACGGACTTTCGCAATTTCAGTTGACCATTTTCATGAAACTCAACAATAGTTCCGGTATAAGGCAGATCATTATCGATTTGGTAACTGATTTGATTTCGATCCACCACATTTTCGATTGAGAGTGTATCCTTTAATGCCGGTGTAAGAACTCCCTGTGCGTTGGAATACAGAGGAAACATCAGCAAGAAGATATAAAGGGTTGTTTTATACATAATTTAGTTAGTTACATAATATCGTTATGTATAATACATAATGTTATTAGGTAAAGGCAAATTATTTTTCTGCCGTTCCTGCTCGTAAGTTTTTTGTTTATTAATCCTGTAAAACTATATTCAGATATTATAAATTTAGGTTCATTTGTTATGGGGACATTTACAGTCAGAAGTTTCAGCTTACTTTGTAGCGTATTTATTATTGTATTTTGTGCAAAGGCGGGTTTTGCGCAAACGGAATATGACCATCACATTCAGTACATCGATTCTGTAAACAGTCTTTCTTTTCAATATGTAACGACGAATCCTGCTGAAGCTCAAGTTTCTTTAAATAAAGCTTATAGCCTGGCCGATTCACTTAACTACAAAAAGGGAATGGCTAAAGCACTGATGCAGTTGTCGTGGTCTTCCAGCTATTTGGGCAACTGGGATGAAAGTGTTGAGCAAATGATACGATCTATCCAACTCCATGAAGAGCTTGGCATGCATCTTCAAGCTGGGTACGGACTTGCAGAATTAAGTTGGGGAGTACGTCGCAGAAGTCATGAAAGAGCTGAATATTTTATGGGGCAAGCTTTTAATATTCTCAAGAAATATCCTCAGTCAACTGAGCTCTCAAATGCTTACAACAATTATGGTATCATAAAATTAGAGCAAGGGCAGATTGACAGTGCTATTTATTTTATTGAGAAGTCGATGGATATCAAAGAATCCAATAATGATACGCTTGGAATTGCTTATTCCTATGGATATTTGGGAACGGCCTACCAGGAAATGGGAAACTATGAAACAGCTATCCGGTATTTGGAAGACTCCTACAATTTAAAGACGTTAATGAATGATTCCTCGGGAATGGCCATCGATCTTACAAACATAGCGGCCAATTATCAGCTGCAAGGAGACTATTCAAAAGCTGCGGAATACTTTCGGCGGTCTGTTCAAATGGCTCTTGACATCAAATATCAACATTTGGCAGAGCATAACTATAATTCGCTGGCAACTTTATTTGAAGAGACCGCTCGGTATGACTCAGCATTACATTATCACAAATTATTTTTTGATGTTCGCGAAGCTCGTATTGATGAAAGTACAAATCAACGACTTGCTGAACTTGAGGTGCAGTTTGAAACTGAACAAAAGGAAAAGGAAATTGCACTAAATCGTGCAGAAATAGCCTCCAGTCAACTTAAAATTCGGAATAGAAATTGGATCTTATCAGCCTTAGGAGGAATATTGCTATTCGGTGGTATAATTACCGCGATGGTAATTCGGCAACAAAAGATCAAAGCCCGGGAACAAAAACTGAAGCTTCAGTTAGCCAAATCAGAAACACAAAATAAAATTCACAAAGAAAGAGAACGTATATCCCGCGATTTACACGATAACGTAGGAGCTCAAATTACCAGTTTGATATCGGGCCTCGAGATCAGCAATATGTATGTGAAGAACAGTAAAACCGACAAGGCTTTAGATCTCCTTAAAACACTGGATTCAAATGCAAGAGACGCCATGGGAGAGCTCAGGGAAACTATTTGGCTTCTCAATAAAGATCATATTCCGGTTGGAGATTTTATTCACCACATAAAAAATTATGTAGCAAAACATAATGATACGTATGGAGACCTGGACATCCATATTCAAAACAACATTACCCGCGCACATCGCCTCGATGCTCAGCAATCCCTGCACATGCTGCGTATAATTCAGGAATCATTGGCCAATTGTGTCAAATACGCAAATGCCTCAAACTTTAATATTCAATTTGACCAGCATGAAGATCAGGTCATCATAATGAAACTCAGTGATGATGGAAAGAGTGATGGTTCAACCACCCCTGACTCTATTTTAAACGGCAACGGTATGCTTAACATGAAAAGACGTGTAAAAGAGATAAATGGGCAACTACATATTGATCCGGATCATCAAAACGGCTTCTCCATAAAAGTTGAAGTTCCAATATCTGCTAATAGCCTTGAAAGCGCTTAAAAAACACAAGAAAATTTTAGTTCACAATTAACCATTTGTTGGTTGATTTAATTATAAAATTAATTTTTTTAAATTTTTGCCTTTAAATTAAAATTTCTGACATTTCTTACTTTTCAGACAAATAACTTTGTAGTTTTTATACTGTACATTTTCCAAAGAAAAGTTACATACCCTCATATCATAGGTTTTTGACTAAATCTATGATATTTATTTAATGTACTCGAAACTTAAAAAATCATTCGAATCTTTACTTCTACTCTGACATGAAATATTTACAGCTGAAGTAAACCTTTCCTCCCATTTTGATCATTCATGATAAAATAAATTATAGTCGGGCCATCAATAGTATTTAGCACAGTTAAAAAAATTCAAGCTACAATTACGCAAATCAGAAATTCATGGCAGATGTACTATAAGAAAAATTTATACTATCACTTCATCATCTAACATAGTATTCATTATATGTTAGCTCCCAAAAAAAACTACCCTTTAGTTAGGGTACAATTAGGTAACAGTAAAAATAAATGATTTGTTAATAATAATTAACTCAAATAAAAGGACATTGCAAAAAATTTATTGCCTAAAAGTAAGGTATCCCTCCCCTATTTTTTAAACTTAGGAATGCAAAACATATCAGATTTAGTACAGAATATGAATTGTTTCGTGCTATTAATTAATAAGCTTGGGTAAAATTTTCATGTTGTCACAAAAAAAGCCCCCTCAAACGATCCTTGTAATAGACGATGATAAAGAATTTCGTGATACCATAGCAGATATACTCTTTGATTCTGGATATGAAGTGATGACTGCTGGGGACGGTTTTATAGCTATGAAAATACTTCTTAACTCATATTCCGAAATAGATTTGGTTATAACTGACATAATGATGCCTGAAATGGATGGGCATAAAATATTAGAACTGATTTATAATGATAAAGAATTAAAAAGTATACCAGTTTTAGTTGTTACTGCAGACAAAAGAAAAAAATTGCTCAAAGAAAGCTTTAAAAATGGAGCAATCGATTTTTTAAATAAACCATTTGATTCAGACTCTTTGATAGCAGCCATTGAAAAAGTGTTCAAAAATGAAAAAAATTCTCAAAGTAAAAACATTAATCTGGAATTTCATAACGAGTACAAATCTGTGACTAATAAACTAGATGATATCAATGTTATAAACTCTCATGGTATCAAGCATGCAAACGCAGTGATTCTTCAAGTGATTGAGCTTGTAGATCAAAATGAATTGGATACAGAGTCTGCTATATCCCATATTCATTCTATGAGTAAAGAAATTGAAGAATTAAATCAGGAAATAAACAAAATAACAAATATAGGCATGAGCACAATTGAAGTGGATAGTATTAATTCTGGACTGAGTGACGTTAATTTAGTTTGGTTTATTGATGACAATAAGACCATAAATTCATTACATACCGTGATGGCCGAAATACACTTAAATAAAAACTTTCAGGTCTTTTCTGATGCTGAAAGCGCATTAGAACTGATTGAAAATGATCAAAGACCCGATTTAATCTTTTTAGACCTCAGTATGCCAGGTCTTTCAGGGTTTGATTTTTTAGACATTCTTGAAACTGAACAGGTTAGTATTCCAGTTATTATTTTGACTTCTTCAATTCAACCATCAGACAAATTAAAATCATTTTCTTATAATAATGTTGTCACCTATTTGACGAAACCGTTAAAGAAAGAAATTCTTATGCTCATTAATTCAAAATAATGAAAATTCTCATCATTGATGATAATATCGATTTTTCTGAGTCCATTGCTGACGTCCTGCAAGCCGAAAAATATAAAACGGATATTGCATTAAACGGCAAAGAGGCATTAGAAAAAATCTGGCTTAACTCATACGACCTAATTTTGCTGGATATCAATATGCCGGAGATGAGTGGTAAAGGATTTGTAGAAAACCTGAATCAGCACCATTATTCAGTTCCTATTATTGTGATTTCAGGAATGGATATAAATGAAATCAAAAATTATTTCTATGAGCAGGGAGCCATAAGCTTTCTTAAAAAACCCTTTAAAAATGAGACGCTGATAAGTTTGGTTAAAAACACTTTAAAATTTACCCAGAAGTTTAAAATTGAAACCAAAGACGATCAAAAATTAAATTCATTGGGAAAATTTGTTCCAAATTATGAAGAGCTTGACCTTCAAGAAAAGGAATTTGTCAATAAACTGATTATGTTAATCAACAAACATATGCTGAATAATCAGTTTAGCGTAAAGTTAATTGCCAGCAAAATGGATTACTCCAAGCGGCAGCTCAACCGTAAAATAAAAAAGTATTTCGACAAAACTCCCCATGAAGTGCTTTCAGGCGTACGTTTAAATATGATTCATAACCTGATTACGAACAACAAAATTACTCTGGAAGAAGCAAGCAAACAATTGGGGTACAGCTCATCCTACTATTTCATTAAAGTCTACAAGAAATACGTCAAAAACGGATAAGTATATGTTTAAATCCTATTCCAGACATATTAAAGCTGTGGCTCAACTTGCAAGTAAGATTAACAGTCTGAAAACAGTTGAAGATATAGCATGGACCATAACTCAGGAAATTATTGAATACCTCAATTTTGAGGATTGTGTAATATATACTGTAGACCACAATCAGAAAATACTAAAACAGGTTGCAGCATATGGCCCAAAGAGGAAATCCAAAGGTGAAATCAAAAATCCTATAGAAATTAAGCTGGGTAAGCATATTGTTGGTGAGGTAGCATTAACAGGAAAAAGCGAATTGATAAATGACACCACGGCTGAAAAACGTTATTTAGTGGATGATGAACAGCGATATTCTGAATTGACCGTACCCATCAAGGTAAAAGGCAAAGTGATTGGGATTATAGATTCAGAACATTCAGAAAAAAATTTTTTCGATAAGAATGACCTCGAAACGGTTTCAGCCATTGCCAATATTGTATCCATACAGTTACAGAGTGCTATTGAGCAGGAACAGAATTCAAGAAAATTTGAAGAACTGGAAGAATTATTGTCACTGATGCTCAACCATTCAAAAAGCGCAATACTTTTTGAAGATGTAAATCACAAAATTATCTTGGTAAACCAAGCTTTCTGTTCGGCAATCAATACGGATAAAAACCCGAATCAGCTGATCGGTACTTCCACACTGCAAATGGCGGATACTTTCTCAAACATCTTCCCCAATAAGGACGCTTTCGTAGAACGTATCAAGGAGCTAAAAGATAAAAATGAAACCGTATATAATGAAGAAATACATATTGAGGGTGACCGTCATTTTTCGCGGGATTTCGTCCCAATAAACTTTGAAGGCAATATTATTGGCTATTATTGGCAGTACAATGATATCACTGAAAAAGTAAACGCTCTTGACAAAGCGGAAAATGCACTAAAGCTTGAAAAGAGGTTCAATAAAATGAATAAAACCCTTGTTTCATTAGCTTCTCATGAGTTCAGAACTCCTCTAACCAGCATTAAATCAACGGTAGATCTGCTACTATCCAATGCAGATAAATTTGATAAAGATGCTATCATACACCGGCTGAAGAGAATCAGCCGTGCTTCTGATAATATGAACGTCCTGCTCGATGATATTTTGGACCTGGGTAAATTAGAAAATTTTAAAAATGAAAAGCCTTCTATTGAGTGGATATCTGTAGATGATATCAAACAAATGGTTGAAGAAATTACTATTGATTTTATGCCCGAAAGAAAAATTAAACTAAATTTGAAGATGGAAGGCTCCTTTCAGGCTAAAACTAGAAAAAGCAAATTGTACTTAATCATCAAAAACCTGCTGATCAATGCGGATAAATATTCCAATGAATGCAGTAGGATTGAACTTAATATTCAACAGGATCGGAAAAAAACAATGATTTCGGTCAAAGATATGGGCATTGGGATTCCCAAAAATCAGCTTGATACCATTTTTGATCCTTTCGAAAGAGGTTCGAATACAAAAAACACTAATGGTACAGGTCTTGGCTTATACATAGCTAAGCGTGCTACAGAAATAATAAAAGGCAACCTTACTATTCAGTCAAAAATCAATTCCGGCACAACGGTTACCCTTTCTTTCCCAACCCAGTAATCTTCCTCTTTTAATTAAAAAAAGCTTACAGCTATGGACTAACAGCACGTTGCCCATCAACTAAAATGTTTTCTAATTATTTTAATGAACAGGTTCATCTCAAATGGTTTTTCAATGAAATCAGTTACACCAGCCGATAGGCATCTATGCCTAATTTCATTTTCTGTACGGGCAGTGAGTATGTAGAAAGGGATATTTTTATATCTCATCAGGGTATTGAGATATTCAAAGAAATCAAGGCCACTCTCACCAGGCATCAGGTAATCTGAGAACACCAAATGATAGGGCAGTTTATTTTGCTTAACCAAATCTTTTGCAACCTCTGCATTTTCTGCAGTATGAAAATCAATTTCATTAATAAACAGGATATCTTCAAGCGTTTCCCGTAATTCCTTATCGTCTTCTACCAGTAATAATTTCTTATTGGTTGTCATGTTTCAGCTCCTCTACAGGGATGGAAATCAATATTTCGGTAAATTTTTTAAATTCAGAATTTATTTCAAAGGTTCCTCCTACTGCATGAACCGAGTCTTTCACCATTGAAAGCCCAATCCCGGTTCCTGATATATTAATTACATCATTCGCCCGGTAAAATGGTGTAGCGATTTTAGGGATCTCCTCATCGCGAATGCCAATACCCTCATCCCTGAAACAGACTTCCAGCTCATGATCTTCACACACTTGGTAAGATATGCGGATGGAGGCTTTATTATCGCCCCGGTACTTGATGGCATTAGAAAACAATGTGTCCATAATATAATCAAGGGTTTTCTTACTGAAGGGCAGGTTCACTTTTCTGCTAATCAAGTCGCCTCGTTTCAGCTTAATCTCATTTATAACTTCAAAATCATTGTTCTTGGTATGTATTAACTCCTCAAACCATGCTTTTACGTCTATCGATTCTGGAGTAATTTCAAATAAATTCGATGTTTTTCCAATTAGTATAGCTTCAATAAGTTCTTCAAACTTATTGATTGAAGATTTAATCCGTTGAATTTTCTTTTCTATCAAAGGCGCTTCACTTTCCGGCATCTTCGTACACATTTGAGAAAGCATTTCCGTGTTCAGACGTACCACCGATACAGGGGTTTTAAACTGATGGGAAATCATTTTTAAAAATTGTTCTCTCTCCGATTGTAATTTTCTGACCTCCTGCAGCTGATTTTCCACGGTCTCTATGGAATCTTCGAATATCCAACTCGCAATTATAAGAGAGCCGAATACCGTAAGCAATTCACTTTCTTCATCATTCCATACTCGTTCTTCACTGCATTCATCAAAACCAATAAAACCGAAAAATTCATCGCCATACCAAATAGGAGTTACCAGAATACTCACAATATCTTGAGGTGCCAGGATCTCCCTTTCTTCCTCTGGAAAATGACGTACAATGCCGGATATATAACTTTTATTCTCTACCAGATTTGTATACCACCGGGGTACTAAATCCCTCAGGTCAACATCAAATACCACATCGTTAGACATTTGAGATTCAATTCCCTCTCTGCACCACTCGTAGTTTTGACTCAGGATAGGTCGATTATTATCACCGGCCTTTTTGTCAAATATATAAACACGGTCTGCATTGGTGATCTCTCCTAACTGACCTAACACTTCATTTACCCTGCTAATCCTATCTTTTTCCAGATCAAAGCTTTTGGAAATCGAATCTCCCAGTAAATTAAGAAGATTCTTTTTGTGTTCTACCATATCCTGTTCATGCTTTTTATGCGAAACATCAACATAAAAACCAGCATAACCCCTCTCTCCCTCTTCGTTATATTTAGTAATTGTGCCAAGAATATTCCGGATTTTATTATCATTACGAATTATGCGAAACTGCACATTCACATCTGACTGATCTTCATCTTCCAACACTTTTAATGCATTCCGTACATAATCCCTGTCATCAGGATGTATCAGTTTTTTCCATATATCTGGCTGTTCAGAAAAGTCTTTGACTGAATAACCACATAAGGCCTCGACATTCCCCTCAAATTTCATTGAAGTATATTGTGCATCACTCTTCCAAAGCACCAGATTTGGAAAACTATCTATGTTTACGAACATAACCCATCAAATTGTTTTATTCATAATGTTTTGGTTATTTGCATTAGATGTATGCTTATGTCTTTTTATTAGCTAAAATGGCATATTTTTAAAATAAAAAAGTTACACTAGGCTCCTTCGCTACCATATATGGCACTCTTATCTATATTTGACAGGT
>JAVLBT010000073.1:0-13620 GCA_031580945.1 Gracilimonas sp.
TTCTGCTGAATTTCGGACTCATTATTGTCGTTCCGGGATTCAGATTCAGACTTCGTTTCTTGCTTAGATTCAGAAACGGCTTCTTCATTAAAGCCTATGGTCTGAGGGTCTTTTAACAGGGTAGAAGAAAGCTGTTGCGTAGCTTTATTATTGGACTTGGAAAAAATGAGGACCTGTGGGTCGCTTTCTACTTTTTGGATGATATCCTTCACCCGGCTCACCAGGTTATAGTTTTCCATGCCATGGGCTTCATCAATGATGATCAAGTCCACGTGAGAAAGCGTTAGCTCATGATTTTCCAGTATTTCAATTAGCCGGCCGGGATTTGCTACCACAACCGGTGCCCCATCCTTCATAGCTTGTTCTTGCTCAGTGCGAATTCCTTTCATAGAAAGTGCTGCACTGCTGATTTGAGCATGGTAGCCCATAGCCCAAACTGTTTCATCTATTTCTTTAACTCGCTCTACAGATGGTGTTAATATTAAAACTCGTGTGCCAGTAACCTCTCCATTGGTCGTCAGTTTTTGTAATGCAGGTATTAAAAATACTCCATCATCACCAGCTTCATGTTTTACAAGTAAATGCTTCCCTTGTAGTGCCGGTGGTATAACTTCATTTTGGAGAGGTGTGGGTTCTTCAATTCGTACGTCGGCCAGCCCACTCATCAATTCGGGGCTCAGGCCAAATTCTTCAAAAGACAATGTTTACACCTCTTTCATTTTTGGCGTTATAGTTCAATTTTCAAAGATCATGTCTTCAAATAGAAGACTTTTTAATATACAAAAATTGAAGACCAAGCTCAGAATTATTGAAAATTGGTGCAGGACCGTTACGTGAAAAAGGAAAAGTTATTTATTTTTTTGTGGGTTGGTGGCCATTATTTCTGAAAAAGTTGACCTAAAGGGTACCGCAATTTCTAATTTTACCCCGGTCCACTTTAAATACAGAAGTGAAAGCCCTAAAACCAACAAGATTCCTAATATTCCAATAACACCCGCTTCAGGTCCAAAGGCTCCACCGGTCCACCATTCCGGTCCCCCTTGTTGTATTTGGAACAAAGCACTTCGTACTTCTATACCGCTTACACGGAATCCAAATATTCCACCTTGAAAGAAATTCCAGGAAAAATGCAAGCCAATTGGAAGCGCAAGCCGACCGGTAATTACAAATGGTACGGCCAGCATCACCCCGGCCAAAAAGATATTCAGTATAGCGGTAATTGTAGCGTTAGGATTTCCAGCATGAAGGACACCAAAAATTGCTGAACTAATTAGTATAGCTATAACTACAGCTCTATTCGGCGAGATTTTTTCAAAGGTGAATCCTTCAGTAATGTTGGGGATCAGGTATCCCCGGGCCATAAGTTCTTCATAGAATCCAACTGACATCATTCGAACTAAAAAATACAGGAATGCGAGAAACCACCCTCTTTCAAAAGTACGCTCCCAACCAAAACCAGTAACTTCAAGGTGATTTGACTGCCACTGCACGAAAAAGATCAATCCCATGGAAACCCCGGCAATTCCGATACCAGCAACACATTCTTTTATCCATGTTTTATTGATAATAAGGCCGGCATGTTGCCAGTTTCGCTGATCTAAATAAGTATAAAAAACGTAGAACAAGAACAGAATCAATAGGGACTGTGACAGGTATTCCGCTAATGGATAAGGTAGCAGAGTGGGTACCCCCATCATCAGGATGAATAAAAACACAAAAGCGATAATTCGGAAAAAAGCTCGAACACGACCCTCTGCCGAATTAAAAAATGGATTGAACATATACAGCTATTTGAGGTTTTAAAATGAAGAAAGTTAATAAGTTTATAAATCTTTTTGCGAGATCCGAACTATAACCGTAAAAGAAATTGATGCAAGAAAGCCTATTACAGGTAATTAAATAAAAAGGACAATAGATTCAGGATTTTTCGTTAGTACAAGTAAAACAATACAATTAACGGAGATATCATGAAGCGATACGTGCTTGAAGCTGATAAATTTGAGATCAATGAAGCTTTTGGAGTGAAATCAGAATCTGAGATCATGTATGAGCCCAATTTTAATGTAATCCCGGGTTCAACTATGCCGATCATTATTAGAGAGGGGGATGAAAGAGATATTGTCAAATCAGTATGGGGGCTGAAGTTTAAAGATAGTGAGCATGAGATTACCGAGCTCAAACACGAAGAGATAAGCGCAAATGATCACGTATACCAATTATTGAATAATTCAGCATGCATTATCCCGATTTCGGGTTTCTATAAGTGGAAGGAGTCGGTAAAAGATCCGCTTCCGTTCTATTTAAGGATAATAACACATGATGTGACAGGTGTAGCCGGAGTGTTCAATACGTATAAAAATAATAAAGGAAGAACGATCCATACGTTTGCTATTTTGTCGATGCCGGCAAATCCATTGGTTGAGCCTTTGGATGACCGAATGCCAGTGATATTAGACCAAAAAGATTTTGGCAGATGGCTTCATAATGGTGCTGCCGACATGGTGAAGAGTGGCTTTTCCGGGAATCATTTATTGCCTGATATGACCGTCTTCCGTGTACCTGAACTGGTAAATGACCCATCTAACAACACGAAGGAGCTTATTCAACCCATTCCAAAACTTAGAAACTATGACGGAGCGGATGAGTAATTGAAATTTTAAATGCCAAATTCTTATTGTTGAGTTATGTGTTGATTCGAGTCTCTTTATAATTCAACATTTAAAATTTCAAATTATTCATTTGAGGGAATAGTTCCGGGTTTGCCCTCAGTTGGATTGTCGTAATAACGAATAGTAGGGTAGGCAAAATCAATATTATCATGTTCGCCAAATCGCTCGAGTATGGTTTCCCAAAGTTTTTGAGATACGCTACGCCTGGAGCGTGGGTTGGATAGATATCGAATGGTGAGATTAATCCCGCTATTTTTGACATCCGTATATACGATTGGAGTCAGGTATTGATATTGAATGAGATAGGATCTTTCCGCTTTTTTTACTTCTTCCCGTGCTTGTTCCACAAATTCCTTACAAACATCGTCTGCGATTTTCTGAAGTAGGGTTTTTGATTTTTTCCAATCACTTTCAAATGTGACCAACACACTCATTTCGTTCCATACCCACTCGAAATCACTGGTGTAATTGGCAATATCATCAGTAAATATTTTATGGTTTGGTATATGTATGACGCGCCCGGTACTTTGGTCAGCATCCACCCAGTTACCGATTTCCAGCAGGGTGAATTTGAAAACACGGATATCAATAACATCCCCTTTAGAACCACCAACCTGAATACGATCCCCAACATCAAACGGCTTTCTCCATATTAGGAAAAGCCAGCCGGCTAAATCTGTTACCGGATCTTTCAACGCAATGGCGATACCAGCAGAAAGTAAGCCAAGAAACGTACCTAATTGACCAAGGGCAGAAAACCAGACTTGCGCTAAAATGAGCGCACCAATGGAAAAAATGATATACGTAATATTTTTCTTCCATTTATATGCTGCTTTCTTACTCTCTACATTACGATGTAATATTCGAACAGCAAAAAAACGAAGTAACCATAATAAAAATATGATTCCAACGGTCTCAGCGATCTGAACTGTAAGACTGGGAGAATTACTGATGAGGTCTTCAATGCTATTGATAAATTCGTCCATTAGGGAAAGGTGAATTTTTTGAGGTCGTAGTGCTTGGGATAGTAGGCAAAATTGGGTATCTTTTCACCCTTCAAAAAGTTAAGAATCTAATTACATGCTGTTATATAATATTATTGTAGGAATTATTGCTGTTATATGCTTCCTGTTGATCGTGGTAATTTTATTGCAACCAGGTCAGGGAGGAGGAGTTTCCGGAATGGGTGGAGCCGGCGCCATCGGTGGAGGTGGTGGAGGCGGCCTCGGAGCGCGCAGAACTGCGGATCTGCTTTCAAAATCAACATCTATTCTCGCTGGAGTATTTTTGGTACTCTGCGTATTAGCTAACTTCGCTATCGACCGGGGAACTTCAGATCGAAGTATCTTACAGGAAGGCGCACCGGGTGTTAATGCACCTATTGAATCGCCTTCGCAAACGGCACCTGCCATTCCCCAACAGCAAGGCCAGGACAATTCAGGCGGAAGTTCTGAAGAGGGCAACTAAGTAAGCTCAAACATTTCATTCACAAGCTCAGCTTCTTAATTGAGGCTGAGCTTTTTTATTTGCAAAATTCCGTGAACTTAGTCTATAATCACTTTTTTATAAATTGATGAAGGCGAATACACGAAAATTTTTTATGGGACCTCTTAATTATGAGTCAGTTCGATTATCGATTATAAGGCACCAGGTTTTTTTCAATTTCTTTACGTCGCACTTCTTGCCAATCTGGTAATTTCAACGAAGTTCCAAGGTTGTCTTTTTTTTCATCAATTAGAAAGCCCGGATCTTCAGTGGCTACTTCAAAGAGCACATTTCCGGGAATCCGGAAGTAGATCGATTTGAAGTATTTGCGATCTTTAACTTCAGTAACGTCCATTTCAAGATCATTGGAAATATAAGCACGGACTTTCTCCAGAGTTTCAAGATCAGCAACCCTGTGTGCAACATGATGGATGGTTCCCAACCCATTTGTACCCTTATCGCCGCCGGGATTATTTCGCAAAGTGATCATGTTCCCCGGTCCGCCTTGCCCAGCTTCAAAAAGGGTAAGCTCTCGCTCTCGCATTACTTCTTTATAGCCAAATATCTTCAAGAAACTGGAGGTGGCCTGGCCGTCATCTACACTACATGTAACTCTATGAATACCTCTTATAGCCATGGATTTTGAAATTTCATTGGTACCCCATATATGACCTTCGCGGGTATCTTGTGGAGTAGCGGTTAGGTCAAGAATGAGTCCGGAGGGATCGGCAAATACAAGGGTCTTTAATCCGAACCGCTCGGTCTTGGAGTAACTGATTCCATTATTCCTGAGCCGCTTTTCCCAAAAATTTAGTGCATCTTGCGGTATAGAAAAGGATGTCTGAACTACTTGTCCATTTCCAATCACCCCCTGCCGTACACCCTGATCTTTATATGGAAATGTTGTAAATACGGTGGAAGGTGTTCCAATTTCATCTGCATAGTAAAAATGATAAACGGATTCATTATCAAAATTTACCGTTTCCTTGACTAATCGAAGTCCGAGCACTTTTGTATAAAAGTCGTAATCCTCCTGTGCATCATGAACTGTAGCTGTTACGTGATGAAGTCCTTTGATGACTTTTTGAAGTTCCATAATTTCAGATAATCTAAATTTGTTTAACATTGAAACAAATAATAATACTGAAATCATTTCATGAATGATATTAAATTCATTATTGGAAATGTACTGTTTTGAAAAGCATACTATTCTATCGCATATTGAATGATACAATCTGCGTTCTGCACCCGGGTTTTAAATGTTACCACATCATTTCATATGAGATTACAAATAAAAAAAACGATCAAAACATAGGTATAGAGGGCAATTCCCATTCTGTTTATTATATTCATGAAAATCTAATGTACAACACTAAACGATTATGTTATGATTTCAGATACAAAGTTCAGATTAAGCATTATGGTAATAATGCTGATTGGTTTTACTGGCTGCATGGTGCCCGGTGCTTCTATGCTAAATCAGGTTCCCATCAATTCAGTTCAAATTGAAGTAGTGGATCAGCAGGGAAATCCCATTCAGGGAGCGCAGGTAGAAGCTTCAAACGGGAGACAGTCATCAACGAATGTAAATGGAGTGGCCACCATTCGGTTTGGTACGGTGGGTGTTCACAATATTACTGTGTACGCAGAGAGTTATATGCCCAATAATATGGTAGTGACCATGCCTGCCGATAATGGTTCAATGCTGACGGCTCGATTAACGGGAGAATTTGAAGCAAGCTCAATTAGCTTTGCAGGGATGGCTCCCGGGGTCAATATGTATCCCATGATGTTCAATTATCTTTTTACGGGTTATGGGTATGAACTTGAGGTAGAGAATTATCAGGAAGGAGGCTGGACCAGTTGGGAAATAACAGGAAATGATGGAAAAGTTGGGGCCATTATGAAAAAAGGTTTTTTGAAAGAACTTGAGAATGGTCAGCAGTGGTGGCAAATTGTGATGTATGATGAGGACAGCCAAGAGGCACCAAACTACATTGCGGAAGTGCTTTTTGCAGAAGACCGGCAGCGGATTGTTCGTTTACGGGAAAAAATGGGTGAAGGGGAGCCACAGGAAAAACCAGTGTCTGAAGGATGGTATTCTCAACCCCAGAAACTTACCGAAGAATCTATTGAAGGAGCTACCGCAGAGCGGGGAATTTCCTTAACTGTCCCCAAAGGAGAGTTTACTGTAGATTTGATCGATTTTGGGGTTGCACCTGAGATCTCATTGAAATTATGGAGAGCTACTTCTCAAGAAATTCCGGGTGGTGTGGTGAAGTCGGCAACTATGGAAAACGAAGAAGTGATCTCTGCACTCGAGCTGATAGATTACGGATTTGATGCAGAAACTGTGCTGAAAAGTTATTAATAAGTGAGGAATACCATTTACCGCTAAATAATCAAAAGCCCTGTGGCAATATGTAACAGGGCTTTTAAATGGATAAGGCTATCGTAAGTAAGAAATCGAAAGAAATTTTATACGATTTGGAACTTATAATCAAAGCTTTCAAAAGTGTTTATGGAAGCTGCGAGCTATTTATTCCGAACTAATTTAATCTTCAAACAAAGTGGAACTCAAATAACGGTCTCCACGGTCACAGGTAATACATACGATCACGCCTTCATCTAATTTATCAGCAACTTTAAGCGCTGCAGTAAGTGCACCTCCGCTGCTCATACCTGCAAAAATACCTTCTTCTTTGGCCATACGTCGAGCCATTTCGGTGGCTTCTTGCTGACTGACATCTACCGTTCGGTCAACACGTTCGGCTTCAAAAATCTTAGGTAAATATTCTGGTGACCATCTTCTGATTCCAGGAATGGAAGAACCTTCAGTTGGCTGCGTTCCAACGATCTGGACATTTGGGTTTTGACTCTTCAAATATCGAGAAACGCCCATGATGGTTCCCGTGGTTCCCATAGAGGATACAAAATGGGTGATCTCTCCATTAGTATCCCTCCAGATCTCAGGTCCAGTGGTTTTGGCATGCATTTTATAGTTATCCGGATTGGCAAACTGATTGAGCTGAAAGTAACCTTCTTCATCGGCCATTTTTTGAGCAAGCTCACGGGAATATTCGATCGTCTTTTCGGCAGGAGTTAACAAAACATCTGCCCCGTAGGCACGCATCGATTTTATGCGTTCTTCGGTGGCACTTTCAGGCATTAGCAATTTAATTTTGAGGCCTTTTATAGCAGCGATCATAGCCAGAGCAATCCCGGTATTCCCGCTCGTTGCTTCCACCAGTGTATCTCCGGGCTTGATATCACCCCGTTCTAAAGCTCCAGTTATCATCCCCAAAGCAGCACGGTCTTTTACACTTCCACCGGGATTTTGTCCCTCCAGTTTACAATAAATGGCTACATTTTTATTTGTTGGAATATGCTCCAATTCAATGAGTGGGGTGTTGCCTATAAGTTCTTCGATCTTCATTATTATTGTGCTATTTGTAAGTGATCGTGTCTGTTTCTCCTTCCGAATTTGTCATCTTGGCTTGATAATAGATCTTTGAGTTTGCGGGCACGCTCTTCGTGAGCCAAACATTCCCACCAATGATGCTGCCTGTGCCAATTACGGTATTTCCGCCTAAAATAGTAGCACCTGAATAGATCACAACATTATCTTCTATGGTAGGATGTCGTTTTTTCTTCGCATCTTCTTTGTTTACGCTCAAACCTCCCAAAGTCACTCCCTGATAAATCTTTACATTCGAACCGATCTTGGTAGTTTCTCCGATCACTATTCCAGTACCATGATCGATACAAAAATGATGGCCGATCTCGGCACCCGGATGTATGTCAATTCCGGTTTGCCGATGAGCATGCTCAGATATGATTCTGGGGATAAGATTCACCCCAAGGTTCAGTAATTCGTGTGAGATACGATGGGCCGCAATAGCATAAAATCCAGGATATGTTCGTATTACTTCTCCTTTACTTTTTGCTGCAGGATCACCGGCGAATATTGCGTCAATATCTTCTAATAATAGTTCACGTACTTTTGGGAGTCGTTCAAAAAAGGCATCTTCCAGACCTGTTCTCCCACTTTGAATACATTCTTCATTTTGGTTCAGCACAGTTCTGAGTTCGCTTTTGCAGACATCCATTTGCCGGATAATAGCTTCTTCTTCCGGATGTCGTTCAAAAGCAAATTCGGGAAATAAAAGGCCTAAAAGGTGATCAAAAAATTTTATCACTTTATCAGGTGGGGGACATTGCGATACATCCCTATGAGATTTCGCCAATTTTTGTATAAAGGTTGAATCGAATTTCAATGGTTGTTTTTTCTTTATAATGGATTACTTCAACAATATAATGAAGCTCGGTAGTTCATTTACAATTTTTTGCTTAATTAATGGGGCACAATGGAAACCAGCTACATTTCAGTACGTACGTACAGCGTGATGCTTTCGAACTGTTCTGGAATATTTCAGAAAAAAGCATTTAATAAACTGCGAATGCTGAATTTCTTAATGTATTATGAAATTATTAAGATGAGGCTGTTGCGAATTTAGCATTGACTTTCCACATGCAAAACCAATAAATTCAGTAAAATATCGACAGATATATTAAAGTGTATTTTTGCGGATTTTGAAATGACTTATTTAATGACAACCATAGATCAAAAATCAAAATAAAGATGAAGAGACTCATAACAACGTTATTGTATTCTGTTCTTTTGGTCAGCATTTCGTTTGCTCAAACGGAACTTGTTGAAAAAGTTACAGAAGCCGATGGGGAACTCGTAATTCCCTACGAAATGTATAAGCTGGATAACGGCTTAACACTGATTATTCACGAAGATGATTCCGACCCTCTTGTTCATGTTGACGTAACGTATCACGTTGGGTCAGCGCGGGAAGAACTCGGTAAATCTGGCTTTGCTCACTTTTTTGAACATATGATGTTCCAGGGTTCAGAAAATGTAGCTGACGAAGAACATTTCAAGATCGTATCTGAATCTGGTGGTACCCTTAATGGAACCACAAACCGAGACAGAACCAACTATTTTGAAACTCTACCCAGCAATCAGCTGGAAGTAGCACTGTGGCTGGAAGCGGACCGAATGGGCTTCTTTTTGCCGGCGGTAACACAAAAGAAATTTGAGATACAGCGATCTACGGTCAAAAATGAAAAACAACAGAACTACGATAACCGCGCTTACGGATTATATAGTGAATTAAATGCAGCAGCATTATATCCGTACGGTCATCCTTACTCATGGCTAACCATTGGTAAGCTGGAGGACCTTGATCGAGCCAATCTGGAAGATCTGAAGAATTTCTTTTTAAGATGGTATGGCCCAAACAACGCCGTACTTACCGTTGGTGGAGATGTGAACCCGGATGAAGTCGTGGCATTGGTTGAAAAATATTTCGGTGTTATACCAGCGGGTCCTGAAGTTGAAGATATGAACCTGGAACCCGTGGAGCTGGAGGACGATCGCTATGTCTCTTATGTTGATAATAACATTCGATTTCCAGCGCTGGTACTTACATATCCAACCGTGCCAAGGTTTCACGAAGATGAAGCACCACTGGATTTTCTGGCACAAATACTGGGAACCGGAAGAAGTTCGTACTTTTTTCAAAAATTCGTACAGAATCAAAAAGCCATTCAGGCTTTCGCAAATAACAGCGCCAGTGAATTAGCGGGTGAATTTGGGATGTTCGTACTCCCTTATCCCGGCCAAACTTTAGCCGATTTTGAAACAGAGATGCGCAATATTCTGGAAGAGTTTGCTGAAGATGGAGTATCAGACGAAGACCTTCAAAAGATAAAAGCTTCTTATGAGTCAAATTTCATCAATGGATTGGCTAATGTTAGTGGAAAAGTTTCGCAGTTAGCGAGTTATGCCACTTTTGCTGAAAGTGCTAACTACCTTCAGGAAGATCTTGAACGCTACCGCAATGTGACCAAAGAAGACATTATGCGAGTGTTCAAAAAATATATCTATGAAAAGCCAGCGGTCGTACAGAGTATATTGCCTAATGAAGATACGGCTCCAGCCAAACCGGATAATTATACTCCTCCAACAGAAGGAGAAAACCCATATCCAGAGGCTGATTACTCAGGCCTTGAGTATGAAAAACCAACAGGTGATGACTTCGACAGAAGTGTAAAACCAGAAGCTAAAGCAGCACCACTTGTTCAAGTTCCCGATATCTGGAGAGATGAATTTGACAACGGAATCAAAGTGATTGGTACAGAGTACACTGAGATTCCGATCGTAACTATACAATTGACTATAAAAGGTGGTCACAGGATGAATGCTTATGAGCCAGATAAAGCCGGGCTTGCATCCCTGACGGCCTCCATGATGAATGAATCAACTGAAAATTTTACAGCCGAAGAAATTCAGGAAGAACTCAGGAAAACAGCAAGTACGGTAAATGTTTCTGCTGGAAACTCAACGACCACTGTATATATCAGCACTCTCAAAAAACATCTCGACAGAACACTCGAACTGGCTGAAGAGATCTTGATGCGCCCGGCGTTTGTGGAAGAAGATTTCAATCGGGTAAAAATGCAGCAGCTCGAAGGGTTAAAATCTAACTATCAGGATCCTGCCTCAGTGGCAAGAATGGTGTATGATCGTTTGATCTATGGCGATGAGCACATCTACTCAGTTGATAATTTGGGACTTGAAGAAACCGTACAGCGAATTACCCTCGATGATGTGCGATCATTTTACGAAAAATACTATGATCCCTCATTAGCTGAATTAGTAGTTGTCGGAGATGTATCCCAGGATGAGATCAATTCAAAGCTTGATTTCCTGAAGGAATGGGAGCCAAAAGGAGCTGAAGTACCCGACCTTCCCGAAGTAGCATCAGCCGAAAAAACGAAAGTATATCTGGTTGACAAACCTGGTGCTCCGCAATCTCAGGTCCGCATCGGATATCTGACCGACATGACCTACGATGCCACGGGCGAATATTTCAAAGCAGGGTTGATGAATTATGTGTTGGGCGGTGCTTTTAATAGCCGAATCAACCTGAACTTGAGAGAAGATAAAGGATGGACTTACGGAGCAAGAACGTACTTCAGTGCTTCGGATGAACCCGGTCCATTCACCGCCTATGCAGGCATAAAAGCATCTGCTACCGACAGTTCTGTATACGAGTTTATGAAAGAGATCTCTGATTACCGTGAAAATGGCATTACAGAAGATGAATTGGCCTTTATGCGAAATTCGATTGGTCAGCGTGATGCTCTTGAATATGAGTCCCCGAATCAAAAAGCCGGGTTCTTGCGGGAGATCGTTCGATATGATCTGGATGAATCGTTTGTTGATGATCAATCCGACATCATCAATACGATCACGAAAGCTGAGATCGACGACCTTGCAAAAGACCATCTAAAAACCGATGAATTCTATATCTTGGTAGTTGGAGATGCAGAATCAAACCGGGATAAACTGGAAGCTCTTGGTTATGAAGTAGTTGCGGTCACTGAAAAAGGAGACATCATCACAGAATATCAGGAAGGAAATGAAGGGAGTGAAGGAGAGGAAGAGTAACTTTTCTTTTACTTTGAATAAATTCAAGCCCGCTTGTCGATAGGCAAGCGGGTTTTTTTACGTTAGAAATAATTGGTTGGCCTATTTTGTCTTAAAAATTAAAATCTAATTCGATCATCCATTGGTTTTTTACATTTTCCCATAAGATCACATAGAGGCCTCCGTTTCCAACTCGTTCCGCCCCGGTAAAATATCGTCCTATCTCCAGGACTTGGCCTTTCGAAACGTGCCAAAGCTGCTCTTTTTCAAGATCAACCTGATAGTTGGGATTTTCCATGTAGGCGTATCGATCTATGATCTGTTCTCGTCCTTCAGATTTTTGCCCATTGGAGAAGTACATGGCGTCTGCGGTATAAAGTGCTTTAATGTGTTGTTGAGGATCATGTTGATTTGCCAACTTCACCCAGTCAAATCTTCGGTCGTTCAACGAATTCGAGATTTCCTCATCCAGCTCAAATAGATCCGCCTCATGTGTGAGAATCAGATCGATCTCTTTTTTCCAGCTTCCATCAACATCGCGCCAACCGGTTAAGAGAATCATGCTTTCCGTGTTATTATCAAGGGTCCCCACAGTTATGAAACGGTATTTATCGTGTTTGAAAGTCTGTATATGCTCATAAGAGCCAAGCCCTTTTATTTGTTCTGAACGGGATAGCTGGATCAAGGATTCTGAATCCGATGTCGTGATTCTGGTGTAGGTTAGATTTCGACTTTCCCAATAAAATGAAGACAGAGATTGTCCGGTTTTTAAAGAATCGATCCAGCTTTGCTGAATGGAAATGAGGTCGGGCTGGCTGAATATTGATGCAGGCAGTAATAGTAGAAATAGGAATAAAAGCTTTTTCATAACAAAGTCATTAGTGATCAAAAGAGTATATAGATGCTGATTGTGAACTGCAATGAATGCTTATAAAGTCATAGAGTGCATTTATGAGTCCTATATAAAAAGATTGAAGTCAATTTGGAAGGAAATGGAAGTGTGGCATGTTAGTTGCAATAGTTTAACATCAAACTAATTAATTACTCACTGTCCAATCAAAATTATTATGAATTTTTACGATGCAATTCAATGGCGATATGCCACCAAGAAAATGAACGGAGAGGCTGTTCCAAAGAAAAGCTGGATAACATATTAAAGGCCATACAAATGGCACCGACCTCTATCGGTTTGCAGCCGTTTAGTGTGATTCACGTCACGGACCCGAAAATGAAAGAAAAGATCCAACCTGTAGCCTATGGGCAGTCACAAATTGTAGAAGGCTCAGATATTTTGATCTTTGCGGCCTGGGATGAAGTGACCCCCGAGCGCATCGATGAATTCATCCAGCTAACAGGAGAAATAAGAGATCTTGGGGAAGAGGAACTCGAGCCAGTCCGAAATATGGCTGATGGAGTAGCTTCGCGTACAACGGAAGAACAATTTAACTGGTCGGCCCGACAGGCCTACATTGCCCTGGGTTTTGGGCTTTCAGCAGCAGCCATTGAAGAAGTTGATGCTACCCCAATGGAAGGTTTCAAAAACGAAGAACTGGATAAACTGCTTGATCTTCCTGAAAAGGGCTTGAAAAGCATCGCGATCTTAACACTTGGCTACCGCGATGCAGAAAACGACTGGCTGGCTCCAATGAAGAAAGTTCGTCGTCCTAAAAATGAGATTTTTATAGAATCGAAAGTTTCTGAACCTGCATGAAGTTAAAGTTTTAGATTAAGTTAAAAGCCCCTGGCAGTGAAAGTTGTTTGGGGCTTTTTTATATCTTGATCCTATTCAAACACGGCCCTCTCTTCCCGAATAAATCGGGACAAAGCTGAAATCAGTCTTTCTCCAAAGAGAGATAGATTCTCGCCATTGACAACTGGCTTTTCCATAGCAGCAATGTTCCAATGAGCAAGAACCCTGTGTCCCTCTGGAGGGACAGCAAGAACAGCTCGCTGTACTTGCGG
>JAVLBT010000074.1:0-13253 GCA_031580945.1 Gracilimonas sp.
GGGACTTAGGTAGTCGAGTAAATCACTGTAAAAATCATAAGCGTCTCTGGAAACAGATGGGGAGGGAGAGGATTTGTTCAGTTTATGGAGGGCATCAAGGGATGCAGCAAAGTTTTTAAGTTGAAATTCAACCAATGCGAGGGTATAAAGAGCTTCATCGTGAAAAACTTTATCTGCCTCATCAACACTATTCAAGTAATATTTTGCTTTCAGGTAATTAGTGAGCGCATAATGACTTTTTCCGGCAAATAGGAAGGCTTCTGATGTATTAATATTTTCAAAAATATCCAATGCCTTTTGATAGCTTCCTTCCTCATAAAACTGTATTCCGGTATCAACGGACTGCGCTTGAGTGAAAGTGAAAGGAATAAAAAAGAATAACGACAAAAATAGCAGATTTTTCATGAAATTGGTTGTATAACCTGAATTAATTACGGACTAAATTATAAACTTCTGCAATTGCATGCATTGGTAATTGGATTTAATAGTAAAAAGGGACAGAAGTTTCCAATTTGTTCTGTCCCATTTAAAATATCTATCAAGGGGCTGGATAAATGTAGTTTGATTCAAAGCTTAATGGAATACCAATCCACCAGTAAACCAATAAGAATATGGTCCAAACAACCATGTAGATCATCGAATATGGCAACATCAATGAAATAAGGGTACCTATACCCGTATTTTTCACATAACGTTGACAGAAAACAACTACCAATGGAAAGTAAGGAAGTAGGGGAGTTATGATATTTGAAACGGAATCACCAACCCGATAAGCAGCCTGAGTGAGATCGGGGGAAATTCCAAGCTGCATTAGCATTGGAACAAATATGGGTGCGATCAGAGCCCATTTTGCCGAAGCAGATCCCACCAGTAAGTTTACGATGGCACTTAAAAATATGATACCCACCACAGTTACCTCACCGGGCATTGCAAGTGACTGCAGAAAATTTGCCCCCTTTAAAGCAACTAATAATCCGATATTTGAATTGCCAAATGCGTCAATAAAAAGCGCACAGAAAAATGCCATAACAATATAATACCCCATACTTTCCATGGACTTTTTCATATTGTCGATCATGTCCTTTGAGCTACTATACACTCCTGAAGCCCATCCATAAACGACCCCGGGTATCAATAAAAGTATAAATATCAATGGAACAATGGCCTGCATCAGGGGAGCCTGAAATGAAAAAAGAGAACTTACATCTGGATTATCCCAGTTTGGATCTCTGAGAGCAGAATCTTCAGGCCATGCCCACAAGAATAATCCAACTAAACCCAAGATCATAGCACCAAAACCCAGCCAAAATGCCCGACTTTCTTTATTCGTGACTTTTTCCATTTGGGGCATTTCATCCTCATCACCATCAACTTCAACATCAGAGAGGCGAGGCTCAACGATCTTATCTGTGATATACCAACCAACGAGGGTTATAATCACACTTGAAGCTGCAGTAAAGTAATAGTTGTTTAAAGGATTTAATGCAATTTCAGGATCCAAAATCCGTGCAGCTTCTAATGTAAAACTCATGATCAAAGGATCAATTGCCGCTGGAATAAAATTAGCAGAAAAACCTCCACTTACGCCTGCAAAAGCGGCAGCGATACCTGCTAATGGATGTCTGCCTGCTGCGTAGAAAATAACACCTCCCAATGGTATCACAAGCACGTACCCGGCATCGGCCGCTGTATGAGATACAATTGCGATCAATATTAGCATGGGGGTTAAAAATGCTTTTGGGGTAAAGTTCAAAAGTTTTTTAAGACCCGCATCTATCCATCCCGAATGTTCAGCAACACCTACTCCTAACATCGCAACCAACACAATTCCCAAGGGAGCAAATAGTACAAAAGTTTCAATCATATTGGCCAGAAAAGAAGCCATTTCTGAACCCGTAAGAAGGTTTTTTACAGCAAGTTCTTCCCCGGTTAATGGATGTGTTTCCCCAAAATCTATAGGGGAAAGAACGGCAGACATGATCCACACAAAAACCAACAACAAGAAAAAAAGCATGGCCGGATCAGGAAGTTTATTTCCCGATTTCTCGATGAAGTTTAGAAACTTATTAAATAGGCTGGTTTTTTCTTTTTTCACCTCATCTTTATCGACGTTGTTACTTTCTTTTTCCACGATGTTCGATTTTAATTCCTGTTTAAATTCAGATGCAAAAATAACACATTCAAACATCTATGCAATGCTAAAACTGTATTGCATTAATGAAATTTGATCACGTATTTACCTTTATTTGTTAAACTGAGGTTTGATTATGTTTAAAAAGCTGATAGAAAAGGTTAAACAGAAACAGGTTGACCACATGAATGAGATGCAAGACCGAATAAAAAAAATCGGTGATCCTCTTGCCGAAAGTGTGGAATGGTCACCACTGAAGGGTGGAGGGACAAATTTCAGAACGCATAACCTTTTTATAGATATCTATCGAGCTGTATACAAGCCAAGTAAAGGGGCCTTCTTATTTGCTTTTGTGTTTATTCTATTTGGTGCAGGCATGCCCGGGTGGATAATTTTTGAAAATATGTCCCAGGGAAATTTACTGTTACAAGCAGAAAATTTATTGGTTGCTGCTTTTGGGATTATATTTCTGGCAGTGGGCCTCTTTATGATGAAACGATTTACATTACCCATTTCTTTTGACAAACATATCGGGTATTTCTGGAAAGGAAGGAAAGAACCGGAGATGTATGGCCGCAATAATCCAAAGGGATCTGTCCGGCTCTCTGATATTCATGCTTTGCAGTTAGTCGCGGAACGAGTGAAAGGCGATAACAGCACGTACTTTAGTCATGAAATCAATTTAGTGAAAAAGGATGGAAGCAGGGTAAACGTGATCGATCACGGTGATCCAAAATCCATCTATGATGATGCTGAGAAACTATCTCAGTTTTTGGATGTGCCCGTTTGGGATCTGAATAGTATTTCCAAATTTACTTAGCTACTCCCATTCAATAGTTGCCGGAGGTTTTGAGCTCACATCGTACACTACACGGTTGATACCTTTTGTCTCATTAATGATACGGTTAGAAACGTGAGACAGAAAATCATAGGGTAAATGTGCCCAGTCGGCCGTCATGCCATCCACGCTTGTGACTGCCCGGAGTGCAACGGTAAATTCATAGGTTCGTTCATCTCCCATAACGCCCACACTTTGAACAGGAAGGAGTACTGCCAGAGCCTGCCAAACTTCATTGTATAGATCATTTTTTTTGAGCTCTTCAATAAATATATAATCCGCTTCTCGAAGTAAACTAAGCCGTTCTTTACTCAGGTCACCTAAAATTCTGATCCCTAAGCCGGGGCCTGGAAATGGATGTCGAGCTATAAAGTGCTCTGGAATACCTAATTCCTTTCCTACTTCACGCACTTCATCTTTAAATAGCTCCCGAACAGGTTCAATTAGGTCAAGTTTCATTTTATCAGGAAGACCCCCTACGTTATGATGAGATTTAATAGTAGCAGACGGACCCTTGAAGGATACACTTTCAATTACATCCGGATAGAGTGTACCTTGTGCTAAATATTTAAAGTCAGAATCATGATCGATTTCTTTTTCAAAAACATCAATAAAGGTATTTCCTATGATCTTTCGTTTTTCCTCGGGATCTGAAATTCCATGTAATCGCTCTAAAAACAGGGCAGAAGCATCAATACCTTTCACAGGGAGGTGAAGATCACGGGTATAAAGTCTCATTACGTCTTCAAACTCATTTTTTCGCAGCAACCCGTTATCAACAAACAAACATTGTAACTGGTTGCCAAGGGCTTTATGCAGTAGCGTTGCAACCACAGTGGAGTCCACCCCACCTGATAGAGCACAAAGTACTTTATCACTACCAACTTTTGATCGAATAGATTGAATTTGTTCTTCTATAAATGATCTGGAAGTCCAATCTCCTTTCAGTCCGCAAATAGTATAACCAAAATTCTGTAATAGCTGCTTCCCATGGTCGGTATGGGCAACTTCTGGATGAAATTGTACGCCATAGATGTGATCCTCTTTATGGCGGACTGCGGCTACTTTGGCATTGGCCGTATGACCGATAATTTCATAAGAATCTGGTAAAACATGAATATGATCGCCGTGGCTCATCCATACGACGCTTTCATTTGGAATGTCTTTGAGGAGGTCTTCACTGTTATCGATCAGTAAGTTTGCTCGGCCGTATTCTCGTTTTTCAGCCTTTTCCACAGAGCCCGGTATTTCCGAATGAGCCAGCAACTGCAATCCGTAACAAATACCCAAAATGGGTACATTCCAATCTAAGATCTCTTTTTGGAGGTGCGGTGCATTCTCATCATTAACACTCATGGGTCCACCGGATAAGACGATCCCTCCGGGTGTTGGTTCTGAAACCTGATCAAGATCAACGTTAAATGGGTGAATTTCACAATAAATATGGAGTTCACGAAGTCGTCTGGCTATAAGCTGAGTGAGTTGAGATCCATAATCAAGGATGAGAATCCATTCCGAATGTCGGCTATGCATGGGTGTATAAGGTAGTTTGTAGTTGGTATATATAAATTAAAAAACCTGTCAGGTGAGAACAGCATGTATCAAAGAATCCGATACATCCTAAAACCTGACAGGTTTATTCACCGCTGATTATGATCAGGCGATGACGTCTTCGTATTCTTCAGCGGATAAAAGTTCATCCAGTTGAGTTTCATCAGAGATCTTGAATTTAACCATCCAACCATCTCCATAGGGATCGTCGTTCACTAATTCCGGCTCATCTTCAAGCTGTTCGTTGATCTCTACGATCTCACCATCAACTGGAGCAAAGAGATCTGATACTGTTTTCACTGCTTCAACGGTACCAAATGTGTCATCTTTATCAACCTCTGTTCCTTCGTGCTCTATTTCAACAAAAACAATATCCCCAAGTTCACCCTGTGCAAAATCGGTAATACCAACGGTGACCGTGCCGTCATCGTTATTTTTGACCCATTCATGTTCACGGGTATATTTCAGTTCTGCTGGTATGCTCATTTATTCTTCCTCCGGTTTAAACTTAAATTCTCTTTCCAAATATTTGGTATCAAAGGTGCCTTTTATGAAATTTTCATCATCCATTAATTGAATGTGATAGGGGATGGTTGTTTTAATGCCTTCTACAATAAATTCCTTTAAAGCGCGCTTCATTTTCTTGATTGCATCTAACCTGGTAGGTGCGCTTACAATAAGTTTTGCGATCATGGAATCATAATGCGGAGGAATACGGTATCCGGAATAAGCATGAGTATCCAAGCGGACTCCATGCCCACCGGGGGGATGGAATACGGTAATCTCACCGGCTGAAGGGCGGAAGTTAAATTTTGGATCTTCTGCATTGATTCTACATTCAATAGCATGATTGGTAAAGTTTAGCTCAAAAGGCTTAATCTCTTCACCTGCAGCCACTCTGATTTGTTGTTCAATTAGATCAATTCCGGTGACTTCTTCCGTTACAGGATGCTCTACCTGAATACGGGTATTCATTTCCATGAAGTAGAAGTTATGATCATCATCGACTAAAAATTCTACAGTTCCTGCCCCTTCATAATTTACGGCTTCAGCTGCATTTGTAGCCGCATTTCCCATTCTCTCTCTTAGTTCTTCTGTCATCAGTGGAGAGGGGGATTCTTCAAGTACTTTTTGATGTCTCCGTTGCAAGGAACAATCCCGTTCACCCAAATGGATATGATTTCCATGCTGATCAGACAATACTTGAATTTCAACATGATGAGGATTCGTGACAAAACGCTCGATGTAGACCGCAGGATTGCTGAATGCCGTCTCGGCTTCCTGCCGACACATTTTATAGTTTTTTTCTAAATCTTCAGCTTCCATGACTAATCGCATACCCCGTCCGCCACCTCCAGCTGATGCTTTAATGATCACGGGGAATCCGATTTCATCACATACTTTTTTGGCATCTTCAAAAGATTCAACAACTCCATCACTACCTGGAACTACGGGCACCTTGTTTGCGATCATAGTGGCTTTGGCAACCGCTTTGTCACCCATTTTACTAATTGATTCAGGGGAGGGACCAATAAATTTGAGTTCATGTTCCCGGCAAATACGCGAGAATTCAGCATTTTCTGAAAGAAAGCCATACCCGGGGTGAATTGCTTCTGCATTGGTGATCTCTGCTGCAGCTAAGATACTTGGAATCTTAAGGTAACTATCTTTACTTGCTGGTGGCCCTATACAGACTGCTTCATCTGCAAATTTTACGTGAAGGCTGTCAGCATCAGCAGTAGAGTAAACTGCTACTGTTTTTATATCCATTTCCTGACATGTACGGATGATCCGTAATGCAATTTCTCCTCGATTGGCGATCAGTATTTTATTGAACATGAAGCCCGTTTAGTCTTTTTTGATGATAAAGAGTGGTTGGTCAAATTCAACGGGGGTTCCGTCTTTAACTAATATTTTTTTAACAGTTCCACCAAATTCAGCTTCGATCTCATTCATGATCTTCATTGCTTCTACAATGCAAAGAGTATCTCCTTTGGAAATAGTATCTCCAACTTTCACAAAAGCGTCAGAATCAGGGGATGGAGCTTCGTAAAATGTACCAACAATAGGAGATTTCACAACATCGCCATCCGGTTCATCCTCTTTTGATTCAGATTGATCAGGCTTAGTGTTTGCGGTACTTGGTTGAGCCGGTGCTGCTGATTGAGCGGGAGCCTGAGGTGCAGCTGGCTGTGAATAAGTAACCTGCTGAACCTCACTTTGTTTTTTTACTTTTATTTTGAAGTCACCTTCTTCCAGTGATACTTCGTTAACATCGCTCTCTGCGATCATGTCCAAGATGTTTTTGATCAGTTTTAAATCCATGGTGTAGTCAGTCTTATTTTGCTCGTTCTAAATATTCTCCGGTTCGGGTATCTACGCGTATTTTTTCCCCTTCATTAATAAAAAGAGGAACGTTCACAGTAGCACCTGACTCTAAAGTAGCAGGTTTGCTTCCGCCTTGTGCGGTATCTCCCCGAACACCTGGATCCGTTTTTTCAATAACGGCTTCAATATGGTCTTTCGGTTCTACATACAATACCGATTCTTCATCAGCATTAATAACAACAATACAATTTTGACCATCAACAAGGTATCCCTTTCGTTCAACCTGTGAGGCATTTACCGGTACTTGTTCATATGTATCGGTGTGCATAAGGAAATAAATTTGGCCGTCGTTGTATAGATATTGGTATTCACGGGTTTCTACACGAACAGCTTCAGCATTTTCACCAGAACGCCAGGTTTTTTCGATATTTTTATTATTTACAATCCCTTTTAGTTTTGTTCTGACAAAAGCAGGCCCTTTTCCAGGCTTAACATGCTGAAATTCGGAGATAGAGTAGAGTTCTCCATCTAAATCAAGAACCATACCGTTCCTGAAATCCGATGTTGATACTTTAGACATTCTTTATTTTTTCCTCGATTTTGATTCGCCCAAAAATACTACCTGCCTGTTTGGATAACAAACGGGTTTAAATGAAATTTGAGATTAGGTTGTACAGAATAGCAGCGGGGCAAATATACTTAATGAATATGGGCCATATCTTTACAAATAATGTTTGCTTGATACCTGCAAATCCATATTCCATTTCGTTAACCGCATTTTCTGTCTTCCAAAAGTATCCCACAAATATACAGATCAGAAATCCTCCTAAAGGTAGTCCAATACTGCTAAATAAATAATCGAACCACCCGATTAAAACCGGGAAAAAGGCAACGAGAGCAGAAACCACAAAAATACCACTTCCGACCATCCAGGCTGCTTTCTTTCTTTTCACTTCAAACTCATCGATGACATAAGAAACGGGAACTTCCAAAAGTGAGATTGTAGATGTTAAAGCTGCAATACTGAGTAAAAGGAAGAAAGTTACTCCCAACAGCATTCCCACACCACCGCCAATGGTATGAAAAAGGGCAGGTAAAATTTGGAAGACAAGATCGGTACTGGAAGCAAGAGATCCACCTGCATTAATATTAATTCCCTGACTTTGAGCTAAATACATTGCAGGAACGATAAGCAGTCCGGCAAGAAAAGCAATTCCAACATCGGCTAATGTAACAAAAGCAGCAGCCTGTGGGATATTTTCCTTTTTATTTAGGTAGGAGCCATAAGTAATTAAAGCCCCCATACCCAAAGAAAGGGAAAAGAATGCTTGTCCCATGGCAGAGAAAATTAAATTGGCATTGATCTTACTGAAATCAGGTAATAAATAGACTCGGACACCTTCTGCACTCCCGGGTTGCAGCAGTACATATACAATCATTATCACAATAATACCAATTAGTAGGGGCATCATAGCTTTGGTGGCGCGTTCAATACCATCGCTAACTCCCCCCGTGATTATTTTTATGGTGCCAAACATAAACACTGCTGCTATGAGGGCATTTTTTGGGCCATTTCCGGTATCAGTGAGCCAATCTGCTGCACCCTGCCAACCAAAAAAGTAGAATATTTCCTCAAAAGCGAAACCAAAAGCCCAGCCTGCAATAACCGTGTAAAAAGAGAGGATCATTACGCCACAAATAACACCCCAGAGTCCTACAAGTGGGAAAAATTTGTTTGTTGTGATGGCTCTGAAAGCTCCAACGGGATTTTTCCCAGAACGACGGCCTATGGTAATTTCAGCCACCATTACCGGAAACCCAATAGCAAAAGTACAAAGCAAATAAATGAGTAAATATGCAGCTCCCCCTTCGGTAGCAACTTTAGTAGGGAAGGCCCAAATATTGCCGAGTCCAACAGCAGAACCCGCTGCTGCAAGAATAAATCCAAGTTTTGAGTTCCAAGAACCGCGATCGGTGGTTGTTACAGCCAAGTGATTTTCCTCCTTAGGAATGATTAATTAGGGGCGTAAAATATTTTAAGCATTGGTCACACGCAACTTTCTTAAAACAACCCCTGAACTTGGGGCCACCTTATAAGTGTCTTTTATGCTTTTAATAGTGTTAAAACCAGCTTTTTTGTTCGTTACAACAACTTCCCAATACGCCTCAGGTAAAGTGATTTCATGTGCCTGAGTTGTATTGGCGTTCAATGATACAAAGTAATCATACATATCACCTGAACTTTTTCCTTCAATTGAAAAAGTGATATGCAAAGGATCATCATAAACTTTGAAGTTTATTTCAGAAGGGTCTGCTTTACGAAGGGCAGGTGACTGTAAACGTAACTCTATCAATCCTTTATAATAATTAAATAAATTTTTATTAAGTTCAATTTCATTAAAATTCAGCCAATTTGTTTCATCATCTTTATTATAAGAATCATGATCAATTTTACCTTGGTTTGGATCAATACCCAGTGGATCCCTAATAATTTTTGAGCGAGCCCATTCTTGACCGGCATGGATCATTGTGACGCCCTGAGACAAAAACAGACAAAGGGCTGCAAAATGGGATATCCTGCTTTCCTTGTCATTTAGTTTTGTGGCTTTGGAGATATCATCAAACGTTTTATCTGCCTTTTTTGAATCTAAAACAATACGAATGTAATCACTTAATGTATTTCCGTCATGACTTTCAAGGTAGTTTACAGAATGCCCTGAATGCTTAAATAACCCATGTTCACCCGATTTAAGCGTTCCCCGAATCAAATTTTCAACACCATATCGGGTATAACTTGGATCCCAATGCCCAAAGATGAGACCTTTACTTTCCTTAGGATTGTAACCTTTAAAGCCATTTCGTATCCGATCATTCCAGGCAGCCCAACCATGTTCCGAAAAACCATCAGGAGTATAATTACCTCCCCAGGGTTCAGCGATCAAGATCACATTGGGGTTTATTTCCTTGGTTTCTCTTTGAATTTCTTTGACCGTTTCCCAATCAATAAGCCCGGCCAGGTCAAAACGGAAGCCATCAATATGAAACTCGGACATCCAGTATTTCAGTGATTCCACAATGAGTTCTCTGGAATATTTTGCAGAAGTATTGATATCATTCCCAGTCCAGCTATCATTTAAAAAATTCCCTTTCTCATCCAACCTGAAGTAATGATCCTTAGCTGTATATTTTAAAGGATTCAGATCATAATGTGATGCATGGTTATAAACAACATCCATGATCACTGAAATACCTTCTTTATGCAATTCGTTGACCAAACTTTTGAGTTCGAAAGCTGCGGATTGTTCAGCCCCAATGATGGCTCCTTGTTCTATCCCGGAATCAGAAGCGAGGGTTGTTTCCGGTGTAAAATGAAAGGAGGTCATGTAACCCCAATAATTGCGGGCATATGGATTCCAGGTATTTTTAATTCCTTCCGGTGTTTGTTCGTTAAAAGGGGGTTCGAAATAAGCGAATTTTTGCAATGGTAGAAATTCAACTGCATTTACGCCCAATTTTTTTAAATGAGATATGCCGCCAACTTGTGCTTCTCTGAAGTCATTATAAATACCCTGAACATTGGTCTTTGCCGAAGGATGGGCCACCATATCTTTAATATGGGTTTCATAAATAATCAAATCTCTAAGATCATTTGGCGTATTGAATTCTTCATCTTCCCATTTGAAATCTACAGGATGTACAATCTTCGTTTTGGGAAATTGAAGGTGATGATTTTTTGTGGTTACGTGCTTACTCCATGGGTCAGCAATGGGATGGGACGTATGCATAAAAAACGGATCATCTTTTGGTCCGTTGATTAAATAAGCATACCATTTTCCCTCAAAAGTATCCTGTATGATTGTTTCCCATATTCCGGATGAAGTTTTTTCAAGGGGTATAGAAAGGCCATCGGTGTCCTCATAATGATCATAGATCACAACGGTAACTTGAGTCGCTTTAGGTGAAAAAAGGCGAAATATGGTTTCAGTAGTCGAGAATGAGCACCCAAGAGGATAGGTTTCCAAACCCTCGATGGTACATGTTTGGTTTGTTTGTTCTTCCATTAAGTAATTGGGCTGCCAGGTTTCGCTTCGGTTTCAACGAATTTTAGATCCCCGTCGGGAGTTTCGGCCATTAGAATCATGCCTTCACTTTCAACCCCCATGAGCTTTTTGGGGGCTAAATTAGCAACGACACTCACTTTTTGTCCAGTCAGATCTTCTGGATTGAAGTGTTTTGAAATCCCGGATACTATGATACGTTGTTCCAGCCCGATGTCTACCGTAAGTTTGAGCAATTTATCAGCTTTTTCGATCTTTTCAGCAGATATAATCTCGCCGGCACGAAGATCCAGCTTCATGAAATCGCCAAATTCGATGTTTTCTTTTAGTTTTGGTACGTCTGGTGTAGGACTTGCGGCTTCTGCCTTATCGTGAAGTTTCTGAATTTGTTTTTCGATGGTCGCGTCCTCAATTTTGTCAAATAAAATTTCACCCTGTGAGACTGCTTTTCCTGATTCCAGCATTGATGAACTGATATCATCCCATCTGAAATCTTCTGGGATTCCAAGTTGAGTTCGTAGTTCTTTCATTTTTGCCGGGAGTATCGGTTCAAACAAACATGAAAGGGCCGCACTGATCTGTAAACTCACATATAGGGTGTTTCCGGCTTTTATTGGTTCTGTTTTGCGAGTTTTCCAGGGTTCGGTTTCTGTAAAATACCTATTGCCAATACGAGCAAGGTTCATTGTCTCAGAAATAGCCTCCTTGAACCTAAAGTTTTCGTAAGCCTGAGTAATCTTTGTCTTTTGTTCTTCTATAGCCTGCAGGGCATCATTATCAATATCTGATGGTTCAATCAACTCCGGTACTTTTCCATCGGCGTAATTCACTGTGAAAGAAAGTGATCGATTTGTAAAATTGCCTAACACGTCAGCAAGCTCGGTATTGACATGCATTTGGAAATCTTTCCATGAAAAATCAGAATCTTTGGATTCAGGTAATGTTGTGCCCAAGGCATAACGCAAGAGGTCAGGCTCAAAATCTTCTAAATATTCATATAACCAAACAGCCCAACCTCTTGAGGTTGATAATTTCTTACCTTCAAGATTTAAAAATTCATTGGCGGGTACATTTTTTGGGAGCACATAATTGCCATGTTCCATCAAAACCACCGGAAACATGATGCAGTGAAATACAATATTATCTTTGCCAATGAAGTGATAAAGCTCAGTATCTTCATTTTGCCAATATTCCTTCCATAGCTCTGGATTTCCTTTTTCCCGGGCCCATTCTTTGGTGGCCGAAACGTATCCAATGGGAGCATCAAACCAAACATAAAGGACTTTACCTTTGGCTTCCTCGAGAGGAACAGGAACGCCCCAGCTTAAATCACGGGTAGCGGCTCGGTCTGCAAGGCCATCATTTAGCCAGCTTTTAACCTGTCCCATTACATTGGGTTTCCAATTCTCCCGGCTTTCTACCCACTTTTCCAACTTAGGCTGAACATCTCCAAGCGGCATATACCAATGTTCGGTTTTCTTCAAAACCGGTTTTTCACCAGAAAGAGCACTAACGGGGTCGATCAACTCAGTAGGAGAGAGCGATGTTCCGCATTTTTCACACTGATCCCCATAAGCCTCTTTATAGCCACAATTTGGACAAGTTCCTTTTACATACCGATCGGGTAAAAACATTTCTGATTTGGGGTCATACAGTTGTTCCTCTGTCTTTTTCTTAAAAAATCCTTTTTCATGTAATGTGGTGAAAAATTCTTGCGAAGTTTCGTGATGCACTTTAGAGCTGGTGCGACCGTAATAATCAAAAGAGATGCCAAAATCTTCAAAGACCTTTTTATTCATCTCATGATAGCGATCAACGATATCTTGAGGTGAAATGCCTTCTTTCTCTGCTGCGATCGTAATAGGAACACCGTGTTCGTCAGAGCCACAAATAAATGCGATATCTGCCTCGGTTCTTCTTTTGTAGCGGACATAAAAATCAGGGGTGAGATAAGCTCCGGCAAGGTGACCAAGATGAATGGGTCCATTAGCATAGGGCAGAGCCGATGTAACAAGAATTCGTTTTTTATCGGGCATTGAGTGAAAAAGTTGAACTACTTAAAATTTGAAACCGAAGATAAGAAATGGTGGGTTTAATGTTTAAGGCACAAGAAGAATAATTTTCATAGGCCTTAAACTAACTACGGTCTGACCGTTTGCTTGTACTGAACACCCAGGCCTAATCCATCGATCAGACCGTACATCGGTCAGATCGAGTACGGGGTGATTTTTCCAACTCCACGGTCTGTCGGCTAAGGTCCGTCTGACCGTTTGCCTAAATTGGGCAATATGTTATGTTTCTTATTAGAACCCATTGGTTGTTTGAATCGAGCACACTAAACCTAATC
>JAVLBT010000075.1:0-13239 GCA_031580945.1 Gracilimonas sp.
TATATGAGGCACCTGTACACTTTATTTATAAATTTGATAAAGAAAATGAAAAGCTCACTTTAGACAGAAGACATGTAATCACTAAAAATATTTTAAGTAATAAAAAGTCTAACAAGGCGGCACATGAAGAAAATCCACAAGAAAAGGAATACATAAAGAATTTTGAACATCAACTGCAGAACCTTGAGAAGAAGATGGATATGGATGAGATCTTCTATGAACAGGGAGTTTCTGCCCACGCCATTGGAAATTGCGAGCATATTCCTCTTTTCGAAAAAGAAGGTGATTTCTGGGGAATATATTGTGTAGGGCCGTTTGCCAAAAGTCCCGAACAGATCATTCCTAAGTTATCTATTGTAGGTAGGATATTATCTTCGTGGCTTATTTCTCTGGATGAACAAGAAAGTAATCCTCAAAAAGATTACCGAGAACGTGTTGATGCGATTGTTACAGATCTCGGAAGTGGGCGTTTAAATACAAATGCCATATCTGACATTATTCTCAGGTATATGGTCCACCATCGTAAGGCAGAAATAGGAGCAGTCGTAGAATGTACATCTTCAAATTCTGTTTTAATTGCTTCTGTTGGCCTGAGTAAAGAAGAAAGTACGACGCTTTCTGGAAAAGGGGAGAAAGCTGTATGTCTACTGGATGGAGAAAGACCTTACCTTACCTCATATGGAAAAGAATGGATAAAAAAACTCAATAAGGAAGTCGAGGCATTCGCATTCATTGGTGAACAACACCAGGGAATGGTTTTCATTCAGAAAACAGAGATCAGTTCTAAACTAAATGAGGAGCGGCCAGATGAGGTCATAAAATCATTTGGAACTTTACTGGATTATAGAAAAGAGAATGAAGCTTTTACCGATCAATTATGTGAAACGTACTACCAAATGCTCAGAACGCTCGAGCAGTACAGAGAAAAAACAACATTTCATACGCCAAGAATGATCGCCTTTGTGCAACGTTTTGGAATGATGTTTGGGTTAGAAGACGAAGAAATGGAGATCATTACCCAAACTGCTAAACTGCATGATATCGGGTATGTGGGAGCTTTAAGTGTGGAACCAGGGAAAACTATTGGTGGAGAAATTGAACACCCTGTAATTGGAGCCGATCTTGTAAGACAGCTTGCAGTGGATGAAATAGTAATTGAAGGAATTAAAACGCACCACGAATGGGTGAATGGAAATGGAACCCCATCAGGTTTAAACACAGAAGAAATACCATGGACAGGAAAGATCATATGTCTGTTTGAATACGTTGTCGATTTTGTAGAAACGTACCAAAATGACAGTTCTAAGACGGATGAAGAGTGGATGAAAATGCTCTCAAAAGGAATGATGGAACGTGCCGATAATCAATTTGATATGGTACTTGTACCTACCGCTATACAATTAATTCAAGCCCTTGGTTGGCAAGGGTGTAAGCAATTAGGCACCAAGCGTTAATGTTATTTAAGGTCTTAAATGTTCTAATTTTGAGTACCCTCATGGCAGGATGTATGCAATCCACAACATCTCATATTAATATGAAAGAGATAACCCCATTCGGGATCTGTTATGTAAAATTAGAGCCTGATCAAGTTGAACCGTATAACTTGGTAGTAGTTGAACCGGATTTTTATTCAGCGGAAGAGGTCAAGAATTTAAAGAGCAAGGGTACCAAAATTATTGCTTACACCACCTTGGGAGAAGTGGACCCCAATAGAAACTATTTTGCGGATTTGGAGAAGTATGGATTTCTCGGTGAAAATCCACTGTGGAACAGCTATTACCTGGACCTAAATAAAAAAGAAGTTCGGGATTTTATCATAAACAATGTTATTCAAGGCATTATGAGTAAGGGATTCGACGGTCTTTTTCTTGATACGGTTGATGCTGTTTCGCCGGAAACAGAAAGAGGTGACCTGCAGCCGTTTATGTCCGCCATGATTCAAAATATAAGAGAACTGTATCCCCAAAAGATCATTATTCAAAATGCCGGGCTTTTTTTGTTGAATGAAACATCTACATATATCGACGCTTTTCTTACCGAATCTTTAGCCTCAACCTTTGATTTTGAGACTCAGGAATATGTAATCAGGCCTGTTGGTGAATTCAAAGAGAGATTAGGGTACCTACAGTATTACGTTGATCAGTTTGATGTGCCATACCTGATTTTAGATTATGCCGATTCAGATAGACACTACCAACAAATTAAAACAAGGTTAGATACCTTAGGCCATCCATATTTTGTTAGTAACATTGCTTTAAGCAAACTTCCATCTAACGCCGATTCGGTCGCAAATAAGTTGGGAGGAGATTAAATGAGTTTTGATGTACATGCACTTTTTTCTCTTTTCCGACTACTCTTAGGGTTCTTATTTGTATTTGGGTTCGTTATACCGTTTTTCTTTTCACATATTTCAGGTAAAAGTGGAACGGATCGAATTGTATTTTCATGGCTTGGGTTAGGTGGACTACTGGTTATCGGTAGTTTTGTCCTGGTATCGTTGAATATCTATGATTTTATCAGCATAATGTTCTTTTTACTGATGCTGCCTCTTCTTGTGATATTTTTTAAACGATCGTGGGAAGGGGAGACTTTCATTGATATCTTCACTACTGGTGAAAATCAATTGGTAGCAAGTCATGTAAAAAAGATAGAGGGCATTAAAGAACTATCTTTTTCGCAGATAAAGAAACGCCTGACCCCAAAACAAGACATATCTGTAAAAAGCCCCTATTCATTTTTTGCCATTCTTATTGCTATGGTGGGCGCTGGATTGCGAATTACTACAGCAATTCAAAATTCTGCGCCATTTAGCCGTATTTGGTACTTTGAACTTGAAGCTGTCAAAAATTTAAGTCTGCAGCAGTACTTTGAAGGCTTCCCAACTCCAAAGGGAATGCACTCATTGATAAACTTTTTTAGCACCATTACACAAGTTAGCCCAGAAATGATCTTACACTTAATAGGTGGGCTGATCAGTTTTTTCCTTACTGTCATGATCTTTTGGGTTATACAGGATATTACAAAAGGAAAATATCCGGCAGCAGCATTATTTGGAACTATGCTCTATGCAATTTTTCCAACTCTTTTTCTTCCTATTTCTATGGAGCTTGAATCTGGATCCTCAACATTGGTAGTTGCTTTTTGTTTTGCTTTGCCAACCATGTTATTGTTTCTAAGAAATTTAAGATCTGGCGGTAAAACACCATGGTTCTATATTTTTATGGGAATTATTGCTACCGGTATGACAGATGTCTTTGTCTTCCTCATGGTTTTGATACCATTTCTTATTTTTGCTTTGATTTCGATTCCAAAGAAAGATTTTTTCAAAAGTTTTGGGAAAAGCCTCAGTTATTTGGTCTTGGTTTGTGTACTTACGGTTAGCCCATACATTATCTACTGTTGGTATGCTGATATTGTAGTAGCTAACTTTTTTCAAGATCAACTTTTTAATACCCAGGTATTTAGTTTTGCACCAAACCTTATTGTACCTATTCAAGATCTAAGTATTTATTACTTCTTTGGTGGTGTCATCATGTTAATTGGATATGTTGTTCGGCATTTTATGCAACATAAAAAACGAATTTCGGATGAAATCGTGTTTATTTCATTCTTTATTACCCTGGCTTTTATATACACCCCTTATTTTGAGTATCAATATATATGGATTGATCCTGACCAACTTGCAATAATCTTCGGTGTTTTTATTAGTATCATCGCCGGAATATTTTTAGCGTCAGTGTTCAGATTCCTGGAATGGATAACAGAATCAATTAAAAAATATACTCCCTATATATCATCTGCTGTAACATTTATTCTGGCTATTTTGATCTTTGTTGGGCAAGGTGGGTTTGAGAGGAGTAGAATGCTCCCCCAAACACTACCAAACGGTTTTTTTGACGCTTATTACAATATCATTAATGAGCGAGTCCCATACACCTATGCGACTGTTGGTCCAGAACTGGATCGGGAGTTATCCGTGAATCGACATTTTTTCATGAGCTATCAATATTTTTTGGAAAACTATGGGGTCATTGATTCATTATATCAACAATATTTAACGGTTCCAGATGACCAGCGTACAGAGGTTGAGGAAGTACCTCCGGCAAGTATATTTATTTTTGTAGAAAAACCCCCTTACGGCTCAATTCAGCAAGGTATTTTGTACGATGCACAGGGAACAATGCGTGATATTGAACAGTGGTTAGCCTCATTTAGTGAATTGGAAGGCAGAGAGTTAGAAGTGTATCATGAGACAGATCAAACTTTAGTCTATGAGATTGTAAACAGAGAAGGTGAATCTACAATTAGTGGGGTATTGAAAAATATATATCCAGAGGAAGAGGGACGTGCTGCAAGACTATTTAAATAAAAATTGGGTTGCATGCATGAGGGTATTACTTGGCTTGAGCCTTATAATATCCAGTCTATTTATGACAAACTGCTCTGATGGAGAAATTATCTCAAGGTCCGACCTGTTCTTTTCGGATTCTGAACCCATGGTTTTGGTGTTGAAAGACCAACGTGAGGAGTTTAGTACAGAAGCCTCTAATCAGGTACTCAAAGCACTTGACTACTCAAAAATTCCATTTCTTACCATTGACCTTGGAATTATTTCTCGGGAATTAAATATCTCGAGTAATGTTCGGAGTTTGGTCATCACGAATAGAAGTGTTCAGGAATTATCGGATGTTGAAATTCGAAAAATGGTTGATTTTGTTGCTCAAGGGGGATCAATTGTGATGGTAGGCCCAATGCTGGATCAGCGGTTTTCATTCCTTCAGGGTATCCGGCCGGGTGCTGATTTTGACTCAGATTCTTTGAATACCGGATTTAGGTTGAATGAAATGGCATTTCCAGGCATGAAAAATAAAGCCTATGACATTGCAGGACTTCTTCCTCATTACGGAATTCAGAAAAATGATTTTAGTGATGATGTGAAAATCTTGGCATCTACGGCAACTGATGACGAACAACCGTTTATTATTTCAAATCGTATTGGTTTAGGAGAAGTACTTACGATCAATAGTTTTGTAGTTGGTGGAAAGCAATATCGTGGAATCTTATTTTCTTCTATTCTCAGAGGTTTAAAAGGTATTCCATACCAAGTTGCAAATGTAAGTACGATCTTTCTTGATGATTTTCCAGCTCCGCTATACAATGAAAAACTCCCCCCAATTGATCAGGAATATGATATTACCCATGCTGAGTTTGTAAGCAAAATATGGTGGCCTGATATGCAAGCCCTGGCTGACTCATTTAATATAGATTACGCAGCCATGGTAGCATTTAACTACAATGCAAATGTAGTACCCCCGTTCGATTTTCAGGAATGGCGCCAAGGTTCTGTTGTTTTTAACAATAATATTATAGAAGGAAGTATATACCTGGCTAAGGATATTCGAAATACACGTCATGAATTAGCCTTTCACGGGTATAATCACTTTTCTTTGTGGCAAGAAGACTGGGATAATATCAATTTCATGATTTCGGCTCTACAGGCCGCACGTAAACGCTGGCAAGTTGACAATCTGGGACGTTTACCTACAAACTATGTACCTCCAACAAATAATGTAGATTCCCTCGGCTTAGAAGCGCTCATTAGAGGCATGCCAAGCATAGAGTATATGAGTTCGATCTATTTTGGTGATGTTGAAGAAGGCGGTGGCAGAGAGTTTGACCCAGACCCTTACGTACCGGTTCAAATCTTTAATTATCCACGTATAAGTTCCGGATTTACGATGGATACCAATTCTCTGTTTGATCAACAAGGTTTACAGTTAATGACAGGGATTTGGACCCATTTTATTCATCCGGATGATGTTTTCCAGGTAACGCAGAGAGAAGAGGATGAATTCAAAAGCAGAAATCCATTGGGCTTGGGGTGGAAGACTTCAGTTGATAGTAGTTTTGGGTTATACCATTTATTAAGCCGAAGAATTAAATATACGTTACAACACTATCCAAAGAACGACTTTGTAACAGCAACTGCCGGCTCAGAATATACCGAAGACTGGAGAAGAAGTTTATCTTCTTACAACACAGTTGGTGATATTATGGAAGTACGCTCTTCCTACCGTGAGAATTACGTACCTAATTTTCAAGATAGTGTACGCAGTTGGTTCATGTATGTACCTGCAGAAAACGATTATGAAATTGAAGAAGCGCTGGTAGCTCAAAATATTGTTCCTCAAAAAACAACCATTTGGGATGGGTATTTGTATCAAATTAAGACAAATAAATCACTTTACTTCCTACCGAGTTTATCTACGGATGTAAATTATGATCCACAATTTGTCAGCGCTTTAACAGAAAACATTTCCCGGGAATATCAAAACTACCAACTGGCAATTTTAGAACAGGTGGATCAGGAATGGAAAGATATCCGAATGGAAGAGGCCTATAGAGCCTGGAAAAAAAACCCAAAAGATGCTGAGATACAAGAGCGTCTAATTTCACTTAGCGTAGAGTTCAGCCAGCTTGAAAGAGCAATCACTATTTTAGAAAATCGCCTGTTGGATTCTGAATACTGGCTACAGGAAGACATGAACCGCCTTCTGACGTATTATGGATGGGAAGGTATGCAAACAATGGCAGAGGAGTTTCTTGAAATTCTATGGTCAGCATATGGAAGTGCAAATGTGATCGCTTTTAAAAATATGGCAGTGGCACAACTCGGGCTTTTTGGGACTGAATTTGAACGAAGATGGAGGCTTCGAGCTCTTCAGATAGCCCCGAATGATTATGAACTGTTGCTGAATTATACAAAATCTATTGAGTCCGAAGATAATTGGCCGGAAATGAAAGAAAACCTTCGGGAATTATTAGAATTGAGGCCCAAAACAGATTCTTTATATGCTTTCACCATTCAGCGTTCAATTTATTATGAGAGTGCCGATAGCACCATGGCTTTAGTAGAGGAATTTCCAACTTTTGCCTATGCCCAACTTACACCATTTGCCTCAAACCTTGCCCTGATGTATGGTTTTAATGCCAATAATTATGAAAGAGCACTTTTTTGGGCTGGCAATGCACCAAACTTTGACCGGAGGCTTGAGTTATTTTGGATATCTCAACTTAATTTAGATGCACTTTACAAAGCAAAAGCCTTACAGTTGATCTCAAATAATCCAGGTGATAAAGAACTTCGATCATTTGTTGGTACTAATTTGTTTTATCAGGGTTTTGTTGAAGATGCATATCGGGTTCTTTATCCGTTATTTGAACAAGGAGAAGAAACTGGATTAGCCGCTGATACGCTTTTAAGCAATGAAATTGGGTTTTTAGGTTATGCTCAAAAGAAAAGGTTCTATTCTCGTTACCCTAAATTCTTTGATGACGAACAGTTCCACGGTTTACAGCGTCAACATCGGATGACAGAAGGGGTCAGAGGGCAGGTATTTGGAGAATATCGAGACGACAATTTTAATAATACATTTGCCCGCGGAGGCCTGTCCGCGCAATGGGGGCATCGCCTTCATGATACACATTTGGCAAAAACCGAATATTTGATCTTTACAGACAACAATCCACAGATCAATGAATTTCTAAATTACCAGGGAATTGGGTATGAATTTACTCATCGATCCACAAATCAGCAGTTTGAACTCAGAGCAGGGCCAACGGTACTTTTTGGTGAAAGTGATTTTATTCCGGAGGCATTTGTTTCAGTTGGCTATAGTTATGATTCAACGTATACATCGGCACAATTATCGGGTGGGGCAGAGTTGACATCATCATCACTACAGAATGACTATTACCAGGCTCAACTGCAACTTTACAGGCAAGATTTTTGGATTGATGGATTATTAAATACAGGTATTTCAGCTACAGCAAAATATTATACCAACAACGTGCTGAGATATGGAACTCAGGGGCGCATATATTTAAATTTCATGGAGTCAAAATGGAGGTTCAGGCCGTTAGCTGAATTAGGATATTCAGACGCTACGGTCAGTTATTTAACTGGAATTCCTTACTATACCCCAGATAAGTATTTTTCTCAGGGTATTGGCATTGATCTCCGCTATAGAAATCCTGATACGTTTGATTATAAAACTCAACTTACGGGAGAAATAATGGGTAAACATGAACGAAGAGATGGCTTCTTCGCAACCGGACGGCTGGAATTAGAACATAAATTTGATAACTTCTGGCAGTTTAGCATTGGGGCGGAAACTTCAACAAGCCAAATTTATAGCTCAAACCGAATATTCTTCACTGTATCTCATTTTTTCCCAACACGGTTTAGTCGTCAAAAGCGGTAACATACTTAAGATCTAAACGTATGCTATAATATGCGATTCCTGAAAAGACATTTAGAATGGATGGTTTTCACAACAGGCTTGCTGATGTTAGCTTTTATGAATCCTGAAAATGCTGGAACATCCTTATGTCTGTTTGAATGGGTAGGTTTTGAATTCTGCTTAGGTGAGGGATTAGGACATTCGATCTCTTATGCTTTTAAGGGGAAATTTACTGCAGCCTTAGAAGCGCATATAGCAGGACCATTCGCTATTTTAATCTTGTCTACCCGAATAGGAATCATTTGGCAACGGTTATTTAAGCAATCAATTTCAACCAATTATAATTAATTCAATGGCTAATATTTTAGATCATATCCCGGAAGTAGAAGGCGACGAAATGTTATATCTAAGCAAAGTAATCGAAGGGTTAAATGATGAGCAAGCAGAAAAATTTGCAAACGTATATCGTGCAAGACGTAAAGACCCTCAAATAATACTCATCACCTGTTTGATAGGTTTTTTAGGTTTTGCCGGTATACACAGACTTCTTTTAAATCAGCTTGGAATGGGAATTCTTTATTTATTTACAGCTGGTTTATGTGTGATCGGTACAATCGTAGATCTGGTAAATTACAAAGATTTAGCTTTTCAGTATAACAGAGATGTGGCTAAAGAGGTACTTAGTTACGTAAAATAAATGATTGAATTTATTTGGTTAGAGCCATCTTTTGTGTTTTCAAATAAAAGCTGTTTGTAGATAATTCAATCTTGACACGGTAAAAATAAATACCAGAGGGCATATTGTCTGCAACAACATCAACTTTTGTTCGGGGTATACTGGATATTCCCGAAATTTCTTTAACTAATACTCCTGTACTATTGTAAACTTTAAGGCTGAAATTCGATTGTTGAGGGGTTATAAAAGCTACAGTAGTCGTAGGATTAAAAGGATTTGGGTAATTACCGATCATCTCAAATCCTTTTGGGATATTACTATATTGCTCAGCAGAAACAGGAATTTCACTGGCACCTTCCGCGATCCACGTGCGAATTAACTGTATCTCCTCATCAGATAAAGCACCTCCTTGTGGCATTCTGGTTCCAAAGTCTGGATTTGGCTCAATCTTATCTACCAGCGGACTGCTATCAGGACTTTCAGGAACTACAATATTAGTACCGTATTGACTACCCACACTATTCATCACGGCACTATAGTTAGAAAGAGTAACGCCACTTGTTCCGCCGTGACATGAAGTACAGTTTTGATCAAAAATTGGTTGGATCTCTTCTTGATAATCAACCTGTGCTTGTAAAAAGGAAGAATATCCAAATAGACTTAGCATTAGTATAGGTAATAGTTTCATAGTAGCTCCATTATTCGGTTAAAGTCCAAAAAACCGGTTGATGTTAAAACCAAATCGAAAATCCAGATCCATAAAGTCATTTGTTGTTCTGGCTAATAAGTGCTGCTCAGTGAACCATCTTCCAGTCATAAAAAAGAGTTGAAAAACATGTCCACCGGTGTCAATTTCATATGAAAGAGCAAGATGATTATTCGTATTGGAATTCCTGGAGCCTATGACCGGTAAAAACTCAAATGCGAGTGCATTTCTTAAATTCAATTTATATCTGCCACTCAAACCGATTCCAAACAAGGTATTATATAACTGTTCATCGGGGAGCTCCTTTACAACTGTATTATGATGCGAGACCATTGGGGTGATTTGAAGGCTTACTTTATCTGAAAATTTTCGGGCTACCATTACCGAGAATAAATAATTCAGACGTTCAGTAAATGAATATTCAAATCGACGTTCGGTATCAGTTGCAATACCAATATTTCCTTTTAGTGCAACCTGAACAGGTATTTTGTCAGATTTTAGTTGCTCAAGTACTACATATTTTGTTCTGAGATCTACAACATCCTCAAGGCCGGTTCTTCCAATTCCGATGTCTAATCGGTCTGAAATTCCATAGTCGATACCCAGTCGAACTGCAGCCCCGGCATCTAAACCAAAAAATTGATTTAAGCCACCGGAAACCAACCCAAAATTATGCATCACCATCGTATTCATATTTCGTGCCGGAAGGGCAGTAGCGGTACTAATCCCAACTATACTACCTGAAAGAAATAGATCTTCCACGGGTCCATCTGTAGTCACTCGCTGTCGTTCCATTTGGGCAAACACACTCGAATGACAAAGGAGCACCAAGAAGATTATGGACATACATATTCTCATAAAATCTAATTCTCCACAGGACTTAAGAGTGCGTTAATTTCAATTTTTTGTTCTTGATCAACTTTTACGAACAACAAACTTGGTGGTACAATATCATAATCTTCAAGACGAAGTATCCAATTAGCTTCTAACTTTAAACCTTCAGGAACTTTTTGCAAGGTTCCGCTATAAGTAGTTTCCTTCTCAACTCCATGAATTTTGAAGGTACCTTTTACAGTTACGTTCTGAGGTTTTGTAGAATCTGGATCAAAAGGGGTGGTCATTTCTCCATAAAATTCAGCGAAAGGATATTTATCCGTTTCAAGTGTCTCTTTCATATCCCGGTCTCTTTTTGAAATTCCGGTTTCAAGGGTGGTTAAGTCGATATAAAAATCAACGATTCCGTTTTCCAGGTTGATTTTACCCGTTAAATAATCTGATTGCCCCGAGAAAGTGTGTAATGGAACCTCGGAATGAAAAATCGCAGTTCCATCTTCGGTATAAAACGATTGGGTATATGCTTCAGTACAACAAAATAAAAAGAGTATTGGGATCAGTAAATATTTCATATTAATTATCTTCTGCTCCACCTTCAATCCATGCTCTAATCTGCCCAATTTCCTCATTGGTAAGAAATGAACGACCGAGAGGCATTCTTGAGCCGATTTCAGGATTTGGTTCTATTTTATCTACCAGTGGGCTACCATCGGGGTTTCCAGGATCTACAATGGCTTCACCATATCTTGATCCTACGCTATTTATTACACTATTGTAAGTTGAGAGATTAACTCCACTTGTTGAACTACTTATATGACAACCACTTCCTCCACAACTCGAAGTTAAAATAGGTTGTATATCTTCCGAATAACTTACAGATGAGGGATCGATATCCGGTGTTTCTGAGATGTCTTCAACATTATTTAGGCATCCCTGAAAAGTTAGGAAGCATAAAACTACAATACCTATTTGACAAAACTTCATAATTTAGAAACGGTTAAAAATTTAATTAAATACATATACCTTTTAATGTCAAAGTAATTCTTTATTAATGCAAATTATAAATGAATGATTAAGTTAGAATGTGAAATAATCATTCTGCATGGAAATAAAGTGACGAAATTAAGTATATATCCAAAGGACTTATTTACAGAGTTATAGTACGGTACTTAATAGGTATTGGATTGCTTTCTCAATTATTTCATTAGGTATCAATTTCCTCATGGAAATGACAACCGCTGCTTATTGAATCACTTGCAAGGAAAGGGTTCTGGAATTAATAAGGGGAGTTAGAACTAAAAGAAGTGGATATAGTTTAAAAGTACTTGAACAATTATTGAAAATGTTTTCATAATCAAAAAAAGAAACCCGAACCGATCAAGGCCCGGGTTTTTCTTTAGGGCATTTGGTGCTTTGCAGCATCCAAAAGCTCTTTGTTGCTCTTCTTAATTTCATTACGCCTCGCTAAAATGAATGTTACAAATTTACTTTTTAAATAACGTTATCTGGTTATTCTCTTTTTAATTACGTTTTGTATCTTTTAGTATGAATCTACAGAAGCAAATAGCCCTTACTAAACCTGAGTTTATTTCCACTTTTCTTGTTTTTTTAGTGGTTGTACTGCTGGTAATTAGTTCCCGATTAACCAGATTAACCTCAAATTCCTCTTTTGTTTTTAACGAGCGAGTTGAACTTATACTTGAGGATAATACGAGTGTTGATGGGTTGAAATACAGACTAATTGAACTTGGCATAGAGGTAGATGCGGATGAACTCAATTGGGCCTCAAATATACTGGGGTGGAGAACTTTTCTTAGAGGGCGCTATGTACTCGAGGGTGAGTATTCTTATAACGGTGTATTTTCAAAGTTAGCAAGGGGAATTCAAGATCCAACCAACATCGTAATTCTTCCAGGAACCACCCAAGACCGCTTTACAGCATCTGTTGGAAGTGAACTCAATTTTTCACCTAATGATCTTTCATCCGCAATTTCAGATAGTGCCTTTTTAGCTGAACGTGAACTTACTGAGGGACAACTATTTGCCAGAATGCACCCTGAGACGTATTTAACGTACTGGACGATCTCACCAAAAGAGTTTCTTGCAAAAGTTTTGAGAGAATTTGATCGTGCAATACCTGACTCATTCTACGTAAGAGCTAATAAAATGGGGTATTCGATGGATGAAATTTTAACACTGGCTTCCATTGTTGAATGGGAAGCTAAACTGCCCGAGGAAAAAGCACGGATAAGTGGTTTGTATTGGAATCGGCTGGAACGTGGAATGCGTCTACAAGCTGATCCTACCGTCTTATACGCATTAGGAGAACGAAGACGTTTGCTGTTTGAAGATTATCAATTTGAGCATCCATATAACACGTACCTGCGAAAAGGGCTGCCACCAGGTCCCATCACAAATCCAAGCTATTCCACTATTGAAGCGACATTATTTCCGGAAGATCATGATTACTTATATATGGTGGCGAACCCCGAGGGGGGACATACTTTTACCAAGACATTCCGGGAGCACCAAGTTGAAAGTGAAAAATGGAGAATTTGGCTTCGTGAGCAATATCGAATCAAGCGTGAACGTGAGCGAAATAAAACAAATAATTTGGATCGGGAAACCCGAAGCTGATAAAAAGGTTAATTGAATATCCAGTGTTAATTATCCGATTCTCGCTTAACTTTCTTAATTTTTACTTCTTGATTGATATGTGTTCCATTGAAGCTCACATCCATATTCAGGCCTCTGAAATTCGATAATTCTTTAAGGCCTTG
>JAVLBT010000076.1:0-13228 GCA_031580945.1 Gracilimonas sp.
GCTTTTTCATTCAATAGTTTAACATTCAACTAATTTGTTTTTCTTATCTCCTTGATAGGGTTAAATGAAGCAGAAGCGAAAGAAATTTTCAGTTCAAACTTTGTACCTTAACGATCAAATTTAGAATCGAATACTCTATGAATATCTACGCCGTAATTATACTGATTACTATTGCTATTGACTTTATCCTTGATCTGACCTCAAACCTGCTAAACTTACGTTCTTTGTCTAAAGAATTGCCTGAAGAATTTGAAGGGGTTTACGATGAGGATACATATGCAAAGTCTCAGGAGTATACCAAAGTGCGTACAAAGTTTGGTTTTATAACCGGTGGCTTTGATCTGGCTGTAATACTTGGATTTTGGTTTTCAGGAGGCTTTAATTGGTTAGATGAGATCGTTAGGGCCTGGGGATACAGTGAACTAATGACAGGTTTGATATACATAGGAATTTTGGTAATGGCCAAAACGATCATAAACCTGCCATTCAATGTGTACTCTACGTTTGTGATAGAAGAACAATTTGGGTTCAATAAAACAACACCAAAAACATTTGTATTGGATATAGTGAAGGGCCTGGGATTAAGTCTTGTAATTGGTATTCCATTATTAGCGGGGATTCTCTGGTTTTTCATGTTTGCAGGAGATTTGGGCTGGTTGTATGCCTGGGCGGCTGTCACGGCATTTATGCTGATCATGCAGTATATAGCACCAACCTGGATCATGCCGTTATTCAATGATTTTACACCTTTGGAAGAAGGGGAATTAAGAACAGCAATAGAAAACTATGCTGAAAAAGTAAATTTTCCATTACAGGGATTATTTGTGATCGACGGTTCAAAACGATCTAGTAAATCAAATGCCTTTTTTACTGGTTTTGGAAAGAATAAAAGAGTTGCACTGTATGATACACTGATCGATAATCATACAACTGAAGAGTTGGTTGCTGTACTGGCTCATGAGATTGGTCACTATAAGAAAAAACATATAGTTAAAGGAATGGTAACAAGTGTTATACAAACCGGGGTGATGTTTTTTCTTCTGTCCTTATTTCTTAATGCTGAAGGCTTATTTGAGGCCTTTTATATGGAAAAAATGTCTGTATATGCCGGATTGATCTTTTTTGGAATGCTATATGCACCAATTGATATGATACTTTCTGTTTTCATGCAGGTCGTATCAAGAAAACATGAGTTTGAGGCGGATGAATTTGCCGCTGTAACGACCGGTAAACCAGAAGACATGATTTCAACACTAAAAAAACTGTCCAAGGATAATTTATCCAATCTAACCCCTCACTGGTTTTATGTATGGCTTAATTACTCTCACCCACCGGTTTTAGAACGTATACGGTCTATCAAAAATGATAATTGAGTTACTGTAAGCTCTTATCAGAAAGACTGGTATTTTCAAATTTTATGGAGAACAGCGTTCCTTTACCATTTGGATGGGATCCATAATGATAGGTTGCTTGTAATTGACGAGCAAGGGTGTCAATTAACTCTGTTCCCAAAGAAGTGTTGGGCCCTTTTTTCTTTTTAAATCCGCTTCCGTTATCAGATATTTCCAGTAGAACATGATCCTCGTTTTTTGTTAGTGTAACACTAATCTCACCGTTTTTTTGATCATTAAAAGCATGTTTAATAGCGTTCGTTACTACTTCGTTTACAATTAAACTACACGGTATTGCTTGCTTAATATTTAATTTCACAGGATCGAGTTGAAACCTCGTGTCTATTTTAGATCTTGTGCCCATAGTTCGTAATATTGTTTCAATAAGGTTTTGCAAACCCTCATCAAAAGAAATATTAGAAAAGCTATGAGACTGATATAATTGTTCATGAATATTAGCCATCGACTTAATTCGAAGCGTGCTGTCAATGAGTTTTTTTTGAATTTCCTTACTTGGTTCTTTAAAAGATTGCATCTGAAGCATACCGGAAATTACAGCCAGGTTATTTTTAACCCTGTGATGAATTTCAGCCAGCAATGTTTCCTTTTCACTTAAGGAACCCTCAAGTTCTACCTGATGAGAACGCAATGTTTTCTCCAGCTTAGTTTGTTGCCAAATAGTTTGTTGAAGACCACTAAAGATCATGGGAATAAATATCACAGCTACGGTACTCAATAGTATTGAATTACCAGAGATCAGTAACCAGGAAATGACCTGATAATTTTCTCGGAGGGGGTACTCAACAATACCAAAATAAATAAAGGCACCATGAAGCGCACAGATTGCCATATTGATGAAAACGGTCATTTTCCCGGCATGCTCGGGAAGTATCAGTAGAGCAAAAACTGTTATCCCAAACAGATAGGTAATCCCGGCTCCGTGTTCTCCCATAAATAAGATCAAAGAAAGGGCAACAATGTATAAAAGCGCAAGGAAAGAATATTTACGAAACGTGATACTCATAGATTCTTTCAAAGCAATAAACAAAATGGCAGCAGCGAAAATAAGGTATGCAACTGCAAGGCCGATAAGATGCATGAAATAGGTCATGATGATGGAAGGCACTAATAATATCATAGCCAATAATGGCAAATATAATATGATCGTATAGAAAAGCTTATTTCGCCAATATTCCAATCCATCAGGAAGTGAAAGCCCATCAACGCAGTTCCGGAATACTTTTGATCGATATAATTTCCAAAATTTGGTCATGAATGGTTGAGTGTGATCATAATCTATATTGCAAAAGTATGCTCTAAGGAATAAATGATTTATTTTAAAGTACGTAGATAAATTATCTGTTAATTTAAGTTTTCTCAGCCAGCTAAGCATGTATATTAACTTTATCTATAGTAAGAGAATTAGTGAAAGCTGTTATAACAAGTGACGGTGTATGGTTGTGAAATTGTTTACTTTTAGATGGAACAAAACAAAAGATTATGGCCAAAAATCATATTGAAACCATAGCTATACATGGAAGCTTAAAAGAAAAGGGAACGGAAAATGACACCATAGTTCCAGGAATCGAAGTTTCTACAATTTATGAACATCGAAGTGGGGGCTTTCAAGAAGGGGATCAAAAATATATTCGACTTTCTAACCCAAATCGGACCCAATTAGAACGGGTGCTATGTGCTTTAGAGGGAGGAGATGGTTGTGCCGTATTTTCATCTGGAATGGCAGCCATATCATCGGTATTTCAAATGCTGGATGCCAACGCACATGTGCTGCTTCCCAATGATGTATATTTTGGGACTCGAAAGCTGATGTGGGAATTTGCAGAAAAGTGGAATTTACAGGTAGATTTTATTGACATGACCGATCTTGGGGTGGTTCAATCCTCCATAACTGAATATACTGAATTGATCTGGCTGGAAACTCCTTCCAATCCAAGATTGCTTATTACAGATGTTAAAGCGGTGAGTGATCTCGCTAAAGAAAATGGTATTATAGTTGCCGTAGATAATACATGGCCTACTCCATATAATATGCGACCTCTTGAATTAGGTGCTGATATTTCGGTTCATTCCACTACCAAATACCTGGGTGGACACAGCGATATTTTGGGTGGGGCGGTGGTCACTAAAAAGGCTGGGCCTTTATTCGAAAAAATTCGTCTTATTCAACGCATACAAGGAGCCGTGCCATCACCAAGAGATTGTTGGCTGCTAAGCAGAAGTATTCGTTCATTTCCATACAGGATGCGTGCTCATAATGAAAATGCTCGTATAGTGGCTAAGTATTTAGCTAATCATCCCAAAATTCAAACCATCTATTATCCGGGATTTGAGTCACATCCCGGACATAGCATAGCCAAAGCACAAATGGATGATTTTGGTGGTATGATCTCCTTTCTCATCGATGGGGGAGAAAAGGAAGCCCTTGAGATCGTTGGCAAGTCAAAGCTTATAAAAGCGGCAACCAGTTTGGGGGGTATCGAAAGTATTTGGGAGCATCGGAGATCGTCTGAAGGAGAAAATTCACCTACACCTGACAATTTGATCCGTTTGAGTGTGGGATTAGAACACCCGGATGATATCATAAGTGACTTAAAGCACGCTTTGAATTAAAAAACATAAGTAAATTTAAAACATCATTTTAATTAGCTCGTTATTGGAGCGATTTAATACCGAAATTATGAATATGACTTCTAAAGAATATCTGTTGGTTTTTATTTTAGCATTCATTCCCTTTTCTCTATTCGCTCAGGATGAGGATCAATCAGCACCCCTCGATATGTTTGACTGGAAACCGATGGTGGAGGCTCAGCAGCTTGCAGCTGAAGACGGTAAAAAGGTTTTAATATATGGGAATGCCCGTTGGTGTACCTATTGTAAGAAAATGGAGAAGGAGGTCTTTTCCCTAAATAGTATTCAAGAGCTTACAAAAAAACACTTTTATCCTGTTTGGCTGGATATTGAATCACAGGACTCAGTTTCTTTTCGTGGAAATACTATGACTCAACGACAGTTAGCGCAAGGTTTTCAAATAACGGGAACGCCAACCTTTATTTTTCTTGATTCTGAAGGGGAAGTAATTGCAGGTCAACCAGGATATATTCCTGAAGATCTTTATCAGACCATTCTCAAATTTGTGGGAACAGATGCTTATCTGAATCAAAGCTTTACTGAATTTTCGGGTACATCCAGCAATTAGTAAATGGTAGTTTCATCTGAAACGGGACAGAAATACCCTGCAAAATCACGGTAATTATTAAGTCAGAAATATTTACAATTTTACATTTAAGCTGAGCAAAGATTCTGTAATTCATTCTGAATCAAATAAAATTCCTTTTAACGTTTAAATCAGCTAACAAGTTGGCTCTCAACAAGTAATGAAATATTGGGATGTAGGCAAATAATTCAATAGTAGTACTAAATGTTGATACTTAAATTTGGATAATTAGGGGAATTTAATTGCTCATTTCGACTATAGTCTGTGTAAAATATATGAGCTTATGTATAGGTAATAATATTGCATTTAGGTTAAATCAGTTCATCCAATTTTATAGTGATGTTAGATCAAGAAGAAATTCAGGAATTGTTTGGGAAGGTAGTTAGAAATGAACGAAAGAAACAAAATCTAACACAATCTGAACTTGCTGAAAGAGCAAATCTTGATAATACATATATTTCTCAAATTGAACGTGGACTGACTAATCCAAGTATGTTTACGATTCATAAGATCGCATGGTCTTTGAATTTGAGTGAGTTTAGCATTATACAGAAAATAAAGGGCATGCTGTCTGAAAGCCCTGAATCCCATTATGATTCTGAGGATGAGTTAGAGCTGATTTACAATGCGGTGGGCAACCTTAATGCAAGTATTATACTCACCGCCAACCAAATGGAAGATTTCAGGATCATTTACTGTAATGACGCATTTCTAAAGCTCACAAATAGTACAAGAACCGATTTGATGGGTAAAAAACTACAGGATATCCTATCTGATGGTGAAAATAATGAAGTTTTAGGCGTATTTTTAGATTCTTTGGATGGAGCAACATCAAAAAGTGAATTAATCACAAACCATATTAAAATTGGGAAGAACAAAGGACTCAAGATTAATGTGAGTTCTGTTCTAAACAGTAGTAAAAAGGTAGAAAATCATTTATTTACATTAAGGGATATTGATCGACCTGTAGATGGTAATGACGGAAGTTACTATCCTGTCATCGAAAAGTATAAAACACTGCTGAAGGAAACTCACCACAGAATCAAAAATAATTTGTCTATAATTATTGGAATTATAGATGTAAGCATGCTGGATACGAAAGATGAAGACTTGAAATCCATCCTTAAGGATACACAGCTAAGAATAAGTTCTATTGCACATGTACATGAAATGTTGCTTGAACCCAGTGAAAATGAAAATGTTAAAGTAAAAGAGTACCTGGAGAAACTTATAGAAATTATTGAGAATACCTACCAGCTCAAAGATATCATTGAAATGAGTAGCTCTATTGAGGAATTGGATTTAGAGGAGCATCAAATATTATCCCTTGGCTTGTTATGCAATGAATTAATTACAAATTCATACAAATACGCGTTTGATCATATTGAGGAAAGTAAAATTTTGATCACAATTAAAGAATCCGGACCGGATAAAATATCATTTTCATACGGGGACAATGGAAAGGGTTTTAAAAGAGAATTATTTGAAGAAGCGAAAACACTTGGTTTAAGTCTAATTCATGTTTTTTTGGAAGAACTCAAAGCATTTAACGTAGAAGTAGACACCGAAAATAAATTTTATCTTTCTTTTGAAATTGAGAATAGAGCAATTTCTTAAAAACTATTCCCAAACGACTGTAGTACCTACATCTTTACCCTCAACTACAATTTTTTTTAGGTTACCCTTCTTATTCATGTTAAATACAATAATGGGGGTTTTGTTTTCTCTGCACAGTGTAAAAGCGGTTAGGTCCATCACGGTGAGGCGTCTTTTTAGAACTTCATCGCCGGTAATGCGGTCGAATTTTTCTGCCTTGGAATTTTTTTCTGGATCAGCATCATAAATTCCGTCTACCCGGGTTCCCTTTAGAATGACATCACTTTCGATCTCTATGGCTCGAAGTGAACCTGCTGTATCAGTCGTGAAGTAAGGATTTCCGGTACCGGCGCCAAAAATGACAACTCGACCTTTTTCCAAATGGCGAATAGCACGTCTTCGAATATAGGGTTCTGCAATAGCTTCCATGCGAATGGCACTCATCAATCTGGTTTGAACCTCTATTTGTTCCAGTGCATCTTGCAGAGCCATACTGTTGATCATAGTAGCAAGCATACCCATGTAGTCGCCCTGAACCCGATCCATCCCCTGGGTGGCTCCTTTTACACCTCTGAAGATATTACCGCCACCTATCACAATTGAAACCTGTACACCAGCTTCTTGTATGGTTTGTATTTCTTTGGCATAAGCACTGAGTATATCAGCATCTATTCCATGTCCCTGTTCACCTAAAAGAGCTTCTCCGCTCAACTTAAGAAGTACTCTGTTGTATTTGTTTTCCACGTTATCCTCGCATTAGAAATTAGTAGACAAAAAAAAGGCTGTCGAAAATGACAGCCTTAAGGTAAAGAAAATTTATTAAGCGTCTTCGCCTAATTGGAGTCGATGGAACGACTTGACCAACGGGGCGTCGTTTTGTTTCAGATAATCCTGAACAGAAACGCTATTGTCTTTGACGAACTTTTGCTCGAGTAGTACGCGTTCCTCATAGAAGCGGCGTAATTTACCTTTGGATGCTTGTTCTGCAATATGCTCAGGCTTCCCTTCATTCAATAATTGTTCTTTGGCAATTTCGAGTTCTTTTTCTACCAATGAAGAATCAACACCATCTCGAGTGACCGCTAAGGGTTTCATAGCTGCAACCTGCATCGCTACATCTTTTCCGATGTTTTCGTCGGTAAGGTCTCCGTCAAATTCAGCTAAAACACCCAATTGGTTTCCAGGGTGTATATAATCAACCAGAGTTCCTTCAGTTGTAGTTAAAACAACATTATTGATCTCAATTTTCTCTCCGATCTTGCCAACCATTTCTTCCAAATGCTTTTCAATGGTCAAACCCTCAACTTCAGCTTGAAGCAAATCGTCTACATTGTCAATATTATGCTCAAAAGCGGTGTTTAGGAATACTTCAGCATCGTCTTGAAATTCTTCATTACGTGCAACAAAGTCGGTTTCACAATTGATCTCAAGTAAAGCCGCTTTCTTTTTATCGTCACTAATACGGCTCAGGATCAATCCCTGATTGGCTTCACGATCTGATCTTTTCTCAGATACTTGCTGTCCTTTTTTACGGAGGAGTTCAACGGCTTGGTCAAAATCACCGTCTGCTTCGGCAAGGGCTTTTTTACAATCCATCATGCCTGCACCGGTCATATCACGAAGTTTTTTTACGTCAGCAGCAGAAATGCTCATTGTCTTGAATAGTTTTGTATTGTTGAAATTTATTTATTCTTCTTCGTCGTTGCTGTCAGCATCGTCAGATGATTTTGCTTTTTCAGCTTTTTCAGCTTTTTTAGTATCGCCTGAGTCTTTTTTCTTACTCTTTCGACGAGATCGAAGCTTGGTGCCGCGAGCAGCATCTTTAACATCTACTTCATCATCGCTGTCACCTTTGGATTCAGCAGCAGCTTGCTCCATTACGTCTTCTTCCTGTTGAGCTTCGCGCTCTGCGTTACCTTCAATAATGGCGTCTGCAACCTGTGTAGTTACCAATTGAATAGTACGAGCTGAGTCATCATTACAAGGAACGATATAATCAGGGACATCGGGGTCACTGTTGGTATCTACCATAGCAATAATTGGAATATGAAGTTTAATAGCTTCTTTTACAGCAAGGTGCTCTTTATTGATATCAACGACAAAAATGGCACCTGGAAGGCGGCCCATATTTTTAATACCACCTAATGCAGCATCAAGTTTGTCTTGCTCACGCTGAAGCATTAGACCTTCTTTTTTGGTGAGTTCATCAAAAGTACCGTCCGTTTTCATTTTCTCGATCTCTTCCATACGAGCAATACTTTTACGGACTGTGCTGAAATTGGTAAGCATTCCACCCATCCAGCGCTGTGTAATGTATGGCATACCACAACGAAGGGCTTCAGTTTTAATTATTTCTGTGGACTGCTTTTTAGTTCCTACAAACAGGATGGTTTTACCGGCACGAGCAAGTTTTTGAACTTCATCGAGGGCTTCCTGAAAGAAGGTCCGGGTTTTTTTAAGGTCAATTATATGGATTCCGTTTCGCTCCATGAAGATGAAATCTTTCATTTTTGGATTCCATCGACGGGTTAAGTGACCGAAGTGAGCGCCTGACTTAAGCAGGTCTTGAATAGATGCAGCTTTTGGCATGATTTAAAGTATGTAAGTTTAGGTTAATCCTCTATGGGGGTCATCCTCAATCGTAAATCCTGACTATTTTATCAGAACACCAAACGATGAGTCACCACATATGTGTGATTTTGTTTTTGTGAAAAGTTATTGGTTAGAAGTGTAATGGCTAATTGTGGACATTGCCCTATTAACCATTAACAAATAACGAATAACAAATTATCGTTTAGAAAACTGGAATTTCTTACGGGCTTTAGGTTGTCCGTATTTTTTACGTTCAACCATTCTATCATCACGCGTAAGAAGTCCGTGTCCTTTAAGAATGCTGTGTAGTTCTTCATTTTCTCCATCGAGAGCACGGGCAAGAGCATGAGATATAGCGCCGGCCTGACCGGTACTTCCACCGCCACGCACGGTGATCTTTATATCATACTTACCTTCAGTTTCTGTAACAGACATTGGAAATAATGCAATATTACGACGTGCTTTAACGGGAAAGTATTCTTCAATTGGTTTATGGTTGACGAGAACTTCGCCATTACCCGGTTGAATATATAAACGGGCAGTTGCAGTTTTTCGTCGTCCTATGTAATTCGCTTGTGCCATTATTCAGTTTTGGATGGTTTAAAGCTCAATTAATTCTGGTTCTTGTGCGGTATGCGGATGAACCGGGCCTGCATAAACGCGCAGGTTTCCTGCAATTTTACGCCCCAGTTTATTCTTTGGAAGCATTCCCCTCACGGCAGTGGTAACCAAAGACGTAGGATCTTTCTCCATCATTTCTTCCGCCGTAGTATATTTCTCTCCACCTGGGTAAAAAGTATGACGAAAATAAGTCTTGTCCGTCATTTTTTTACCAGTCAGCTTCACTTTATCCGCATTGATGACAATTACATTGTCACCGGTATCCATATGTGGAGTAAAGGTTGGCTTGTGTTTGCCTCTCAAAATTTTTGCAATTTCGCTACTCAAACGCCCTAAAGGCTGATCTTCTGCGTCAAAAATCACCCACTTTTTCTCAATATCTGAGGGCTTGGCTGAGTATGTTTTAAAACTTAGTGTGTCCACGATTAAACTCGTTTTATTTTGTCATTTTGGAAAGTTGAATAAGATATAGTTTATTCTTGTAGATATCAATACATGAGCCAATAAAAAATGGCAGAAGTATTTTGGTTAAGAAAAGAATTACAGGTATTCCTTCCGACAAATTAATCAGATGACCGGTCATCCTTAACTTGCATTTTACGATTTAGGATGAGAACATAATCAATTAAGGTATGAGGCATATATCCTCAGAATCGAGTTCGGGGTAAAGGACTGGTAAGGCAAAACAATGTTACAATTAGAGAGGAATTAAAGACAATCCCCAAAAAAAATTGTACCTTTCGACCCGGAAAAAAGTAAATCCAAATATTTGAAATTATCATGACCGACAAACTGAAAAAAACCAGAGTTGAATTTGACACCGGTTCAGGCAAAGCCTTTTTACATAGCTTGCCAAAATTGAAGGAACTGGGATACCCGAATATTGACAAACTGCCATTCTCCGTTAAGATTTTATTGGAAGCAGTATTGCGTGAATTAGATGACTACACAGTAACCGAAAAGGATGTGGAGGCCCTTGCCAATTATGATGCAAAAAACCCACAAGGAGAAATTCCTTTTAAACCATCTCGGGTTGTGCTTCAGGACTTTACCGGTGTACCCGCAGTTGTAGATCTTGCTGCCCTTCGCTCGGCTATGAAACGCATGGGTGGAAAAGCCACTGATATCAATCCTCAGGTCCCGGTAGACCTGGTCATTGATCACTCTGTGCAAGTTGATATGTTTGGACAGGATGCTGCACTTATGTTCAATGTGGAAAAAGAAATGGAGCGTAACAACGAGCGTTACGAATTTCTGAAATGGGGTAAAGAAGCATTTGATAATTTCCGTGTGGTTCCTCCAGGCCGTGGAATTGTACATCAGGTGAACCTGGAATATTTGGGACGAGGTGTTTTTACCCGTAAAGAAGAAGATGGATCTGTTACCGCTTACCCGGATACATTGGTGGGAACTGATTCTCATACCACGATGATCAACGGACTTGGAATCCTCGGTTGGGGTGTTGGTGGAATTGAAGCGGAGGCTGCCATGCTGGGCCAGCCGATTTCCATGTTGGTGCCTGAAGTAGTTGGAATGAAACTTACCGGAAAACTCAGAGAGGGAATCACAGCAACAGATCTGACACTGACAGTGACCCAAATGCTTCGACAGCATGGGGTAGTTGGTAAATTTGTAGAATTTTATGGAGATGGCCTCAGTAACATGAGTCTGCCTGATCGTGCAACTATTGCAAATATGTCTCCCGAGTATGGTGCTACCATGGGTTTCTTTCCCATCGATGAAGAGGCACTTCGATATATGCGCAGAACAGGCCGGTCTGAAGAACTTGTGAGTTTGGTTGAAAATTATACGAAAGCTCAGGGCTTGTACAGAACAGATGATACACCGGATCCAGAATTTTCGTCTACACTTGAGTTGGATCTTAGCACAGTAGAAACTTCACTGGCTGGCCCAAAACTTCCTCATGACCGCATCAAGCTGAACAATATGAAGGAGGCTTTTGAACACTCTCTGACCAGTGATGATCCAACGATGGGTTTTAACCTAACTCAGGAAAAACTGGCCAACAAAGGATTATACAAAAATGGTCAGGAAATTGAGATGAAACACGGAGACGTGGTTATTGCAGCCATCACTTCTTGTACGAACACTTCAAATCCAAGTGTAATGTTGGGGGCGGGTATTGTAGCAAAGAAAGCATATGAGAAAGGACTTAAAGTACCGGCATATGTAAAAACCTCTCTTGCCCCGGGTTCTCGTGTAGTAACAGAATACCTGAAAGAAGCTGGCTTAACCGAATATATGGATAAGCTTGGGTTTAATTTGGTGGGTTATGGTTGCACAACATGTATTGGAAACTCTGGTCCGTTGCCTGAAGAAGTAGAGCGGGCGATCAAAGAAGGGGATCTGATTGCAGCAGGTGTACTTTCTGGGAACAGAAACTTTGAAGGCCGAATTCATCCATGGGTGAAAGCCAATTATTTGGCTTCCCCACCTTTAGTTGTTGCATATGCACTTGCCGGTAGTGTTGACATCGACCTGGCAACTGAGCCGCTGGGTAAAGACAAAGAGGGGAATGATGTTTACCTGAAAGATATATGGCCAACAACTGCCGAAATCGCTGAGCACCTTGATGCCGCAATTCGACCTGAACTCTTCGATAAGATGTACAGTGATATATTCGAATCTCCAACCTGGGAAGAAATTCCAGTATCGGGTGGTGATCAGTTTAACTGGAGCGAAGATTCAACCTATATTCAAGAGCCACCATTTTTCATGGGTATGAGTGAAGATCCTGAACCCATCCAACCTATCAAAGGAGCTCGAGCTCTTGTAAAGGTAGGAGATTCAATTACAACAGATCATATTTCTCCAGCAGGAAATATCGCTGAAGAATCTCCAGCCGGAAAGTACCTGATAGAACGAGGGGTGGAAAAAGTCGATTTCAACTCATACGGCTCACGTCGGGGCAACGATCGTGTAATGACGCGCGGTACGTTTGCTAATGTGAGATTCAAAAATCAGTTGGCTCCGGGTAAAGAAGGAGGATATACCAAATATCATCCGACCGGTGAGATCACAACGATCTATGAGGCTTCCCTGAAGTACAAAGAAACGAACACACCACTGGTAGCAATAGCAGGAACACAATATGGAACGGGCTCATCCCGAGACTGGGCTGCAAAAGGAACAGCATTATTAGGTGTTGAAACGGTAATTGCAACTTCTTACGAGCGTATTCATCGTTCAAACCTGATTCAAATGGGTGTGCTCCCACTTCAATTTAAAGAAGGGGAAACTGCCGATAGCCTGGGTTTGGATGGTTCCGAAACGTTCGATATCCATGTGGATGATAATGTTAAAGCACAGGATGAGATCAAAGTTACGGCAACTAAAGAAGACGGAGAAGTGATCGAGTTTCTAACGGATTGCCGTATTGATACTCCGGTCGAAGTCGATTATTACCGGAACGGAGGAATACTGCATACAGTACTACTCGACTACCTGAAAAAAAGTAAAGCTGATAATTAGTAGGTGTCTATGTTCAAAATTAAAGGTGCAGACAGGTGCTGTACCTTTCTTTTGAGCTCTATTCAATATTTTTAGAAGCCAAAGCTTTTTTATTTATATTATGATTTGTGTCGCATTTTAAATTTTTCGGGAAATTGTTATCAACGAACAAAATAAAAATATAACAGATAGAGAAGGACAAGATCGTTTATTGCTTCATGTTATTGATGGAATAAATCGTACGCTTCAGCTCAAAGAAGTATTAAGAGAATGCATGGAAGCAGCAAAATTGGTCATGCAATCTGAAGCAAGTTCTTTAATG
>JAVLBT010000077.1:0-13156 GCA_031580945.1 Gracilimonas sp.
CTAAATCTTTAGACTTATATTATATGTTTAGTGGAATAGGTGCCCCAGAGGTTTTAATTATTGCCATTTTTATTTTGGTGTTCTTCGGAGCTAAAAGAATTCCCGAATTAGCCCGTGGTTTGGGTCAGGGAATTAAAGAATTCCGACAGGCTTCAGACGACATCAAAAAAGAAATTGATGAAAGTTCCCGCGATATAAATGATGCGGTAAAGAAAGACGAAACCACCTCAAAAAGTAAATAAACGCAGAAATTGAACTACATGACCATAGCAGAGACTCGCGAAAAAGTCTTATCAGGAGAAACGAAACTTCGAGAAATTGTAGAACATTATATCAAAGAAATTGAAAAAAAGGATGGGGAGGTAAAGGCCTTTCTGACAACCCATTTTGAGGAGGCTTTGTCTCGTGCTGATGATATCCAAAAAAGGATCGATAATGGTACCGCCGGTAAGTTAGCAGGAGTGGTAATGGGTATAAAAGATGTGATTTGTGAGCGCGGAAAGAAGGTAACTTGTGCGTCAAAGATGCTCGAAAATTTTGAAAGCGTGTATGATGCCACGGTGATAGAGCGCTTGCGTGATGAAGATGCCATTTTTATAGGGCGCGTTAATATGGACGAATTTGCGATGGGATCTTCCACCGAAAATTCTGCTTTTGGCCCTACAAAAAATCCTCATAATACCGACAAAGTGCCGGGGGGGTCTTCGGGTGGTAGCGCTGCAGCGGTTGCAAGCGGTATGAGTATGGTAACTTTAGGTTCTGATACTGGAGGCTCTATTCGACAGCCAGCCTCTTATTGCGGAACTGTAGGACTGAAACCGACCTATGGCCGGGTGTCACGATATGGACTTGTGGCATTTGCTTCGTCTTTTGATTGTATAGGGCCATTTTCAAACAATGTGGAAGATACTGCGCGTATACTTGATGTGATCGCAGGTTTCGATGAGCGGGACAACACTTCCTCACACCGGGAAAAAGATGATTACGTTCAGGCAGTGCAAAATCCGGATAAAAAGATCAGGATCGGTGTTCCTGAAGAATTTTTTGGAGAAGGCTTGGACATCGAGATCAAGAAGGGAATTGAAAATATTCTTGATCAGTTAGAAGCTGACGGGGCTGAGTTGGTTCCTATTCATTTGCCTCATACAAAATATGGTATTGCCACTTACTACATTTTAGCAACCGCTGAAGCATCCAGTAATCTTGCCCGTTACGACGGTATCCGATACGGGCACCGGGCCGATAAGGAAGAAGTGCTGGATGAACTAAACAAAGAACAAATGGCGTTGAAAGAAGCTTTTGAAATTGCTGAGGGGGATGAAAAAATTGAATTACAGAATAAACTTTCCAAGTTAGATTCTGCATTGATCCGCTTGTATAAAAAATCCAGAACTGAAGGATTTGGCACAGAAGTCAAACGAAGGATTATGCTCGGAACCTATGTACTGAGTGCAGGCTATTATGATGCATATTATGGAAAGGCCCAAAAAGTTCGCCGCCTCATTCAGGAAGATTACAAGAAAGCATTTGAAAAAGTGGATGTGATCGTTTCACCAACGGCACCTACAACCGCTTTTGACCTGGGTTCTAAGCTTGATGACCCGATCCAGATGTATTTAAATGATGTATATACAATTACTGCAAATTTAGCCGGTATTTGCGGAATTAGTGTTCCTGCCGGAACTCATAGTAACGGAATGCCTTTTGGGATGCAGTTTATGGCAGATAGTTTTAAAGAGACCAAAGTGCTAAATGCAGCCCGGTTAGTTGAAATGAAAACCTCTTAGATCAACATAGAGTATGAACCGATTGCAGGGAAAAACCGCGATCATCACAGGGGCTACTTCTGGCATAGGATTAAAAACTGCAGAATTATTTGCAGCAAAAGGGGTACACTTAGTTTTAACAGGACGCAGAAGCGAACGGCTTGCCAAAATCAGCGATGAACTGATAAAGGAATATGACATTACTGTGGATACCGCTGCTTTTGATGTCCGAAAAAAAGAGGCTTGTCAGTCATTTGTAGAATCACTTAATACTTCCATTGATATTTTAGTGAACAATGCTGGCCTCGCTAAAAGTACCGATCCGGTTTACGATGCTTCTTTTGAGGATTGGGATGTCATGATAGATACCAATGTGAAAGGCCTACTCTATTTATCCCGGCTTATCTCCCCAAAAATGAAAAAACGAAATACCGGGCATATCATAAATATTGGATCTACTGCAGGACATGAATCTTATTCCGGTGGGGTAGTTTACACTGCAACCAAACATGCAGTGAAAGCAATCACTGAGTCAACAAAAAAAGATCTACACGGTACGCAGGTACGAGTGAGTATGATCTCCCCGGGTCTGGTAGAAACCGAATTCAGTGAAGTTCGCTTTGACGGTGATAAAGTAAAAGCATCTGAAGTTTATGAAGGGATGAAACCGCTCGTTGCTCAGGATATTGCTGAGATCATTGTTTTTGTGGCGAATCGTCCACCACACGTAAATATCATTGATACGATCATCTATCCAACAGCTCAATCTTCCGCAACCATGGTACACCGGAAAACCTAAAAAACGTTAGTCGAACCAATGTTGTAGTATATCCTTTCCGGTTATCGCATCCAGATTATGGAGATGGGTTTTGAAATAGTTATTCAAAAACTCTTTGGTGGGCTCTTTCATCGTTGGTTTAGTACTAAAAAGAGGCGGATTAATGCCTGTATGTACGTAATGAACAAGAGCTGAAGGGATATCTTTGAACTTAAATGTATTCGGACTATTGGGGAGATAAGAACCATAATTTTTATTCCCCATATTGCGTACCAATCTATTTTTAAGATACTGAAGGGTTGTTGACCAGGGCATTTTGGCGAGGTTTGAATGTGTTTCAAAACGTTCAGTAGGTATTTTACTGAAATCAATTTCCAGAAAATCACAAACCTCACGAATGGTATTTTCCTGGTTTTTTATAAATTCTTCAAAGACAATAATATGAATTCGGTGCATTGGAATCTGTCGATAGTATTTAATCAATTGTGAACTATACATGCTTCTGGCTAAGACCGTATGAGGGTGAAATCGCAACGTATCTTCAAAACTATGGGTCATTCGGCCCTTTCTAAGATCGTGAATATATTGAGAAAAGGCTCTTTCAGTTGGGTTTCTTAATAAAAAGATCAGTTTGATGTCTTTTTCTTGTGCGGCGATGCGCCGTGCTGCTGTAGGTGAAGCGAGGTAGGTGGTAGAATCCTCCCCTAAAACAGATTCTGTTCGGCCACTATAGTGTGAAGTATACCACTCCCAGAATTTTTGGGGCTCTTGATGGAGAAACTGGCAGATCCATTCATCACTTTTATGGTTGTTAAAGTCTGGATGCTGAAGAATATTATCCATGTCAAAAAAGTGAATTTCACGGGGAGGTATAAATACATCAGGGTGAGCATTCAAAATATCGTGCAAAGTAGTAGTGCCACATTTCATCGCACCTCCAATAATAAAATCAGGGAGGAGTTTTGGGCTTGTGGCGATCCAGTTTTTATCTGCAATTTCCATTCAAAAAAGTTGTAGTTTTGCTCATCTTAAAACAATAAAGAAAGTATTTAGATGCTCAGAATTGAAAGGCAGAAGTATAATAAATGCAACGGTCTAAATAAAAGTACCGGTAATATTATTGCTATTTATTTTCTGTAACTCTCAAATACTCATTTACACACCATTTTAGCCCATTGAAACACAAACGTTCGTATGAGTAATTTTCGTGAGGAGCTTCAGAAGGGAGCTTTTGTGAATTTTATGGGTATACTGGGGAAAATGGCCGGACCTGGCCTGCTGATCATGATCAATCAGCTTTATGGGACCGCCATCTATGGTATTTATATAACCGGAAACCTGATCATTGAATTATCTCTTGCGTTTTTAACGTCCGGTTTTAAGTCAGGCTCGCTGATCTTTGTGAGTAAATATGTGGATGATGAAGATGAACATCATAAAATGTACCTCTCGTTGGCAAATGCCTTTACCTGGGGACTTATTCTCGGTATACTCGTAATAGTCGTAATCTTTTTCTTTTCTGAACCGATCTTCAATTCCATTTACGGAACATCTTATTCAGAACGGCTTATTCCTCTTTTATACGTGATGGTTTTTGCTATTCCGATGATGGCTTTTGAGCAAGTAGTTATTTCGGGCTCTCAGGGCTTAAAGATCATGAAGTATGAAGCCATCATTAATGGGGGATTAAGGCCGGTTTTATTTCTGCTACTCGCCACGGGATTTTACTTTATCAACTCTTCTGCCGTGGGTATTGGATACGGATATATGATGGCACAGTTGGTGGTGTTTGGATATTCCCTATATGTCTTCAACAAGCTATTTAGCTGGAGTGGTTTATGGAATGCGTTCAAAAAATTTGAGGTCAATACTGAGCTGATCAAGTTTGCCCTTCCTCAGAATGTCAATATTACCCTAAATAAATTTATAACCGGTATAGACATCCTGATGTTACCTGCTTTAGGCGCATCGGAGCTTTTAGTGGGTATTTATGGTACCGGATCAATGATCATCCGTGAAGTACGACATATTAAACTTGCTTTCTCCGGAGCATTCAATCCACATATCATTCGATTCTATAAGGATAAAGACTTTAAAGGCCTTTCCGAAGGGTTTTCACTTACCGCAAACTGGATAGCTTCTTTAGCCATTCCGGTTCTTCTTTTGCTTGCGGTATTGAATGAGGACCTACTGAACTGGATTAGTTCGGAACCGGTATCCGAAGCTGCTTTTATGCTATTTTTGTTGCCGGTTCCTTACATCTATTGCTCTTTTTCTCTTGCAGGAAATATCGTAACGATGACGGGTCACAGTATGTATGCACTCATGAATTCCATACTGATCGCAACCATTAACGTTGCTTTGAACTTTTTGCTGATTCCAAAGTATGGATTAGCAGGTGCGGCTATGGCATCATCATTAGCAACATTTTCTATCACTATTCTGGAGAATATTGAAGCCCGGTATTTGGCTAACGCGAAATTGCATTTTAAAACCGTCTATAAGCCTCATTTAGCAGGAATTATAAGCGCAATGTTGGTTTTCCTGGTATTTTGGTTCAACCTCTATGGTTCTGATATCAGTGAAAGAACGATCTTTGCTGTAGCAATTGTAGTAACCTTTGCAGCAATTTACATCGGACTTGATTATAAATTGGTTCGGAAACGAATACGTAGATATTTAAACAAAAAATAAATACAGTGAACAGGAGATATAAGACTTTGAACCGCATATTTGAACACACTACCAAATTAGGATTTGTGCTGGCTTTTATTTTTATAGCATCCTCATGTTCATCAGATGATAAAACAGGGCTTAAGTTTACAGAGAAGGGAAGGGAAGTACCTGCTTTTAATGCCGATTCAGCCTATAAATATGTGGAAAAGCAGGTTAGTTTCGGTCCAAGAGTTCCTAATTCAAACGCTCATCAGAAAGCCTTAGACTGGTTTGACAAGAAATTTCGGGATTACGCCGGCCCAAACTCCGTCTTTATCCAACGTTTTGAAGCTGAAGGCTACAATGAGACCTTACAGCTTGGAAATATAATTGCGGCATTTAACCTAACGGCACCCGACCGAATTATGCTTTCAGCTCACTGGGATAGTCGGCCTCGAGCAGATGAAGATACAGTAAGAAAGAACGAGGGTATTTTAGGAGCCGATGATGGTGGAAGTGGGGTAGGTGTTTTACTGGAACTGGCTCGTATTTTTCGTGATAATCCGCCCCCAATTGGCGTTGATATCGTTCTGTTTGATGGTGAAGATTATGGCAGGTCAGGCAGCCTTGAAAGGTATTTTTTAGGATCAAGATATTGGTCTCAAAACCCGCCAGTTCCTGGCTACAGCCCCCGTTTTGGAATTCTTTTGGATATGGTTGGATATGAGAACGCACAATTCCCCAAAGAAAAGTATTCCATGAGTTATGCGCCCAATCTCGTAGAAGAAGTTTGGAGTATTGCTGAGCAAAAGGGATATTCAGATTTATTTCTGGATCAAGAAGGAGCTGCTGTAGCCGACGATCATATGATCGTTAATGAACAGGCTCGAATTCCCATTATAAATATCATCAATCATCAGCGAAAACCGAATGGTAGTGCTGAATTTGGTCCTTATTGGCATACTCATAACGATGATATGGATATTATAAGCAAAGAAACCTTAGGTGCTGTCGGAGAGGTGCTTTTAGAACTTATTTATAACAGACTGTAATGGACTATATAGAGCTCCGAATATCGCTTTTGGATGATTTTCACGAATTACTTATAGCTGAACTTGTCGACCTTGATTTTGAAGGGTTTGAACAGCTTGATGACCTGCTTATTGCTACCATACCCACCAATCGGTTTGATGATACCAAGAGGGAAGAAATAGAACAGAAATTAATGGCTTTTGGAGGTAAATCTTCCATTCTCTCAGAAAAAGTGATCACGCCCAAGAACTGGAATCAGGAATGGGAACGAACTATACAACCTCAAACCATTGGGAAGTTTTATGTACATCCCACATGGTCGGCTTCACCTGACGATACTCAAGACAAGATCGAACTCATGATAGACCCAAAGATGGCCTTTGGCACCGGTTATCATGCAACAACCCGCGTAATGCTGGAATGGCTTCCGGAAGTTATATCTGAAGGTGACGATATTTTGGACGCGGGAACAGGAACCGGAATTTTGGCAATTGCTGCCTTGAAACTTGGCGCAAAATCCGCTTTTGGATTTGATGTGGATGAATGGAGTGAGACCAATGCTAAGGAAAATATACTGCTAAATCAGGTTGAGAATTTTGAAGTTAAGTTGGGTTCTACAGAAGTCATTTCTATGGACAAGAAATACGATGTGATCCTGGCCAACATCAACCGAAATACGTTGATTGAACTACTTCCCGAACTCACATCTTATCTCAAAAAAGATGGCAAATTGTTACTTTCAGGATTGCTTGAAGAGGATGAGGAAGTGATGCTAAATCAAACTGCACTGAAAAAACTCAATCATGTGGGTACTCGGCAACATCAGGAATGGATCGCAATTTTATTTGAATCATGAAAGCAGCTATTGACATCGGAACAAACACGGTTCTTTTATTAGTTGGAGAACTAAAATCCGGCAAGCTACATACGATACGGGAAGAACAGCGAATTCCACGATTAGGCCGTGGCGTAGATGCTGACCGGTTGATTAACCAAAAGGCAACTGAGCGTGTGACTAATGCTTTGTTGGATTATAAAGGGATCCTTGAGGCTAATTATCCGGAAGCAGAAGAGGTCATCGTTACTGCAACCAGTGCGGTCAGGGATGCTCAAAACAAGGATGAATTTATACATTCGATCAAGATGAAAACCGGGTTTGAAATTAGATTACTCTCCGGAGAAGAGGAAGCGGATTGGACCGCATCAGGAGCCCTATCCGTACTTAATATTCCCCATAAGGCAGAAACGCTGATCCTTGACATCGGAGGCGGAAGTACTGAAGTTGCACATTTAAAGAATGGGGAAATTGCAGACGGGTATTCCTATGATATGGGTTGCGTTCGTTTTACTGAGCGGTTTTTCGCAAGCGATCCGCCACCAGAGCATGAAATCGAGAACTGCAGGCAAGAAGTAAGACGTATGTTTGAGCAAAGGAGTTTTCAAAATATTGGAGCCCCATTAGCAGTTGGTGTGGCAGGTACGGTGACTTCTCTTGCAGCCATATCTTTGGGACTTGAAACGTATGAACCCGGGAAAATGGCTGGTTATACTTTAAATCGAACTGAAATTGAAGAAGTCATTCATCAATTCCAGGAAAATAAAACTGAAACAATGCTACACCGATATCCCGAGTTCTTGCAAGGCCGGTCGGATATATTTTTGGCTGGTATGTTGATATTAACAGGATTTTTAGATCAGTTTTCACTGGATTCAATTAAAGTATCAACCGGAGGAATTCGGCATGGAGCAATCTTAAAACACCACAAGGATTGATGGGCCTGAAATTTCATCAAAAAAGATATTTTCATTTAAAAAAGGCTTTGTATTTTAAGGGCTGAATTACAGACGATATGCCAGACCAAAATTCCAAATTTGAAAATAACACACCGCGTCCAAACGCCTCTGCAAGTAGTTTAGAGGACGATAAGTTTGTATCTGAAGCACTTGCTGGTAAGGAACAATCTTATAAGAAACTGGTCGATAAGTATCAAAAGCCACTTTATTTTCATATTCGCAAAATGATCAAGGAAGTGGAATTGGTAGAAGATCTGGTACAGGAAGTGTTCATGAAAGCCTTCAAGAATTTATCTACCTATAGTAATGAGTATGCGTTTTCAACTTGGCTATACCGTATAGCAACTAACCATACCATCGATTATCTGCGGAAGAAAAAGCTGAAGACCTTATCCATCAACGAGCCGTATAAGACCAAAGACGGAGAGATGGAGATTCAGCTTCCCGATGAGACTTACCTCACTGATGAGCCGGTTATGAAGAAGCAGCGAAAGAATATCGTCCAAAAGGCGATCGAAGAGTTGCCTGAAAAGTACAAAGCAGTGATCGAGATGCGGCATATGGAAGAAAAATCCTATCAGGAGATAGCCGATATCTTAGATCTGCCCCTGGGTACCGTGAAAGCTCACATTTTTAGAGCCCGGGAAATGTTATACAAGGCACTTAAGGATAAGAGAGATCAATTTTAATTATTGTGCTTTAATGGGTTACGAAAACTCTTATCATCCATTTTAAAAGTGCTATACAATAAAGTAACAGGGGGATGTAAAAGTCATAGTCCTAAAATAGAAACCAAATTCATTTGTTGAATTCTTCCAATAATGCTGAGTTTAGAAACTCTATAAATGCCTTTTATTAATGTATAACTACACCATTAATAGGAGTCAATTCGCATCCAATATATCTATTTAATAAGAGTTAATTTTTTGGTTACTGAGTAATTTCCTGCTGATAGTTGATAAAAATAAACTCCACTGGATAAAGAAGTAGCATCAAACCGAACCTGATGCTGCCCACTGCTTTTTCGCCCTTCAAAAATAGTGGCTACAGTTTGCCCAAGCAGGTTGTAAATTTTCAGGCTAATCAGGCTTTGTGTTGGTAAATAAAATTCAATGTTGGTGGTAGGATTAAAAGGATTGGGGTAGTTTTGCATTAATTGTAGATCATTCGGTTGCTCCTTTAATAACTCATTGGAAACATTGATATCAGATTCATCTATTACAACAAAATGTGAACGGAGTCCAAATTCGGTATTAAACGCTTCTGTATTATTTCCATCCAATCCAGAGCGTTTGGTTTCTCTGGTATCTGTCCAATAAATATGATCGTTTGAAAGGTCAAAAAAACCATTTCCATTGCTTGTAATCACGGCCTCTTTAAAGCCATTTTCAATATTCATACGGTAGATAGTAGATTCCCCTCTATGATGAAAATAGAGCATTTGGTTAGCTTCAGAGTAGTTTATGTTATTGGCTATAGCTGCATCATTTACAACACTTAAATGTGTTGAAGTCATGTCATTTAGATTAAGTTTCCTAAAGCTTGTGGAGTCGTTTCTGAAATAGATGGTGTAGAAAAGGGAATTCGTAGATGCATCAAATGCTACGGATTGTATTTTAGACAATGATGGTTCTCGAGATATCAATGTATCAGCCTTACCTGACCTAATATCATATTGGATCAGTTGATCAAAATCGGAGGGGGCATCTATGGCTAAATATAGGTGTTCTTCTTCTTCATTTATATCGAAATCGAGTATAGCATCCTCACTTTCTTTAAATCTTATACTGGATCGAATGACTTCTAATTTAGCGGTGTTATCACCAAAGCCAATACGTTGTATGTAGTATTGCTGGCCCAAATTACTGGCATAATTTTTATTGGAAGCGTTGTTTAGCCAATAGATCCACTGATTTTTAGAATCGGCAACAATTTGATCTGGATCGGTAGCACCTGAGTTCAAAGTATTGATAGGTACTTCAACTGTAGTTAAACGATCATCTTGATTTAACCGCATTTTTTGAATTCTTGGTATCCCAAATCGTTCAGTCATTGATACATAAAAATCACCATTCTCCTCATCAATAAATAATCCATAAGGTGATATAAATTCTTTTACATAAATTGCCCGTTGCTCAGAGCCATCTAAATTGGCTTCAAAAATTTTTCCAAATTCTCTCTCTCCAAAATCAGCAGAGGAAGTCCAGTATACTTTTCGATTCGTTTCATCAACTTTAACATGATTCCCAGAAGTATATCCAGAGTCTGCCAGCACCTCAAGACCGGAAAAATCTGAATTCATTCTAATGAGTTCAGATTCCATAAGTACATAAATTTTATCATTTACGCTATCATAGTCTATACCCATAATGGTGGAACTGATAGCTTTTAGAGTGTTTTTAGATTTACTTTGGCCTATGCTTATCCTTTTTACGGATGATCCCTCTGCAATTAATAGATTATTCAGGTTAGAATCTGGAGCTATTGCACGGGGGGCGTTGCTAAAATCACTATCAGTTGCGTAAATAATCTTCATTTCACTTCCGTCCAAGTTCATAGAGTAAATGCCGGGTTTTAAATCAGCATAGCTTGGAGCATATCCGGAGAAAAATATTTTTTGACTACTTGTATCTACAAAAACATCAAACACTTCAAAAAAGTTGAGTTCAAATATATTTTGGAGTCCTTCTACCTCACTTCCATCCATATTGCCTGACATAACGGTAAAATTATTGGAATCTCCCCAATATATTTTTTCAGACTGTAGATCCACAAATAAGCCGGTAGGGAAGTTTATGGATGGTTCTACGATTTGGCGAGTTTGTTCAAGTTCAGCATTAAAGATATCCACACCTCTCGTGGTGGTATAAATATTTTGGGAAAATGCTGTTGAAATAGCAAAAAGTGAAAATAACAGAATGGTAACTATATTTTTCATGATGATTAATGATTACGTGAATGAATAATGTATTGGGTTTCTATACTTATAGGCGGATGAATAAGCGAAAGCAGCTCATCTTAACTCAGTAGTGTGAATGTATAGCATCAATAAAAAGAGGGCATTGTATAAATCAGACATTCTGAATTGAATATCGACTGGGGTATTTTTAAAAAATCGAGGACCGGTAAATAATGAACCTGAAAGAAGTAATGGGGGAACAGTAAAAGACTGAAGAAGGGAAGGTTATCGCTTCGAATGCTTTATATATGTATTGATAAAGGAGTCATCTGATTCCAAAAAGACAGAGGGATTATCATTCATCATTTTTTTAAAGCTATTAATGAAGTGCGACACATCGTAGTATCCGCATTGATAAGCCAAATCTTGCAGTTTAGCATGCTTTTCCTGGTTGATGTACTCGTAGATCTGGTTCAGCTGTAAAATATTCTGGTATGCTTGCGGGGAGATCCCACAGCATTTCTTAAACTTCCTCCGGAGCTGCCTGGTGGATAGAAATACTTGGTTTGCCACTTCTTTTAATGTGATCCCGTTCATCTCATCCTGAAGCAGGTGAACCACTTGATCTACCTTAGGACATGTTTGTAGAGTTGATAGTTTGGAAAGGAAAAAATCATCAAGTTTAGAGCATTGCATATCAAAACCCTGATCCTCAGAAAATAGATCATAGAAGGAGTCATATGCATTGGGCGAGACAAGTTGAGCAAAGTCAGTAAAGGTATTTACAGTATTGCTCATAGGAATATGAAATAGCTTAAAAATACCCACCGGTTTAAATTCAATTCCAAAATGACAAAAGGTTTCCCTCGGATATAATTTGATCTTATGCTTGGTTATTTGTCCACCTAAAAAAATGGTTGGTAGTGGTTTAACATCGTTTTCTACCTTAGCAAAACTTGGATCGCCATATACTCTTGTTAAATAAGAATAGCCGGTAGGTAAAATTTTGACTTCAGGCATTTCCGCTTTATCCACTTTGATGAATAAATATCGGTTTATTAGCTCAGATAAAGCCTTATCAGGTCGCTTTTCTATAATTCTCATGATGATGTCCGATTCCTACAATGTATAAGTAAAGGAAGAAATTTAACTTAACGAAAATTTTTAAACCCAGTGAGCCTGTCCGCCCATATAATTCGCTTATAGGATAGAAACAATTCATAACACACAAAAGAGATAAGCTATGTTTACATCTAAAAAACATCAATGGAATACTTTATTCATCATTTTGACCGCTTTTTTAATGATCACCGTCTCATGCAGTGAAGACTCTACTTCGGCAAATGGAGATGGAGAAACAGGAGATAATGAAGACACCGAAGAAACCGTCGAAATAGATCTGTCTAATATTAGTGAGGGAGAAGCGCTGGTTGAAGTAGCAGACGATACCTCTTATACCTGGCAAGGTACCGCATCGTGGGATGATGGCGGAAGATTTAATAATCGTGGAACAACCTATTCTGAATGGATTGTAACCGTTACCGGAGAAAATGGGGAAGAATTATCACTGAATATTGTGGAGCCTGAAGAAAGTTCGTCAATGAATGGGCCCGATGACGGTACATATGAAGTGGGAGCAGGACAAACACAAAACAGCCTGAGGCTTGATACCGGTGTTGATGTATATCTCTCGGAAAATAGTACAGAAGGCAGCTTTACGGTAACTCAGGCTTCAGATGGAAGTGTCCTGGAAATTGAACTTGAAGCCAATGGTTTAGAAATAGGCGGTATTGGTTCTCAGGATCGGTTTGTTGATATTACCGCTGCGATAAAGGCGACGGCTGAATAAACTCAAATCAAGTTTAATATTTCCCTGAGAAACTGGGAACTTTTCGAAGTCAAAAGTACAAATCTAAATAAAAGAGCCTTGCCCATTTTTGGCAAGGTTTCTTTTTATCAATCAGAAATTAGGTCTCTGATAAGATTAACTTCTTTGCTGAGATTCTTCGAAGTATGTTTTTGTATTATATTTAAGGCATTTTTCAGATTATTTTCAGCAGATGTTGAAAAATCATTTTGTTCTATTACTGTAGCTAATTTATGTAAGCTTTCATTAAATTCTGCAATTGATTGTTTATTATTCTGAACATTTAGGTGAAGAAGGTTTTTCCTTAACTCACTATCAATAGTCCAGCTATGATTTAGGCCCAAAGTCTCTGTGTAAATGTCATA
>JAVLBT010000078.1:0-13141 GCA_031580945.1 Gracilimonas sp.
CTAAGGACAATATCACCGGAATATACTCCATTGGCAATGTTACCAACATCAATGGATCCGTACACATAAAGGTACATTTCTTCCCAAATTTTCCGATCAAAATCGGCTTCCGTGCTTTCATGAATTGATATCAATCCATTATTTCCCGACAAAACATTTGCGTTTGCTGGATTGTTGTTGCCCCGGTTATTGTAGGCCATAAATAACTCAATTGGAATCTGATCATTATTTTCTGGGTCTTCATTGATAAGGACATCCGGATATTCTAAGTCTATGTATAAGTTTTGTGTGTAAAAAGCCCGAATATTAAATACCCCCATATTCACATCTCCAAGCTGAATTTCTGAGCGTCCATAGTTTGAGACTAAGGTTCCAAAACTCAGGTCCTGTTCAACTGTTGCACTGAGTTCGGGCTCCACCCTGATCTGAAGGTTGATAAACTGTGCAAATATATTTGAATGCACACCAAGACTTAAAACCAATACAGTAGCAATATGTATAGCATATTTAGTCATAACTAACTGTAACTGTAATTGTACCGGAGTAACTACCGGCATCCACATTTCCTACATTTAATGACCCATAGATATAAAGATAAGCTGTTTCATTAAAGGCTGCAGGATTGTATCCCTGGTAGACAGGGGTAGGAGGAGGTCCTGGTGGCTGATTTCCCCTCGCAAGGATAGGAAATTGTGCACTTGCAACGTTCGAAGCCACCTGCATCGTTACAGCTTGATTAGTGTTGTTATTACCACGATTCGCATAGGCTGCCTGTAGTGTAAATGGTATACAGTTGGTATTGCTTCCATTGCAGGCAACATCATTATCCAAAAACAAAAAATTATCGGCGGTAACATCTACGATAACATCCAGGTATTTGACTCCTTCGATCATTAAAATTTTAGCATCTTGAAGAGCAACTGATTTCAGTCCTTCATTTTGAATAACCATTCCAAACTCAAGGTCCTCGGCGGGACTTAGTTCCGAAAGTGTCACCGCATATTTACTACTGAAATCTCCAAAATCGATCTCCTGTGCATTAGCAATTGTAGAAAATGAAAGCGTAAAAAATAACAGTAGGGCAGATAAACAGAATGTAGTTACAGGAATGCCTTGATCTACGGAGTTGGTAGAATGGAAAGATAATCTTACGCTGGAAGATCTTTTTATCATATATAATCGATTTCTATAGTGAAGTCACCTTCATAGTTTCCAGGATTGGCATTTTCCAGGTTCACTTTTCCTCCCACCCAAATATAATATCGGCCGTCGTTATTAAAGCGAATATTACGGTTATCGGCCTCAAGTAATTCTGAAGTGGCCTGGTCTTCAATATCGTTTCCTGAAATTTCATACTCGAATGTGAGCGTGCCGTCGCCATCAACTTGTGTCAATTCTCTTTCCGGAAGATAAAATAGGCGAAATTCAGCTTCCGGGGTACCAACTGCTATCATAAACCCTGCATTCAGGTCATTGACCGGATTTACATAGATCTCTCTTTGCCCCGGTTGTGCGTTTCCAAACTGCATAGACTGAACGGTAATGAGCTCAATGGATTGTATGACTTCCGCACTTACATTAACGTTAGCGGAGATACTTTCCGGGTTTTGCGCCTGCTGCGCCAACATCGGGGTTGAGAAATAAAGAAAAATAAGTAGCAGAGTTGCTTGCTTCATTGTACGATTGCCTACATTAATCTATGTACTTTAAAAATCACCTAAATATGGGATTTAAACCAGTTAATTTATTTTAATTAGCAGATCGTAACTGTAATTAAGAAAAGTTTATACCTATGTATAGATAATGTGGTTGATAGGAAATTATTGGATCCAGTATTTAACCAGAATAAACTGGGTAGCGAATGGCTATTCAAAAGTGCTTAAGCGCTTATACCGGTTTTGCTTTAGCATGGATGCAGATGCAAGCTGCGCATATTTTTCTGCTGTACAGTCATATTGTATCGTAATGTTCCCGCTTAGGTCAATGTCAAAATTAGAGTAATTGTTATCCGTCTTTCCAACTAATACAGAACCGTTAATTTCGGGTGTACCTCGGCCTTTTAAGGTGTAGGCGTTTTCAAAAATAACAAGTCCATTGAATTTAAAATTACCAGCGACGGATAGTTCTCCTTCATATTCTAATTCACCATTGGTTCTTACAACCATTATTCCAAAACCTTCTGAGATTCCACCAGTGAGTTTTGCACGGTCTTCAATAAAAAATACACCCGGGTTTTCCTCCGTGCCCATACTTCCTTTGTAATTTCCTCTTACTTTAACAACTTCATTCATTTGAGCGAGCCGGGCAACCAAGTTATCCACAGGTTCATATGATATGCCGGGATCGATATCAACAGCACCACTGTCGCTTTCAAAATGTTTAGAATTGTCACCGCCGGAAAGCCATTCCACGAGATTATCTGCGCCTGTTACTTTATCTGCTGAGTCTTCATCTCTGACGGTAACAGCAGGCTTAGAAGGGCATTGCCCACTGGCATCATTCCCGTTAATTTTTGAGCTTCCACTGGCTGAAAAAGTAAAATCACTGGCATCAATGGCAAACGACATTGCGGATTGAAATTCCGGGACAAAATGCATTGAGGTTCTTACGTAGGTTGTAACAATGTCAATTTCCTCAATTTTATTATTTAAGGGATTACGATACCATGATTTGGCAAAAATTTCTACAGTATCACCTTCTAATATAGAAAATGTTCCGCTGGAGGTGTTTTTGGTGAGGTCGTAGTACAGGGATATAGAATCTCCATCTATAGATTCGATCCATGGGTCATTTTTGGTTGGGTGCCAGTCTCCACTGCTTTCATTTATGCGCTCCATGGTTATTTGTGCAGCGGTATAAGCTTTATTTCTAATTTCTGCTTCATATGCGGAATTAGCATTATTTTGGGTTATCCCACCTCGCTGACTTTGAATTCCAACTTGAATAATGCCAATAACTATCACAGCACCGGCACTTATTAATAACATTGCTCTTCCCATCGTCTTTCCCTTTAGTTATTTGGTCTTAAATTCACCGGAGAAAACCTTTTCCTCCATGATGTTGATACATAATCGCCCGGATCGTTGATATCGTAAGACAATTCGTATTCGCTTTGTAATTCCATTTCTACTTCAATTTGAACGATGTCATCATAATTAGAACCACTGATCGGAGTCGGTAAAGGTGTATCAGAACCGTAAGTGTCATAATAATTGATCTTAAAATGGGTCACTCCATTTGTGATTTCCGTAACATCACCATTAACCGAACGCTCTAATATGCGATCATTTGGATTCTTTGAACCGGGTGCAGGAGTATTGGTGTATTTCCAGGTTACCAATTCAACAGATCCCTGATCATCTATATTACTATAGAAAGAAATTTCGTTACTATCAGCTTTACTAAAAATGGTTGAAAGCACAGATTTTTTCTGGTAGCCAATTTTTGGGATATCATGCATAATGATATCCTTAACTGCCTGCGTATGATTTGATTTCGTTAGTGTAGTTGTCACTTCCTGATTGCTATAGGTAACGTTGTAGGTGATCGTTAAAATGGTGATCATAAGAAAACCCGCAACGATATAGCTTATAAGTATTCCGTAATTCATAATTAATCCGCGTAATAACTTCTAATAAAACTAAAATTATATTGGGTTTGATCTCCCTGCGTATTTTTGCGTAGAAAATCTGATTCAATATTTACGGTAAATCTTTTAAGTGTTGTCTTATTGGAAGAGGGGGTGTAGGTACTGTAGTCACTGGTTTTAACATATTCAACCTCAACTGATATATCATACTCTACATCCCGAATTTCTACGGTCTCTCTTAGACCATTAAAGTCATCAAAGTCATCAAACTGTGTTCTGTCACCTTCAGGGTCACTCATGGTGTCATCCGGGCCTAAATTTGAAAATCCGGATGGTATGTAGACCGGAACCGTACTGTTTCCGGCCTTATTATAGGTGGTCTCCTCGTCAAAGGCGAGAGCCCTTGATTCTTCAATAATATCCTGAGCATAGGCAATAACTTCCCCTTCAAGCTGTCCTTCGATCATTGTCGTATTATTGACCTGAATAACACGGTTTGCATTTAGAGCCATGGTAGAGACAATCACCATAGACAACATCACATAAAGCACTTCATCATATCCGACCATTTTATTTAATGTATTTGTATTTAAAAAATGACCTGATGGAAATTACAAATAAACGTTAATGACCATCAATTTTTATAGAATACGAAATAAGTTTAGGATCAGATGGGTTATAAAATATTTAACTTGCAAGATCACCGAAGGATAAAGCGAATCAATGAATTTAAGGAAAAGAGGAATAGTCTTGATTGCTTATAGTAAAGCAGAGCGATCTATTGTAGCTGAGCGATCACCAGGCAAAAGCATCAAAGTAGAGTGGGGGTAATTCCATTTCTGTGGCTCTGAGATTCAACTTACGGGGCATACGTTCGGTCTCAGTTTCTTCCGGTTTAACAATTTCAAAATTGTATTCAAGTTGATCTCCTACATAACTACTGGCAAATCTTACTTCTGCAGTATAAATACTATCCGTAGGAGCAGTGTCGGTTAGTTGCACGGGGCGACTTGAAAGTGGATAAATATTGCCGGTCACCTGGATGATATCTCTTCCCGGAACAAAAGCACTATCTTCGAGATTTGGCTGAAGGTTTACGTTAAATATAACCGTTGATTGTGCCTGTACTGATATAAAACCTGTAGCTAATAGTATGGATGCTAAAGAAATTAATTTTTTCATGTTGAGTACGAATAAAAACTTCAAGTAAATTAAAATTAGAGATATTTAGTAAATCTTTTCCTTCCAATATACGATAGTAAAGATACTCTCACGCGGAAAAGCAGGTGGGATGGTTTCTTTCAACCGTTCATCGTAGGTATAATTCTTGTAAAAACCCGATGCAGTTCCATAACTATTGAAGGTTCCAACAGGGCCTCTATTTCTTTGAATAATACCACCAAAGATGTTTAAAGAACCTCTGGGACTTCCGCTGCTGTAATTTTCAACCGTAAATGTATTATCCAGGGCCATGATGGATGCGTGAATAGTAAGATCGCTGCTGCCATTATCTTGGTGTGCATTTTGATCAACAATCACGTTACCTTCGCTAACTAAACCCAGTAAATCGGGGGAAGGAGTATCAGGATCTGCGAGAGGATCGGTATTATAATATACATCTCCTGTAATTTCGATTTCATCACGTGCGTGTACGGTGTATTTTCCTTTTACTTCCCCTTTCACTTTTGCTTCCCCTGCTACACTGATGATACCGTTTGAGGTAGAAAGTGGATAATTGGTGTCGGTGGTTCCTTTACAGGTATACCATCCTCTCCAACCACAAGAATAATAATAAGCTTCAGAGGCTTTCAGGTAAGGATCTCCACTTCCATCAACAAAGAACTCAAGTTCAATATCATCATCAAATGTGAGCCCGCCCATATTTGCGGATGCTGTTAATGCGTCAATTTGGGTGTCATCAGGAAGATCCCGGGTAGTAGCCATATTGAAATTTGTGTTCCCGTTAAAAATGGGTGTTTCATCACCATGTCTTTCATCAGGATCATTACTATCCTCATCACCACTTTGCCCCACCCAATCATTTGGACTACTTACATCACCGTTAAAAGTCGGGGAACCGGCAATTCTGATAGTTCCATTACTATGAATAGGGCCGGTTAATACATCATCATCATAAAAATAGATCTCAATATCATCATTTGGATAGGGCAGCGTTTCAGCGTCGGTAAAGTAGGAGAATTTAGAGAAAGAGTCTCGCTGCAGCAACACTTCGATCTCTGCGGTATATCCGTCATATTCTGCCCTGCTGATAATTAGAACCTTATATTTATTCCATTCTGTTACGCTATGATCTACTGTATCAAGACCAGAAGTATTCATTCCGTACATCAGTAGCTTTCCTTTTCCTTCATAGTCTTGGTCGGTATTAATACTTCCCGTCCATTCCATATCCTGAAAGAGGTTTTGCACAGCGTTATCGATAAGGCTGGTTGCAATATTCTTAGCCTGCTGTTCTTTGAAATAATTCGTTGATTGCTCGGGTAATACCTCAATTCGATTATTAATCGACATTTGAACTATACCGGATATAACAACTAATCCACTTACTAAAAGCAATAATGCGCGTCCCATATAAACCTCCTTTTATTGGTATCAGTACCAGGGTTTGTTAATATTACTGGGTGCGAACGTGCGTTTCCAAACCGTTCGGTGATAAGTATCTTGGGTAGCCCCGCTTCTTATGGTTGAACTTGCGGGCTCACCAGACTCAACTATCAATTCAACTTGAATACTTACATCCCGTTGTTGAAATAAGGTCGATATATCCGTTATAACATTATCATCTTTGTCGAAATAGGTGAGTTTAAAATGTACCACTGGAAATTTAGTGACCGCACCTGTAGCATCCTCGCGATATAAATAATAATCATTAGGGTTGGGGGTGACGGCTACATCATCATCTGTATCAGAATACCACCTTATATTCCCATCTGATGTTTTAAATTCTAAGTTGTAATTCTCTGCGGTCATAATGGGATCATCCATGAATGACGTGCTATTATTATATCCAACTCTTTCCAGATCAAAGGAAATGATCTCAACAATATTATTCATCTTCTGCTGGGTGATGGTAGAAATAGTTGTTTCCTGAGAATTAGAAGATAGCTGAACATTGAACGCAAGAATGCTGAGCATCATCAAACCACCAATAACATAGCTTGTTACAATTCCAAAATTCATACTAATTCCTCTTTATTCTTTAAAATAGGTTTTAATGTATTCCAACTGAGCCTCTACAGGAGGTTGGGTTGCATCAGAACTTACTTTTACGGTAATTCTATACTGTTTTTGATCAGATGTGTTTTCAATTAGTTGAGAAGTTCTTGTTACTTCATAGTTCTCAGAATATTCACTGCTTGATCCATACGTAATGGTTTCTGTGTATGGGTCAGATTCAAACAGATATTGACTGGAGGAAGGAGAAAGTTCTTCCTCCGGAGACCAGCGAATTTCATCGATCTTATCCTGAGCTAAACCAATTGCCCGGTATTCCACCGTAGATTGTAATGAAGTGCTGGTAGCACTCATAAATTTCTTTGAGGTATTCAGCGTGAGCATAGAGAATACCATCATGGCGGCCATCAAAAAGATAACATCAGAAAAGTCATTCATATGCTCAGGGGTTTATGGTTTATCGTAATATCAACTACAAGAGATGTTGATTTGTAAAATGTTACAGATTTTATTTTTAGTCTTATTCAATACGGTTTAATCTCATCTCACTATTTAAAATAAATCAATAGCAGCTGATAATGAATTAGAATTTATTATGTTTAGCGGGCTGTAGGGCTGAATTTTTTAGTAAAATTTTTGGGAAAGAAGAAAAAACAACACGGGGGATGACTAAAAGGCTGAGTCTACTTAATTAGTATCATCTTCTTGGTGCTGACATTATTGTTTGTAATGATCCGGTAAAGATACACGCCGCTTGCTAAATTATTTGCCCTGAATGTAATAGTATGAGAACCTGCAGGGTATTTGTCGGAGATAAGCGTTTGAACTTTTCTTCCCAGTATGTCAAATATCTCTAATCGTATTTCACTCTCTTGATTTAAACCAAATGGAATTTTGGTGGAAGGGTTAAATGGATTGGGGTAATTCTGATTCAGATAGAATTCATCCGGAATATTGGCTTCGATTTCTTCGGTAGTTATTCGGAGTACAAATCTTGAACGTTCCAGTGTATTGCGTTTTACCGGAGCACCACTGGTGGGGGTACTTACGAATAATTTAGAATTTTCGTTGTAATTGAAAGAGTAGCTACTATTTTCTCTCAGGTCTATTTGCTTGCCCGTGTCATTATCGATCAGCAAAATAAGCCATTCATCCGGGACATTTCGCATCGCATCACGTGTGATTGAGAACTCACCGAGTTCTGGCTCTCCGCTTGCAAATGCTGCAAAATGCAGTGGAATGTTCTGGCGGTACTCAAAATTCTTTGGAATATTATTAATAGCCAATTCGGTTCCATTTTCTAAGGTAGAATAGAATTCGATGTGGGTACTTGAAAAAGGAACAAGGCGTAATGCATCTTGTTCATCTTTTCCAATTTTCGCATTGCTGCCGCCCATTATGTAAGTCTGTTTAGACAATCCCTGTCCGTGAGCTGTTAATTCAATGACTGGGGCAAAATTTTCATATTGTTTTTTCTTTTCTTCAGCTTCAGGCGTTGATTTTCTTAAGAAGTTACCACCTGTTGTTTTTGCCTCTTTTTTAACTTTTAATTCCGGGCTCGATCCATTTGCTTTTATCCAAAAACCCTGAAAAGGTGGAATGATACCAGATCCCAAAGATCCCGTAGAGCCATTCCAGGTTAAAAATTCCCCATTTCCACTATTGGCAGCCGGATCCCAGATGTAGATCGTTGATTCAATATTCGTTTTGGTCCAATTGGTATTGTCATCCCAATTAATGGCAGCTCCGTAGGGATTACCGACAAAATTCCACCCTGAATCTGCAGTAGGGGTATAGGTGACTCCAAAATCAAATTCAGGATCACCCGAACCAAACTCTCTTCCAGTAATTTCTAAAGTGTCAGGTAATGGGTCGTTATACAGTGGATCGGCGGTAATATCCCCGAAGAAAAATACCCAGTACCCTCTGCCACCGGAAAGTGAGTCAGTGGCGTTACTGGGTGCTCTTAAACGGTCATTATCTGTTGCTGGTAATCCCTCAACATTGGTATCATAATTTTCAAGATACCAAAATATATTAGGTTGAAGGGTATCTCCAGGATTAGAACCGGTGCTGTACGTAGCCCCGGTATAGCCCTGGGTTAATGTACCATCCAGATAGTCATCAAAAGAAGATTTTACAGGGGATGAAAGCATTCGCCAGCCCCGAGCCCCAGAAATACGTCGCTGAAATCTTAAATTTCCAGTTCCATAGGAGAGATTACTTGCAATTAAATTAACTCCGGACGGAATGAAAAGGTCACCATCGGTCATCGTTAGAGTGCCATCTACCGTTAGATCGTCAGAGATTGTGGTCGTATTTGGATTATCAATCTCAACATTATTGAAAGTCGTTGGGTTTATGATCTCCTGATCGGCACTGCCATTAAAAATTACGTTACCGAGCGTTAGTGATCCAATATCCAGGTCTCCACCAACGGTTAATGAGTCATTATTACTTCCTAAAATATCTCCATCGCCCGATACATCCCCGGAAACAATAAAATTGATGCCTCCTGAGACCGTGAGCTGTGCACTCGACTCAATAGAAAGGTCTGTAATTTCAGTATTCGCCTGATCAACGACCGGAAATTCGTTTCCAACGGCCGGACTTGCAGGTATAAGCACAACTGAGGAGGTGGTAGGAACAGATCCCACATTCCAGTTATCTGTATCATCCCAGTTGGTAGCATCGGCAACAGAACCAAGCTGACTTTCCCAGATATGACTAAAATTAGCAAACTCAACTTCAGCATCGTCGGTAATATTGTTGGTATTCAAGGTACCCGTAATTGTTGCAATTCCTGTGGAGGTAGCAGAAGTTAATGTTGCAGTGTATGTTCCATCTCCATTATCGGTAACCCCCCCAATTGAACCCAGGTCCGTACTTAAAACGACGGTTTCTCCACCGGTCTCAATTAAATTTCCAAATTCATCTTTAGCTTGAGCTGTGATAGTAGAAGTACTTGCTCCGTCATTTAATATAACAGTAGGAGAGGCCGTGATGGTAGTTGTTGCCTCATCAACCGGACCGGCAGATACATCAAATGGGTTGCTTGATCCACTTTCTGATCCCGAGGAATTCGTTGCCGTGATAGTACAACGATCTACTTCTGTGATACTTACAGTTAGTGAAGACAGTACACCAGAAGAAAACGAGGAAGTAGTACCTTGTCCGGTTCCCATGTTACATGAAGAAGTAACAACAACAGTGCCTGTAAAACCTGTAATGGTATCTCCAATTCCGTCAACAGCAGTAATCTTTATATTGAAGTTTTGGCCGGCAAATTTCGAACTAATATTCCCAGAGGGCACCCGTTCTACACGGAAACCGGTCAAAACTCCCGCATTCACAATATTAAATGAATTACTTACAGCAGATGACAGGCCGGTACTGCTGGCTGTGAGCTGTTTACTGCCAGTTTGGTCGATCTGTAAATTGGTAAATTCTGCAATTCCCAATGTATTGGTTGAAGTTGTGGTAGTTCCATTTAAGGTACCGGTTCCAGAACTGAGGTTCATGGACACATTAACACCGGACTGTTCAATATTATTGCCAAATTGATCGGTCAATTGAACCCTTACAGCCGGACTTATATTTGTATTGAGATTGGTAGATGTTGGCTGTTGCGTGAATGCAAGGCTATCCAAACTTCCTGCTACCATTGTAAGTGTTCCATAATTGGTACCTCCGCCTAAACCAGTGGATCCGGAGTTGGTAATATTACCCGAATTTGGAAGAACCCCTGTAGTGGGACGAACTTCCAATCCGCCTATTTCAATTTCACCGGGGTTGGATGTAGAGGTCGTATTAACAGTAAAAGTAACTTGGGAAGCTGTTATACTGGTAAAAGAAACATCAAGGGTGGAAGTACCGCCGTAAACCGCTGAAGTTGTTGCGGTTGGAGTTACCCCAGTGTTCCACTCAAATCCTGTGGGAGCATCAAGTACAAAAGTACCACTTGCTGTAAGCTCACCAGCAAAACCTTCTTTAATGGTAGGGCCGGTGAGGGTAGTGTAATCACCGGATGCATTATCATCTGCTGAGATATTTTCTCCGCCCTCGGCAACGGTGATTTTGCGAATCGATAGAGAATATTTATCTGATAAATAATCCTCCACACCTTCACGTTCTGATTCAGTAATTAGACGATCATAGTAAATAAATTCAGCAATTTCCCCGTCCCAGCTCTCATTCGCATTATTTGGATCATCTTTACCACCTTTACCTACAATAGCGGTTGAAGCTCCGGTAATAGTCCCAGTAGGAGGTGATGCAGCAAAGGAAGGGTTATTCAAAATACCATCTATAAAAATATCGTAATCGGAACCACTTTTCCATTGGTAGCTAATGATCTGCCCATTGGTAGATTGTATATCAGAAAAACTCTCCAATTGATTATCCTGATCGTCTGCCAGAATACCTGTTTTTACCACATTCGTAAAAGCCCCTCCATTATTGGCTCCAGCAGCATCATACCGAATAGTAAGCGTTTTGTCTTGTCCAGCCGGGGTTTCCGATATAAATAGGCCCCGGTTTGTACTGGTTAAATCGGATTTGAATACCATAAATATGGTAAATTCTGTTGATCCATTGATATAATTTTCCCCGTCGGAATCTTCAAAATGATCTCCATCTCCGGCAAAATTAATGGAGGGCTGATTGTTTAAGTCCGGTGAGCTTGTAACCTCCGTTGGGGCATTATTAGCGTCTGCTACTCCTGTAAAGTCATTATTATTTCCGCTTTGGTCGGCCCAGGTGGTAACTTCGCCACTTCCATTTGTAGTTACGCCTACATCCGCCCGTAACCAAACGGTTAAACCACTTACGGATTCAACCGAATTTACGCTAATATCTCGGCGAACCGTATCACTTGCCAAAGCCCCATCATGTGCTACAAAACTAATTTCACGTTTTGGGCCGGTGGAGACAGTAGCGAAATTGTCATAGATGACCGTACGCAAGGCTGTTTGATAATCGTCTAAAGTAGCGGTTCCTGTCAGTTTTAATCTTCCAGCTACATCATCAAAATCACCGGTTATACCAAAAATATCCTGAAATATTAGTGAATCCTGTGCACTTTCAAAGTTCTCTGTAATTATGACAAAAGCACTGTCAAGCTGAGTATCATCAGGGTCTGAAACCTGAAGCGTATTGGTGATATCAACCGGGCTTCCAAAATAAGAAATACTTCCACTTTCTATGTTTGACAGGATAGGCTTGGAGTTTGCGGCGACTATATCATAATCTCTGCTTTCGGTGTTACTGTCGCTGTCCCCGTCATTTACTTTATAGGAAATGGTACGGATTAGCTCAACCGGGTCGGAACTATTATTTTCATAGGTAACCGATTCAAGAGCCGTTTCATAATCGGCAATGCTGGCAGATCCTGATAAAGTGAGAACCCCGGTAAAAGAGTTCCAACTGCTGGTGATCCCATTTTGATCAACGAAATCAAGAATATCTTCTCCAAGTATATAATTATTGGAAATGGTGATAGTCGCGCTTTCCATATTGGTGTCATCAACATCTGAAATGGAAACTGTATACGGGCCACTGACAGCACCACTCCCTTCGTTATAAGTTACAGTAGATCCGGTTATCCCAGATAAACTCGGACTGCTGTTGACGGCAATTACATTGATATCACGGCTTTCGGTATTGCTTACGTCATCCCAATCAAATACTTCAAAATCGATCGTCCTAAGGGCAGTTGATGGAGACACTCCGTCTAAATTTTCATAAGTAACAGATCTTAAGGCTGTTTGATAGTTTGCTGGGGAATCTTGACCGGTAAGTAAAAGAACGCCGGTGGTTGAATTAAAGCTACCGGTTATACTTCCAACAGGGGTGAAGTCAAGCTCATCTTCCGAGGAGACGAAATTTGATGATATCGTAACTTTGGCACTATCAATAACCGTATTATCACTATCTGCGACCGTAATGGAAGAGGTAATGGAAGTAGCGGGGTCTCCTTCCGTATAATCTATATTGCTGGTCTCTATACTGGCAAGAACGGGAGGTTCGTTACACCATTTATCACAAAGGTAATCGTACATACTTGCCATTTCACCACCATTTAAGGCTGTATTCCAAGAGATAAGTTCTCCGATATAACCATCAAAATTGTTGGTCCCACCCGGATTACCCCCAAAAGTTACTGGATCTTTTGTACCATCTTCAGCACCAATTACGGGTCCGCCGCCATGGCTATTCATAGTACCAGCTACTCCAGCACTTGATAATAGGGAACCCCCGTTAATAGTTGCCTGCCAGTTGCCTGAACTTGATTCATGGCTGGCAACTACGATATAGCTTTCATTAGGTTGTACAGGGCCAAGATTAATTGATTGGTCA
>JAVLBT010000079.1:0-13076 GCA_031580945.1 Gracilimonas sp.
GCCGAGCTGATTCAGCCTACGATATATATGAAATGGAGAAACCGTTTCTACCGCGCCATATTTGATGATGAATACTCTTCAACAGAGGCGAGTTTACGTTACCCATCGCGTGATATTTTCGTGGAGGTCATTAAAGAAGAGCCTAATATGCCTTTTGTTGATGATATTAATACTCCCGAGGTCGAGACTGTGGAGGAAATAGTCACAAAAACATATAAAGAGACAATCGTGGATCTGGCAGAACAATACGGAGATGATCCGGAAAGCTGGAAATGGGGATTTGATATGGAAAATGACCTGAATCACCTTGCGAATATTCCAGGCTTTGGAATACAGAATTTATTCACAAGTGGAGCTGCAGAAGCCATAAATGCTGTTCGGGGCACACATGGCCCCTCCTGGCGAATGATCGTTGAATTAGGCCCCGAAGTAAAAGGATGGGGCATTTATCCTGGCGGACAATCCGGTAATCCCGGTTCTCCCTATTACGATGATATGGTAGAAGATTGGCGAACCGGACAATTATTTGAACTGAACTTTATGCAGGAAGAACCAACAAAATATGCTTATAAGATCGAAATGCAGGGAGATCAGTGATTCCATCGAAGTCGTTTCAACGGAAGAAAAAAGTTCGAAACCTTCTCCGCATCAGTTTACTTTTACTCATTGTTCCAATACTGTACCTTGGACTATGGATATCTATCTCTGGTGAGGAATCTCTTTCCTATTTTCAACAAGTGCAGCAGTTGATGAGTTATTTCCCTGAATTCATCAGAAATCCATACGGTATCACGCTATCGCTTTTTGGCATGAGTTTATTGAGTTCAGTATTTGGGTTTTATTCCTATCTGAAATCAAGTTCCCGAGGGCAACAGTATTTTGGCCTGGCGCTTTCTATTTTTGCTATGGTGATTACCTTTTGGTTCGGTTTTACCTTAATGTAACGATACCCTGCTGGCGTACATCTCTCCAATAAAATCTAATTTTCTGCGTATCTTTATCTCAAATACGTTCAACAAAGAGACTACATTTTACTCCAATGGATATCGAAGAATATAATTTCAAGGACCGGCTCATCAAGGGAATTACAACAGACGGTCACTTCAAAATTTCAGTTGTCAAGACCACCGAAGTGGTAAAAACTGCAAAGCAGAAACATGATCTCTCGCTTTTGAATACGGTAGTATTGGGAAAAGCATTAACCTCAACCATGCTGCTTGCTTCTGAACTTAAGGGAGAAGAGCGCATTCAGCTCCGTATGGATGGCGATGGGCCTATTGGCTTTTTAGTGGCAGAGGCAAATCAAGTTGGAGAAATTCGCGGTTATGTGAAAAATCCAGCTGTAGAACTCGATTACTCTGATCCTGATACTCGCCTTGGTGACGGAATTGGCCTGGGTGTACTTACCTTCTCAAAAGTGCTGTATAATGAAGCCGAACCCCGAAGCAGTACCATCGAGATCATAAATGGGGACGTCACAAGTGATGTGGCTCATTACCTGGCGCAGTCCGAACAGATTCCATCTGCCTTACTTGTAGATGTCGGGATAGATGAGGATGGCGAAGTAACACAAGCAGGCGGACTTCTCATCCAGCGTATGCCCGGCGCTGCTGACGGTCAGATCGATCTCTTACAGGAACGGCTTACTTCCTTTCCACCCATTGATGAGTTGCTTTCTGATGATCAATATATAGATGAGATCATGTCGAAAGCCGTTTCTCCATTAAAGGTAAAGGAACTAAACAGGCAACCAGTGGATTTCTTCTGTAGATGCACCCGTAAACGATTCAAAAGTGCGCTGCAAATGCTCAGCTTGGATGATCTAAAAGACATGGAAGGTGAAGGACAGGAAGTAGTTTGTCACTACTGCAATCGGCGTGAACGAATTTCCAGTGAAGAACTGCAAAAGATCATTACGGATGCACAGGCAAAAATGAATTAACAGAGGATATGCTGTGTCAAAAAATGTGGTTATTGTGGGTGGTGGATTTGCAGGGATCTCAGTTGCAAAAAAGCTCGCTTCTTCGAATTTCAATGTTACGATTATAGATAAAACCAACCATCATCTGTTCCAGCCCCTATTATATCAGGTTGCTACAGCCGCTTTATCTCCCGGCGATATTGCCATGCCAATACGGGCTATTTTCAGCAAGGAAAAGAATGTAGAAGTGGTTTTGGGCGAAGTCACTGACATCGACAAAATAGAAAAGCGCGTACACCTGAAAAATGGGGCTTCGTTTCCCTTCCATTACTTGATCCTTGCACCCGGAGCACAATATAATTATTTCGGGAATGATGCCTGGAAGGAACATGCACCCGGTTTAAAATCTCTTTCCGATGCCCTGGAAATACGGGAACGCATACTACTCTCTCTTGAAAAAGCAGAGCAGATCACAGATCCCCAAAAGCGAAAACCATATTTAACCTACGTGGTGATTGGCGGAGGGCCAACCGGAGTAGAAATGGCGGGCTCCATCGCAGAGATCGCCAAACGAAATATGATGCGTGATTTCAGGAATATTCAAACAAATGAGACCAAAATTTATCTCATCGAAGCTGCAAATGGCATTCTAAATGGCTTTGACGAACCGCTCCCCAAAAAAGGCCTTAGAACGCTGGAAGAGATGGGCGTGGAAGTGATCTTAAATAGCCCGGTAAAAGGAATTAAAGAAAATGGCGTCCAGCTCGATGAGCAGTTTATCGAAACCCCCAATATTGTATGGGGCGCTGGGGTTAAAGCATCGCCGCTTATTGAAGAACTATCGATCGAAACCGACCGTATGGGGCGTGCTGTGGTAGAAGCGGACCTTTCCATTCAGGGACATCCAAATATTTTTGTAGCCGGAGACGCCGCTCACGTAAAAGATGCGAAAGGCAATCCACTGCCGGGACTTGCTCCTGTTGCCCTACAGCAGGGAAAGTATCTCGGAGATCTAATCCGGAATGATGCCAAGAAAGCAGATCGCAAAGATTTCACTTATGTTGATAAAGGGACCATGGCTACAATCGGGCGAGCTAAAGCCGTAGCTGATATCCGTGGATTTAAGTTCAGTGGATTTTTTGCATGGTTGCTTTGGGGCCTTATCCACATCTTTTTTCTCATTGGCTTTAGAAACCGATTTCGGGTATTTGCGGAATGGGTTTGGCATTATTTAACCTTTAAACGTGGTGTTCGGCTCATTGCTAAAAAAGACGATGAATAGAGTTAAATACCGAAAACGTTGGTTTATAATCACTTTGGAGAAATGTAATCTTGAGTTTATAACTAATTTCATTTCTTAATTTTAGTTCTCAGTTCTACCTCTTAGTTTCGCTTTCAATTAATTTAACAGGTAAAAAATATGGCAGATTTAAAACGTGAGTTAGGCTTTTGGGATGCCTTAACCATCGGTGCAGGAACCATGATCGGGGCCGGAATTTTTCTACTGGCCGGGGTTGCCCTCGAAATGTCTGGTCCGGCTGCAATTTTTGCCTACCTCGCAGCAGGTGTGGTATGTATGATCACCGCTTCAAGCGCGGCTGAATTAGCCACGGGAATGCCTACTTCAGGTGGGGATTATTTCTTTGTTTCGCGTTCTTTAGGTCCTGCAATGGGTGCCATATCTGGAGTTGGAATTTGGCTTAGCCTAACCTTTGCCATCGCTTTTTATTTATTTGGATTAGGTGAATATCTCTCCCAATTCTTACCCATAACCGCTTTTTGGGGAGCCGTAGCCGGAGGTATCCTGTTAACCATTTTAAATGTAGTTGGAGCCAAAGAGTCTGGCCGAACACAGGTGGTTATCGTTCTTATCCTATTTGCCATTTTGGGCACTTTCAGTTTTATGGGCGTTTTTCATATTGACGCTGCCAACTACGATCCATTTATGCCTTTTGGGTTTGATTCCATTTCAGCCACTACGGCGCTTGTATTTGTATCCTTCCTTGGATTTGTGAAGATTGCTGCCGTTGCTGAGGAGATCAAGAATCCCTCTAAAAATTTACCCCGTGCACTCATTGGCTCCGTTGCACTTGTTACTATTTTGTATGTAGTCATCGTTTTAGTGATTGGTGGAATGTTTAAACAGTCTACCATTGCCGATGTGCGTGATCCCCTGACCACCGCTGCACGAACTATTCTTGGTAGTCCGGGAGCTGTAGCTATTATTATTGCCGGGCTGTTAGCTACGCTTTCTTCTGCAAATGCCAGTATCATGGCTTCATCCCGCATTAATCTTGCGATGGCAAGGGATCGTATGGTTCCCAACTGGCTTGCTGACATCCATCCCAAACTGCTCACTCCATATCGTGCCATCATTCTAACAGGAATGTTGGCGCTGTTATTTTTACTGCTTGAAAGCCTCGAGGATCTTGCAAAAATAGCCAGTGTGCTTCAACTGTATAGCTACGCTGCCCTTAATATCGGTTGTGTTGTTTTAAGAGTTTCCCATCCCGACTGGTACAAACCCACTTACAGAACGCCCGGAACACCTTGGTTGCAAATTTTTGCTGCAATAGGCTGCCTCTCTATCATTGTCTATTCCGGCACTTTTGCACAAATTGCTGTTGTGGTACTTATTATAGGAAGCATCCTATGGTATTTGGCATGGGGGCGGTCTCGTGTAGAAATTGAACATGCGTTGCCGGAACTCAAGCAGAATTGGGAAGAATTAGGCTTCGGCATATTCACTGCCCCTGTTGAACAACATGAATCTGAATTTGAAGAATTTGCGCCTGCTATACGTGCTTTGAATGTAAAGGAAGGCCGAAACGTGGTTACAGCTTTGGCCAATCCAAAAACAGAAAAGGCTTTACTTACTATTTCACAGCTTATTGCAACGGGGATAGAATCGGGAGGCAAAGTTACAGGCTTGAATATGCTAAAAGTGCCCTTTCAAACTCCGGTTAGTACTGTTAACCGCATGATTCAGGAACAAGAGTCTGTCCGTAAAAGCATAGAAGACATTTCCACAAAAGCGAAACTGGAAACGGCGGATAAAAATGGAAATAACGTGCTTTCGGAAACCATTTTTGAATCTGCCACTTCTGCATCACACGATGTATTCAAAGGAATTATTTCAGAAACTGAAAGCCGTGAAGCAGATATGCTGGTAATGGGCTGGCAAGGCGGATTTAGTCTGGGAAGAATCTATAATACCCCGGTTCAGAGGATCATAAAAGAGCTAAAAGCGGATGTTTCGGTATTAAAAAATCGGAATCTGGATGAGATCAAATCGGTAGCTGTTCCCTGGGGCGGTGGACTTCATGCCCGCCTCGGAATGGAAATTGGCGTTCGAATTGCTCAAGCTGTTGGAGCCAAACTCCGGGTCATCCGGTTAGTAAAAAGTGGAATCAATATTCAGGAAGAAGAAAAAGAACTCCGGCAGCGTATCAAACCGCTAACCGAAACTATTGAAAACCTGGAGATCGTCGTTAAAGAATCGGAGGATGTAACCGGTGGTATTCTGGCCGAGCTGGAAGAACATCAGGATGATCTGTTGATCATTGGAGCCTCTCATGAATGGAGTATCCGTAATGTATTGTTTGGCACGATACCAGATATCATTGCCGACCGGGCTCCCTGCTCCGTGATGATGGTCCGCCGATACGTTACCGAAGACTGGAAGATAAAAGCAGCTGAAGGAGTAAAAAGAGTTAAAGAGCAGCTTGGAATGACCTCATCGCCAGATAGCGACTGAGCAAAGCATCAGGCTTTCTTCATTTTTGGAAGCGATAGATTGTAGCGTACGGAAACAGTTCGTATGGTGATAATCACCGCGATGGTAAGCAGTTAATTCAGGCTTTGAAGATATTATTAACCTTGTTGGAAGCTGAGCTTTGTGAATTAAAAACTCTATTGTTAGCAGACTACATATTTCTCTCGCAGATTTTCGCAGAGTTAGGCGCGGAGTCTCGCTGAGGATTCTGCTCCTAAACTCCATACCATTCTGCGAAACTCAGCGCATTCATCAGCGCGCCTCTGCGAGAATAATGGTTTTTGAGATGATGAGTTGTCTTTTAGCATGACAATTTTATTAGCTTATTTCAACATCTTTGGACCGGCAGTCCGGGGAGGAATTCCGAACGGGCCGTTCGGAACGAGCACCAGACGAATGGCCGATCAGCGATTTATTTTTACGTTAACAAAACATTCCAAAGAAATAGCTATGTTAAGCCGATTTTTGGTGAACAAAGCCTTACCTTTAGGCTGATTGAAAAATTTGATTTCGGGAATTAAGGGGTGAACCGAAATTCATTCTTAATTAAAGTGCTAACTTCCTACATGCCAAACAAAACGCCATTTCACACTATACATAAAAAAGCCGGAGCCAAACTGGTTGATTTTGCCGGATTCGAAATGCCCGTGCAGTATGCTGGTATAAAAACGGAACACCATGCTGTTCGTGAAGCCGTGGGCATCTTTGATGTTTCGCATATGGGTGAATTCTACATCCACGGACCGGAAGCCCTGGACTTGCTGCAATTAGTAACTGTGAATGATGTCGCCAAATTAACCGATGGCAAAGCACAATATACCTGCATGTGCTATGACGATGGTGGCATTGTAGACGACCTGATCATTTATAAACTATTTGATGATAATGGCTACATCGCAGTAGTAAACGCCTCCAATATTGAAAAGGACCTGAACTGGATCCTCGATAACAATTCCTTTGATGCAGAAGTCAAAGATCAATCAGATGATACGTGTCTGCTTGCCGTGCAGGGACCAAAATCCGTGGAAACCCTGCAAAAGCTCACCGATCTGAATTTGAGCGAGATCGGGTTTTATTCCTTTAAGATGGGAAGCCTGGCTGGTATGGAAAATGTAGTTTTCTCAGCTACCGGATACACCGGAGAAAAAGGTTTCGAACTTTACTTTGATAAAAATCATGTAGATCCGAAAAAAGTATGGAATGCCATCATGGAAGCCGGTCAGGAATTCGGTATTGAGCCATGTGGATTGGGTGCCCGCGATACATTGAGGTTGGAAATGGGATTTGCGCTATATGGCAACGATATCACCCAGGATACGCACCCATTGGAAGCTCGGCTTGGCTGGATCACCAAATTTGATAAAGGAGATTTCATCGGCAAAGAAGCCCTTCAGCAGAAAAAAGAAGAAGGGCTGAAACGACAGCTGGTTGGGTTTGAAGTTGAGGGTGCTCGCAATATTCCCCGACAGGGATATGAGATCCTGAGTAAAGATGGTGAGCAGATCGGGATAGTTACCAGTGGAACAATGTCCATCACTTTAGGCGCAGGAATAGGAATGGGATACGTGAATAAGGAGTACAAAGATGAAGGAACAGAAATCCGGATTGCTATTCGTAAACGAGAAGCAACAGCGACTGTAACACGTCCTCCTTTCATCAAAAAATAAAAAGAGAGAAATTAGATCATGCCAGAAATTAAATACATAGATGTTTTCTTTTCACTGCAAAGCTTTCAAGAGGAAGAACTGCGTGGAAAAAGTGCAGTAATAATTGACGTTCTACGGGCCTCCTCATCCATCACCACGGCCATTCATAATGGGGCGAAAAAAGTAATTCCCGTAGCCGATATGAGTGATGCCATGAAGATCGCTACCACGATGGACCAAAAAGATTATCTATTGTGTGGCGAAAAGAACGGAACAAAGATCGAAGGTTATCACCTGGGAAACTCGCCTGCTGAATATGAGCCCAAAGTTGTGAAGAATAAAACATTGATCTTCAACACTACCAACGGAACAAAAGCCATTAAAAAAGCATCACTGGCTAATGAAGTATATGTAGGAACATTTCTCAACCAACAGTCTATTATTAATGCAGTCAATGAACACGAAGATGAGATCGTCCTGATTTGCTCTGGCTGGCAGGGGCGTTTGGCCATCGAAGACACCTTATTTGCAGGATCGCTGATCCATCAACTTACCGGGGGTGATCTTCCAGATTCAGCCAAGGACGGGGCTAAAGTAGCATTTGGTCTTTTCGAAAAATTTGGGGATGATCTGGAAGCTGCGATTAGCAGAAGCGACCACGCAAAGCGTTTGGCTGAAGTCGTTTCAAATGACGATATTTCTTTCTGCTGTAAAGTAAATGAATTTGATGTACTACCTGGAATGCGAGACGGAATTCTGACAAATCTGAATGGCTAAAAATAACTTAAATACATCTACGACGGGTTTGGATGCAAACCGCAAAAAAGAACTCATTGGCATTATTGTGATGTCGATCGCCGTTCTTTTAGGCCTCGGTATCTTATCCTACAACCCGGATGACTATCAATATGCCCGGAGTATTTCTTTCCTGGATCTGTTTAATCCTGATGCCAACTCCCGGTTGGTACAAAACTGGTTGGGACCGGTAGGCGCTTATCTTTCTCACTATCTGGTTCACAGTTTGTTTGGATACACCAGCATCATTGTGGCACTGATCGTGGGCTACCATGGCTGGCATACTTTTAGGCGCCGCGACTTCAAAGACCTGGGATGGCTTACGGTCCTTTCCATCTGGAGCATGATCTTGCTCTCTACCTTTATTGGCTGGCTGAATTCCAACACCGGTTTTCCTGACGATTCTATATGGAGCGGGGCCGCCGGCGTTGCCATTGCACAGGTAATGTATAATATCACGAACATTGGCTCCATCATTATTCTCTCCGTTTTGATGCTGGTTACCTTACTTATGCTGGTGGATCGTGATCTTCAGAAAACCATCGACAATGTTAAGCTGTGGATCGAGAGCCTGCAGGATAAACTTGAAGAACGGAGGGCTGCTCGTCAATTACGCAAGGAAGAAAAAGCGAAAGAACGAGAAGAGCGGCTCGCCAAGAAACGGGCAGAAAAAGAAGCTAATAAAGAAGAAAAGCAACAGGCTCAAAAGCAAGATAAAACTGAAGACAAGGAATTAGAGAAAAAGGAAATTGCGGAACCTGAAAACGAAAAAGAACCTGTAAAACCGGCCCCATCAATCGATGAGATCGTTGAAAGATCAGAAGAAGAGGATCAGAAAAAGCGTAATGCTGAACAGAAGAAAAACGAAGGAATCGACACCCGTCAGCGGGCTTCTTTGGAGAAAGAAGAAGAGATCGACGATGAGGAAGATGACATTGAAGTTTCGGTGTTTGTAGGAAAAGGGGAAGAAGAAGCGGATGCCAAAGATCTGGAGAAGAAAAACAGGCAGCAAGCAAAAGAAGATAAACCTGTCATCAAGTATAAGTTCCCAAAAGTAGATCTCCTGGATCCACCACCCAATGAAGGTAATGAAGTGGATTTGGAAGAGATCAAGGAAAACAAGCGCATTATTCTCGACAAATTGAAGCGCCATAAAATTGAGATCGTCGGTATCAATGCAATTGTGGGCCCTACGGTAACACTGTATGAATTGGAACCTGCCCCTGATGTTAAAATCTCCAAGATCGAAAGTTATTCCAATGACCTGAAGATGGCAACGGCCTCCAAAGGACTTCGAATGCTTTCCCCGATTCCCGGAAAATCTGCGGTAGGAATTGAAGTGCCAAACAGTACCCGGGAAACAGTATTCATTAAGCAGGTCATCAATACCAAAAAATTTGTAGATACCAACTTCACCTTACCCATTGCTTTTGGGAAAACGATTGAGAATGAAGTGTTCATGATCGACCTGACCAAGATGCCTCACCTTCTGATCGCCGGTGCTACGGGTTCTGGTAAGTCTGTAGGAATTAATACCATTATTACCTGTCTTCTTTACAAATGTCATCCGGATAATCTGAAATTTGTGATGATCGACCCCAAGAAGATCGAGCTTTCACTGTATCGCAATATTCAGAATCACTTTTTGGCGATGCTGCCAGATTCGGATGAACCGATCATAACAGATACTTCCAAAGCGCAGGAAACGCTGGAAAGCTTATGCAAGGAAATGGATGACCGCTATGACCTGCTGAAAATGGCGATGGTCCGGGATATAAAATCATACAATGAAAAATATAAAACCGGTGAACTGGACGAAGATCTTGGCCACCGTCACTTACCTTATATCGTGGTGATCATTGATGAGCTTGCCGACTTAATGATGACAGCAGGAAAGCAAATTGAAGAGCCCATCGCCCGTCTTGCTCAGCTGGCCCGAGCCATTGGAATACACCTGGTTGTGGCAACACAACGCCCATCCGTAAACGTAATTACGGGGACCATTAAAGCTAACTTTCCGGCTCGAATTGCCTATCAAGTAGCTTCTAAAGTAGATTCCAGAACTATCTTAGATCAAGGCGGAGCTGATCAGCTTATTGGAATGGGAGATATGTTATTTAATAACGGAACCGGATTAACCCGTATCCAAAATGCTTTTGTATCTACTGATGAAGTTGAAAAAATAAATGAATTCATTGGCAGACAGGCGGGATACAAACAACCTTTTCACCTGCCTATCATAAAAGATGATACCACAGACATCCCTGATCCGTTAGATGATATAGACGAATACTTTGAAGCAGCTGCCAAACTGGTGATATTGCATCAGCAGGGATCCGTTTCGTTGTTGCAGCGTAAACTAAAGATCGGCTACAATCGCGCCGGACGAATCATAGACCAATTATTTAATGCAGGCATTGTTGGACCTTATCAAGGCAGTACCGCACGAGATGTGCTTATCGACGATGAAGATGAATTACAAGAACTTCTGGACAACCTGGATGAGTATGAGGGGTGACAGTTTACAGTTGACAGTGAACAGTGAGCAGTTTAGCTTACAGCTTTCAGACTTAAGCTCTCAGCACGACAGGGTCCTCGTTCCGAACCAATGGTTCAAAATGACTGCAGGAACCGCCGGTTCCAAAAAGATAGCCAAAAGCATATTTTTAGTTTGCGGATTTTTGTTTCTCACAACAAGCCTGCTCGCACAAAATTCAGCTTTTGATCAGCTTAAAGATCGGTTTGAATCAGGAGAAGTTTTTGTAGCCGATTTTGACCACATTTACACTGATTCGTATACCGAAGAATCCACGAGCAGTTCCGGTAAGATCTGGATCGATCAGTTACGATATAAGCTACAAAGTCAGGGACAAACCATTGTCGTAGATGGTGAGACTTCCCGTGTATATGACGCAAATCGTAACCGGGTGATCATTGATACCTACGACGCTGAGGATGACGACTTTGCCCCCTCACGTATGCTTAGCGGCATAGACTCTACCTATTCTGTTTCAGAAACAGAAGAAAATTCACGGACCATTATATCGCTTACATCAAATGATGACTTCGCTGTTTTTGTGGAAGTGGAGATCATCTTGGATGCTCAGCTTCGTCCTTTGGAGATCAGAACCTGGGACATTTCAGATAATGAGATCGTGACCACCTTCTACAATGGAAAATTTGTAGAAACAAAACCCGGTTTATTTCAACTCGAACACCCTGCAAATGCAGAAGTTGTGGATATGAGATATTGATCTCATTCACAAAGAAATCATGTTATTCTATACTATTTTCACGGACCAAAACACGGCCTACAATTAACCAATATTTCCATGAATGGTAAAAAAGCACTAAAAATTGTTGGCAGTGTTCTTCTTGGGATCTTATTCCTTTGGCTGGCTTTTCGGGGCATTGCGTTTTCTGAAGTCGTTGAATCCGCCCGTGGAATGAGGTGGTGGTGGATCTTTCCTTTCACTCTGGCAACTCTAATAGCCCATTACATACGAGCTTTGCGATGGGAAATGCTTTTCACAAACAAAGAAAAAACTCCTTCCAGAATCACCCTATATACCGGGGTGATGTTTGGCTACCTCGTTAATATTCCCCTTCCAAGAGTGGGAGAAGTCGCTCGACCGGTGTATGTGGCCCGACAGGTTGGCGAAAGTAATTCAAAGATCATTGGCACCATTGTACTGGAACGAGTGGTAGACCTGATTGGAATGTTGCTGTTGATGGCTTTTGTAGTGGTATTTTTGATTGCAGATCCACAAGTACTCTCGCGTTTATTTGGGATCGATATCACAGACTCCGCTACGCAGGTCGATGTTTTGATAACGCTTGGAACATTAGGGATCATCGGATTATCCGGGATCGGTTTTTTGTATTGGCTTTTCAAACTTGCAGCCGAAAAAACAGAAGGAAAGATCTTTGAAGCAGTTACAAAAATTCAGAGGGTCATCAGAACGTTCGTGGATGGGATCTTAGCCATACGTGAACTTAAAAACTGGCCGCTTTTCATCTTTCACTCCGGGATGATCTGGGTGCTTTATATATTTATGACCTATGCAGGCTTTTGGATGTTCGATATGCAAACGGAATTCGACCTGGGAATTACAGAAGCCATCGTACTGACTGTTGTCAGCGCAGTGGGTATTTCCATTCCCACTCCCGGAGGAATTGGGTCCTATCATCTCTTTATCACGAAAGCACTATTCATTTTTTACGGAGTTCCGGAAGCCACCGGGCTTGCTTATGCTACCATTTCCCATGCAGCAACTTTGTTGATCATCTTTCTCTCATCCCCTACCCTTTTAGCTATTGACAAATTTTTGGGCATGAAGCGGGAAGGGGAGAACATCCAACATCAGACAGAGAGCAGTGAAATTTGAAGGTTAGTAGTTTTTAAGAAAGCTAACCAACGACCGGTCTTTGCGAGCAGAGCGAAGCAATCTCCCGGAATAAGGCTACTCATTAACCAACGTTTCTTTTATGACACCCCAAGTGGTATTCCCGAGATTGCTTCGTCGACAAGCGTTCCAGCCATAGTTTAAATATCATGCCTCCTCGCAATGACGGGCTTTTATTTTTTAGCTCGTTACGAACGGCCTCGTTCGTAATGCATGGCGGAACCACCCGGTTCCAGTGTGGATTTTGGTGGCTTATTTCAGAGTTCTAAGCCGTGGCTACACGACCCCTCTCTGTCTCTCCCCTGCAACGCATGGGAGAGGACGCGTTTAAAATATCCCAAATGGTATTCGCGAGATTGCTTCCCCCGACAGGCTTGTACGGGACGCAAGCGGTCATTCATCATTCTAACCCTAACTTCAACATCTGGATTCCTCGCAAAAGTGGACTTTTATGAGTTGGGATGTGGTTTTTGACAAGGGTGGCTGGTTTTAAACGGACTCCTAAAAAGCACAACCGTCCTAAAAGTTGTCAT
>JAVLBT010000007.1:0-48174 GCA_031580945.1 Gracilimonas sp.
CTGCATTTTGTTCAAACGCAGGGCTTCGTATTATTATTGATTTTGCTATTTATTACAGCAACATCGAAAGAGGATTCTCGAGGAGATTCCTTACAGTATTCAAAAATTCTGCTGCTTTGGCTCCGTCTACAATTCGGTGATCACTCGAAAGCGTCACTTTCATTCGTTTGCCAGGAACTACTTCTCCATTCTCAACTACAGGTACATCGCGAATAGCTCCTACGGCAAGAATACATGCATTGGGTGGATTTATGATGGCTGTGAATTCTTCGATCCCAAACATTCCCAGGTTACTGATGGTAAAGGTACTTCCTTCCATCTCTTCGGGTTGAAGTTTACGGTCACGAGCCTTGCCGGCTAATTCTCTGGTTTCGGAGGAAATTTGTAATAACCCTTTCTTATCAGAATGACAAATTACCGGAGTCATCAATCCTTCATCGATGGCCACAGCTACAGCAACATGAACATCCCCGTGTTCTTTGATCACATCTCCATGCCACGAACTATTCACTGACTGATGGCGTGTGAGAGCAATAGAACAAGCTTTTACCACAATATCATTGAAGCTGATCTTAACATCGTTTGCTTCATTCATAGACGAACGAGCTGCCATAGCCGCTTTCATGTCGATATCAATGGTTTCGTAAAAATGCGGATTCGTGAATTTACTTTCTGAAAGTCGACGAGCGATTGCTTTACGCATCTGAGATACTTTAACCTCTTTACTTTCGAGGCTTTCAAAACTCTGTGTGGGAGCAGGCGCTGCAGCCGGTGCTTCTTCTTTATAATCTTCAATATCGGCCTTTATGATCCGTCCATTTGGCCCAGAGCCCGTTACATTAGAAAGATCAATTCCTTTGTCTTCAGCTATTTTTCGGGCAAGTGGTGAAGCCAAAATACGACCATAAGCTCCTGTTGACTCAGAAGATTCGTCTGAGTCAGATGTACTTCCTGATTTTGGAGAAGTAAGGGTGGCACCTCCGGTTTCTGAAGCTTCACTTTTATCTTTTGAGGTAGTTTCAGTTTCTTGGTCCTCAACTTTTTCTTCAGCAGATCCAGAATCAGACGATGTGGCTTCTTCAAGAATATCAGAGATATCTTCACCCTCTTCGCCCAATACCGCCATGAGCCCACCAAGGGGTACAGCATCACCAGCTTCTACCAGTATTTTAAGTACTGTTCCTTCATCAAAGGCTTCCACTTCCATTGTAGCTTTATCAGTTTCCACCTCTGCAATGATATCACCGGCTTCTACCAGATCTCCTTCTTTTACATTCCACGAGGCGATCACCCCTTCTTCCATGGTGTCGCTAAGCTTCGGCATTTCAATCTTAATCGCCATAATCTTTTTTCTAAACTGTTGAGTAAGTTATAATTTTTGAGCTTCTGATAATTTTACGGGTGTTGGAGTGAAAAGGCAAAGGTGAAAAGTGAAAAGTTATTCTCGGCACACTTTTCACTTTTGCCCTTTCACTTTTGACCTCAATTCCTATAAGTAACCTTATTTACTGCTTCAATAACCTGCTTCGCATCCGGCAGCCAGGCATCAAAAAGATTCTTGGCAAAAGGTGCGTTCACATCCGGGAGTGTAACTCGCTGAACAGGTGCATCGAGGTAATCAAATGCTTCCCGCTGAATCAAGTAACCGATCTCGGCAGCAAATCCAGCAAATGGATGCGCTTCATCTACTACTACGCAACGATTTGTTTTCTTAATAGATTCTACGATCATTGGCAGATCTAAAGGCTTTACCGTACGAGGATCAATAATTTCCACCTCAACTCCATCCTTCTCAAGCTGCACAGCAGCCTGCTTCGCAATGTGATACATTTTCCCATGAGCTACAACGGTTACGTCGTTCCCTTGTCGCTTGATCTTTCCTTTCCCGATCGGTATGATATAATCATCCTCTTCAGAAACTTCTCCTTTCATTCCATACATCTGCTCAGATTCCATAAATATGACGGGATTGTCATCACGAATTGCAGATTTCAATAAACCTTTGGCATCATCTGGTTCAGATGTGTAAATCACTTTAAGGCCGGGAAAGTGAGCATACATGGAATCGTATGCCACAGAGTGTGTAGCACCCAGTTGACCTGCAGAAGCATTCGGTCCGCGAAATACGATCGGCATGTTGATCTGTCCTCCGGTCATATAACCCGCTTTCGATGCATGGTTAATGATCTGATCAGCTGCAAGTACTGCAAAATTAAAGGTCATGAACTCTACTATTGGCCGTAGTCCATTCATGGCAGCGCCCACACCAATACCAGAAAAACCAAGCTCGGAAATAGGCGTATCGATCACTCGCTTATAACCGTATTTATCTAAAAGTCCTTCTGTAGCTTTATAAGCTCCGTTGTATTCGGCAACTTCTTCACCCATTATGAAGACCTTCTCTTCACGGGCCATTTCTTCGTCAATTGCCTCTCGTATTGCTTCTCTAAATTGTAATTCAGCCATTACTTTATATCGTCAGTTTAAAATTATTTATGGAAATAGGGTTCGTCTTCAGCAAACATATCATCGTACAGCGCCGATTTATCCGGGAAATCAGAATTATCAGCAAATTCAATCGCATCCAGGATCTCCTGTTCGATCTTCTCTTCAATCTCCTCTACTTCTTTTTCAGATAGAATTTCTTCATCCTTCAGATAAGTTTTCAATCGTTCGATCGGATCATTTTTCTGATATGTTTCCAGTTCTTCTTTAGTCCGATATTTTTGAGGGTCAGACATTGAATGACCACGGTATCGATAGGTTCTGATCTCCAGGAAATACGGTTCTGAACTTTCCCGAACTTCTTCAGAAACCTCTTTCATAGTTTCATAGACAGAAAACACATCCATGCCATTTACCACCTTGCTCTTCATTCCATATGCTTTGGCTCGGTCTACGATCTCGGTAACAGTGTGTCTTCTTGCAGCTGTACCCATGGAGTATCCATTATTTTCAACTGCAAAGATGGCGGGCAGCCCCCATAGTTGAGCAATATTGAAGGTCTCATGCATTGAACCCTGATCAACAGCTCCATCCCCAAAAAATGTTGCCGAAATACGGCCATTTTGATTGTATTTATTTGCAAAAGCAAGACCTCCACCTATGGGAATATGGCCACCTACAATTCCATAACCGCCCCAAAAGTGATTTTCTGTTTTAGCAAAGTGCATGGAACCGCCTTTTCCTTTGGAACATCCTGTTTTCTTTCCAAATAGCTCAGCCATACCTTCGTTTGGAGTGACGCCCCGGCATAAGCCCCAACCGTGATCACGATACGCAGTAATAATATCATCATCATCATTAAGCGCAAACACCGTACCGGTTGAAATGGCTTCTTGCCCTATGTAAAGGTGTAAAAAACCACCAAATTTTCCTTTCTGATATTGTTGCATGGCACGTTCTTCAAAACGTCTTTGAAGATACATTTGCTCATACATGGCTTTGAGATCCTCTTCACTCAAGCCAAGAGATTTATGTTTTTTTCTGGTTGGGGATGGAAGATCAACGCCTTTTTGTACAGCGCCATCATTCTCATCTCCTATTCCCCGAGGGGCGAAATTAATTTCGTTATTCTTTTTTTTAGCCATAGTTGTTTTTTCACTCATTTTTGCGTCAAATCAAAAGGGACGCAAATATATCCATTTTTTATGAAGTTTTTGTGATTTGATTCTATTCGTTTCAATAACTTACCTAAAATTACTTTACCGATAACTTTTATACCGTACTTAAACAGTTTTTATCCCAATAAAATACCGGTACAAACTGTTTCAAGCGTCCGCTTGGACCAACCATTACCAAATCGACACCGCACAAGCGCGACACATGCGCTAGTGGCATTAGTTAATATTAAGTAAAAAAGTTGTCATCCCGAGTGTTTCAAAAGTTATTTAGGTCAATGGTATTAGCTGGTTAGTTTTTTCAAACTCATCTACTGAATCGAATCTTCAATCAATTCATTCACTTTTTCGAGGGCCTCCGCGAGTTTTTCAGGCTGTCGGCCACCTGCAGTTGCCAAGTTAGGCTGACCACCTCCGCCTCCGCCTACCAATCTTCCAAGCTGACCAACCAAAGCACCGGCCTTCAATCCTTTTTCTTTGACAAGATCTTGGGTCAGTGCAACCATCAGATACACCTTACCTTCTTCTTCATCTTTCGTGCCAAGCACGATTACTGTGTTTTTCTTTGTTTTCTCAATTCCATCATAACCGAGCTGCTTGAGTGTATCCATATCGGCTTTAGGGATTTCACCCTTCACCAGCTTGATACCAGATTCCAATTCACCGGCATTTTGGATGAGTTCATCCAGCTTGGCACCGGTGTTTTGTAATTGAACTTTTTCCAATTCCTTTTCGAGCGCCTTCTTCTGCTCGATAAGTTTATTAATATCACCTGATATGTCCTGTGTTTGGCCGATCGCTGCTTTAATCTGCTGAAGTAATCGCTTTTCATCGCGCAGTAAACTATCAGCTTGCGATCCACAAACCGCTTCAATTCTTCGAATTCCAGCTGCAACGGAAGTCTCCTGAGTAAACCTAAAATAGCCGATCTCACCGGTCGCTCCCACATGAGTTCCTCCACAAAGCTCTACAGAATAATCTTCATCAAAAGTAATGACGCGGACGGACTCGCCATATTTCTCACCAAACAACATCATGGCTCCACGATCTTTGGCCTCGTCTATTGGTACATTGCGTTCTTCCAGTAGTGGGATATTTTCCTGTATCTTCTCATTTACCAGCTGCTCTACCTCATCCAACTGCTCGTCCGTCATCGCTTCAAAGTGAGAGAAATCAAAACGCAGGTGCTGTTCATCTACCAGCGATCCCTTCTGAGCCACATGATCACCCAAAATTCCACGAAGTGCAGCATGAACCAAATGTGTTGCAGAGTGATGTTTTTGAATCTCTACTCGCCGGTCAAAATCAATGGAAGCAGTCCATTTACCTGACAGGTCTTCCGGGAGTTTATCTACATAATGATTGAACTGTCCGTTGGATTTTTGGACATCCACTACTTTTATGTATTCATTGCCATTGGTGATCCGCCCCGTATCTGCTACCTGTCCACCGCTTTCCGCATAAAAGGGAGTTCGGTTCAACTGCAGTGCAAATCGATCTTCATCTTCTTTTCGATAGGCTAAAATTTCGACTTCTGCTTCAGCGTCATCATAACCCAGAAATTCAAATTCATCGGATTCTTTGATGACCTTCCATTTGTTAGAACCAGACTGATCTACCGAAAACTTCCCTGCGGCACGAGCACGTTCTTTCTGTGCCTGCATATGCTTGTTGAAACCTTCCACATCTACTTCCACTCTACGCTCGCGAGCCATCAGCTCTGTGAGATCAATTGGGAAGCCATAGGTGTCATGCAGTTTGAAAGCATCTTCGCCGGAAAGCTTTTTCTTCCCTTCCACCATTTCGTTGAACAGTTCAATTCCTTGTCCCAGGGTTTTCAGAAAACTCTTTTCTTCCGAGCGGATCACATTCACGATGTACTCTTTTTGTGCCTTAATCTCTGGAAATACATCCTTGAACTGCTCAGCCAGTACATCCACCAATTTAAAGAAGAATGGCTCTTTGAAATCCAAGACATCCCAGCCATAACGTATTGCACGACGTAAAATCCGCCGGATCACAAAACCCCGACCTTCATTTCCTGGTGAAGCTCCATCGGCAATAGAAAAAGTCACTGCACGAATATGATCAGCAATCACCCGCATAGCGATGTCTTTTTCTTCATCTCCTCCGTAGGATGAATCGGCCATATCAGAAATTTCATCCAACAGCGGAGTAAAGACGTCCGTATCGTAATTAGAGGTTTTTTCCTGCAATACTGCACAAATGCGTTCGAAACCCATTCCGGTATCTACATGCTGAGCGGGTAGCTTTTCAAGGCTCGTATCTGGTTTTCGGTTGAATTGAATAAATACCAGATTCCAAATTTCCATCACTCGGGGATCGTCCATATTTACCAGGTCGCGACCAGGTTTTTTCTTTCGATCTTCATCCGAACGAAGGTCAATATGCACTTCAGAACACGGCCCACACGGACCGGTTTCACCCATTTCCCAAAAATTATCTTTCTTGCTGCACTTCAGAATGTGGTCATGATTAATACTTGTTTCATTTTTCCATAATTCAACGGCCTCATCATCTGCCGGCAAACCGTCAGCTTCATCGCCTTCAAAAACGGTAGCATATAGGCGGTCAGGCTCAAGGCCCCATTTATCTACTAATAGTTCCCAGGCCCAGCGAATGGCTTCTTTCTTGAAATAGTCTCCAAATGACCAATTCCCCAACATCTCAAATAGCGTATGATGGTAGGTGTCGTGCCCAACTTCTTCGAGATCGTTGTGCTTACCGCTTACGCGAATACATTTTTGTGTATCGGCGGCTCGTTTCCAAAGTTTGCCATCATGTTTGAGGGCTTCCTCTTCCCCCAGGAAAATGGATTTAAACTGATTCATCCCCGCATTGGTAAAAAGTAAAGTGGGATCGTTTTTGGGAACTACGGGAGCGCTGTCAACAATAGCGTGTTCTTTTTCGGCAAAAAAATCAAAAAATTCCTGACGAATCTGAGCGGAAGTCTTGTGCGACATTAATTTTGATGTGTGAGTGTTGAATTTTACAGAGCCTTGAAGATAGGAAAAATATGGTTTGAACTCATCCGTGGATTTACACCCGGATAGTAAGATGATTCACGGAATCTTTATAGGATTTGTAATCCGTGAATCAATAACCGCAGATCAGTTCATCGCAATTCTAAAGGGCAAGAAGTGGATTTAGCTGATAAACTAACGTACCGATTAGTGATTGAGTCAGAGTCTGATTTTTTAAGATCTTTAAAATATATCAAACCGAAGGGAACTCACGAAAACATATTCAATAAAAACCGACCAATTTTGATCCACCACTCTGTATCTGAAATACTATACCGCCCCATAACAGATATAATAAGAACAAAAATACCAATAAGATTCGCGAGATAGATTCTTTTTCTTAATATTCCATCTAAAAACAAGCTTGTTAAAAGTGGTATAAGCCAAACGGAATATCGAAGGAACTGCGTCATTTCTATGCGTGCGATAGCAGGGAAGATTAACATAAGGGAAGCAATAAGGATCAATCTTTTGTGAAGCTCGGGCTTGTTTCTGTAGTACAGCGCGGTTATAAAAAAGCCTACAAATACCAGTATATCACAAAGCGGATGAATCAAAAATGAAGCCCCTTGATCTAATGTCCATTCGCCGCTTTCAATTCTCGCCAGTGGCATCATGAAGGCAACGGCTAAACCAAAAAAGAGCATCAAGATCCCATAGAATCCACCAACAATCCCTAACTTCCGGTGAATTTTTGTATTCCCTTTAGCCACGAGTGATACCTGAGTTAACAGCAACAACAGCCATCCTATAAAAATTATGACGTGTGCATGGATGCTCCAGTGCCGAATAGGCAACTCGGTAAGTAAAAGCCCAAAGTAGGTCGGCCAAAAACCGACGATCGCAAAAACCATCATGTATATCACTGAAGAGATATAGAAAAAATGGGTGATTTTTCTGTTTCTGAGCTTCAGATCCCGTGATAGATTTTTATTCCCCGAGATGTTCAGTTCAATGTATTCCATTGAGATTAATATAAATCATTTAACCATTGACCCTAATTTTTTTTTCGGCAACTAATGGAAATATCTAAGATTAGAGGCTGTTCTAAATCATTGAATAGTTCCTAATGGCCCGTTGGGAATATCGCTAAGGACCACCCAGTCCGAATTTGTTGTAACCGGCATAAAGACCAATTTATGTATAACGATCTCATCACAAAAAACAACCGGGCAAAAAATTGTTCCTCTCCATCATTTTACCCCTGGCTGAAACCCAAGGCAACCACGGCTGTCATCCCGAACGGGATGTTGTTTGCCAGCCAAAACCAGACTTGCTACCGATAGTTGATTACTACTAAGGCAAACTGCAATGAAATCTGCGCAATCCCATAATCCGCATTTCAAAATCTTTCTTCTCCCTTATTGTACATTATAAAATTTAATTGTACTTTGAAATAAAAAGTACTTTGCATGAAAGAACAACAGGATTATATTCAGGATATCGCAGAGATTCGTTCAATGATGGAGCGGTCTTCTAAATTTTTATCGCTTTCCGGTTGGGCAGGGATTTCGGCAGGACTTATTGCATTAGGTGGTGCAGCCGTAGCACATTTTGTACTTCGGTTCAAACCAGATAAGATCACCTACTATTTTGAGGAACTGAATAGTTTGACGCTGCTGGCCATGGCCGTTTTAGTTTTGGCTTTGATAAGCGCTCTGTTCGATTCCCAAAGAAAAGCTCTGAAGAGAAATGAATCGGCCTGGAATGTTACTTCCAAAAGAATGCTGGCGGGTATGGCAGTTCCATTGTTTACTGGAGGAATGCTTATTGTCTTGCTTATGCAGTATGGCTTAATTGGTCTCATAGCTCCCTTTACACTTGTTTTCTACGGTTTGGCTTTATACAATGCTGGGTTTTATACCTATCGGGAAGTACGCTTGATGGGTTTTGCCCAAATGTTGCTGGGCCTAATGAATCTTGGTTTTATAGAAACAGGCTTGCTTTTTTGGGCCTTAGGTTTTGGAATAGTCCACATTCTTTATGGGATATACATGCATTTCAGGTACGAGCGGTGACCCATAGTGAACGTATCATTTGACGATCTACATAAGGCATTTGAGAATCGAATCAGGCTAAGCATTATGTCGGCTTTGTCTGTTAACGAATCGTTGGATTTTAATTCCCTGAAGGAGCTTTTGGAAGTGACAGATGGGAATCTTGCCACGCATATAAAAAAGCTGGAACAAGAAGAATTTATTGAGGTGCAGAAATCCTTTATAGACAATAAACCCAATACAAGCTACTCTATAACCATGAAAGGTAGAAAAGCTTTTGAAGATCACCTGAGGGTGCTGGAACAGATCATTAACTCACAAAAACAGCCATGAATACAGAAATCCCGAAAAAGCTAAAAATGCAGTCTCTGTTAGCGAAGATCACTATTGTGCTCGGCCTCACCTTTTTGATATTTATGATCGTTGTTGAAGGTGAGCCTGGGGCCATTACCTTAGCTCTGATATCCACAGGCTCTTTTTGGTATTTTCTAATTCGATCCAAGATCGGGCCATTGAAATCTTAAGATCATGCTGATAGGAATCAAAGAACAAAATCACCAAAAAGAAGCCCGGCTACTAACTTGCATTCAACAAGGGGCAGTACTTGCCGCTTTTCTGTTGACCATAGTTTTCTTAACGCTGGGTGAATCCAATACAGATAGTCAGCAATGGATGATCCTTCCCTACATTTTCGTACCAACATTAGGTGGAATTGGAGGCATGATCTTTTACCTGCTACACGTTTTTTTTGACCGCAGTGGGTTCCAAAGAATATTGGGACTCATGTTTCGTGTGATGATCTATGTCTTTTTGTTCGCATTAGCTTTTATCATTGGAATGAACGGACCCAATTAAAAAAATTTACTCCTCTACTTTGTGTTTCAAAGTAGAAATCAGTTTAACAATAACCAATACTAAATAACCATGATTAATAAACATAACTTTGCTCGCCCTATCCTTTACTTGGCAATCACCACCGGGCTTTTACTGCTGATCCCACTCATTGCTATGCAGTTTACTATTGAAGTAAATTGGACCCTTTCCGATTTCATTTTTGCTGGAATATTGATCTTCGGAGCTGGCCTCGCCTACATTATTATATCTCGAAAATCAGAAACACTGATCTACCGAGTAGCAGTAGGTTTTGCCCTTTTTACCGGTTTTTTCTTGATTTGGAGTAATCTCGCCGTTGGCCTGATTGGCTCTGAAAATAATGAAATCAACTTGCTGTACTTCCTTGTGATCGGAGTTGGGGTGGTTGGGGCTTTTTTAACAAAATTCAAAGCTAAAGGATTAATGTACACTTTAATAGCAATGGCTACAGCGCAAATGATCATCACTATTACAGCACTCTTAATAGGGATGTCTGAAGTTCCCGGAAGCTCAGTCTACGAAATTCTTTTTGTGAATGGATTCTTCATTACGCTTTTCCTGGTCGGCGCCTTGCTATTTCGGTCTGCAGCCGATCCTGAAATAAATGCTGAAATTTAAATACGACTTCATGTAAATCATTCTTGCTTAAAGAACAATACACAAATTCATTTCGTAACAAAAAGTAGGTATCAGCGTATTGGCTAACCATTGGATAAAAAATCAAAAAAGGTTAATCAACTCATGAAGACATCACGTTACTCCTTACCCATTATTATTGTTGTAGGTTTCCTTTACGGGACAACAGCCTGCAATAACAACGAAGAGCAAAATTCACAAGTACAAGAAGAACAAGTTACCATACCAGTTGAAATTTCGAAGGTAAGCCGAGGTGATATCTCAGCATATTATTCTAATACAGCAACCCTTGAGGCTGAACAGGAAGCAACGGTTGTTTCAAAAGTTCGAGGGATTGTTAAGGAAATTTATGTGGAAGAAGGTGACGAGGTAAAAGCAGGACAGACCATTGCTAAAATAGAAGATGACCAATACCGTATTGAAGCTGCCCGTGCCAAAGCCACCCTCGACCGCCTAAAAAATGAATTTGACCGAAACAAACAACTTTTTGAAAGAGAGTTAGTGTCAGCTGAAACTTTCCAGAATGCTCAATATGAATATGAATCACAGAAAGCTGCTTTTGAATTGGCGCAATTGAACCTTGAATACACATCCATCAAATCTCCAATATCCGGTGTAGTATCTGAGCGCTATGTGAAAAAGGGAAACATGGTCAGAACCGATGAAGATGTGTTCCATGTCACAGATTTTAGTCCACTCCAGGCCATCATTCATGTACCTGAACACGAAATGCCTAAAATTAGAAAAAATCAGCACTCTGTATTACGTGTTGATGCTCTCCCAAATGAGACTTTTGCTGGTCATGTAGAGCGAATAAGTCCGGTAGTAGACGCTGAAACAGGAACGTTTAAAGTCACTGTTTATGTGGATGAGACGAAAGGTATTTTGCGTCCTGGGATGTTTGGTAGAGTAAAAATTGTATACGATACTCGCGAAAATACAAGAATGATCCCAAAATCAGCGATCATGTCGGAAGACTTGGCTCAAAGTGTGTTTGTTATCAAGGATTCTTTAGCTTTTAAAAAAGCCGTACAAACCGGTTATACAAACGGTACCAATGTAGAAGTTCTTGAAGGATTAAATGACGGAGAAGTCGTAGTAACGATTGGACAAGGTAGCTTACAGGACAGCAGCAGGGTTAATGTCATTAACAACTTATAAGCGGATATTTTCATGAAGATCATAGATGTTTCTATTCGCCGAAAAGTGACGATTGCCATGTTTACTGTAGGGATACTGCTATTTGGCTTTGTATCCCTTTCTAAACTAAATGTAAATTTACTCCCGGAACTTAGCTATCCAACGCTAACCATTCGTACTGAATTTGAGGGAGCAGCTCCCGTTGAGGTGGAAAATTTGATCACAAAGCCGGTTGAAGAGGCGGTTGGTGTCGTAAAAGGAGTTCAACAAGTTCGTTCCATATCTCGTGCAGGTCAGTCAGATGTTGTGTTGGAATTTGCATGGGGAACCGACATGAATATTGCCAACCTGGATGTCATGGCAAAACTGGATGCTGTTCAACTACCGCTCGATGCCGAAAAACCCGTTACACTCCGCTTTGACCCCACCCTGGATCCTATTATGCGCTATGCGCTTTATTACGATGAAGAAAGCGAAACTGATGAAGCCCAAAATGATGTGCAAGTCGATTATGCCGCATTAATGGAAACTGAGGACCTTTCCAGTCCTCAAGCTATTTCCCGGTTGAAAGGCCTCCGTGTATTGGCAGATGAACAATTGAAGAAAAACCTGGAATCCTCTTTTGGGGTAGCTTCTGTAAAGATAAGTGGTGGACTGGAAGAAGAAATACAGGTAAACATCGATCAGCAAAGACTTTCTTATCTAAATATTCCAATTGAAAATGTTACGCAGATCTTAAGTGCTGAAAATGTAAATATGTCGGGAGGCAGGCTTGAAGAAGGTTCTCAGCAGTATTTAGTGCGCACGCTAAATGAATTTAAAAATGTTGATCAGATTCGAAATGTAGTTATTGAACGCAATGGCGAAAACACGATCTATCTGAAGGATGTTGCTGATGTAGTACAAGCCTATAAAGAACGTGACGCCATCACTCGTCTTAATGGAATGGAAGCCGTCGAAATTGCCATTTACAAAGAAGGTGATGCAAATACTGTAGCTACAGCCGAGGCCGTAGAAGGCAGAATGTCTCAGATCCGGGATATGCTTCCCCCTGAAATGGAACTTGAAAAAGTGTATGACCAATCCGTCTTCATTGCCTCAGCAGTTGATGAGGTCAAGAATGCTGGTATTATTGGTGGTATCTTGGCAGTTCTTGTCCTGTATTTGTTTCTGAGAAATTTCTGGACCACGGTCATTATTTCTGTATCAATACCTGTATCTGTGATTGCCACATTTAATCTTATGTATGGCAATGACATCTCTCTTAATATCATGTCACTTGGTGGAATAGCACTTGGTATCGGTATGCTGGTAGATAATTCCATTGTGGTACTTGAAAACATTGCCCGCCATCGGGATATGGGCAAAGGTATCGTGGAATCTGCCCGCGAAGGTGCTGGTGAAGTTGGTATGGCAGTGGTTGCTTCTACCCTTACCACCATCGCTGTATTTTTTCCTCTTGTTTTTGTTCAGGGTATTGCCGGGCAATTATTCCGTGATCAGGCGCTGACTGTTACATTTTCTTTGCTTGCATCGCTTGTGGTTGCCATCACGTTAATTCCTATGATGTCTTCTATCGGGAGGTCAAATTCTGCACCAGAACCACTTCAGCTTAAAGAACCTAAATCAAAATTTGGACGTGGCCTTCGTGCTACCCGAATGTTTCTTTTTTATACCATTCCAACCTTTATTATCCGTGGAATCAAGTTTATCCTTCGATGGATCTCAAAAATAACAAAAGCTCTATTCTCTCCTTTAGTATATGTCTTCGACAAGTCATATCAGTCTATCGAAAAAATGTATGCAGGTTTATTAAGATGGTCGCTCAACCATAAATTTGCTGTTCTTGGATCTGCCTTACTGATCTTTGCCGGATCATTGGCATTAGTGCCACGTATTGGAATAGAGTTAATTCCCCAGCTATCGCAGGGAGAATTCAATGTTGAATTTAAGTTACCACCGGGTACACCCATTGAAAAAACCGACAGTGCTTTAAAAACTGTTCAAACATCTGCCCGAAATTATGACCACATTAAAACTACATTTGCGGTAGCCGGAACCGGAAACCGAATGGACGCCAATCCAGAACAGGGTGGTGAAAATTGGGGTGAGATGAATGTAACCCTTGCTTCAGGAGCAAGTGCCTTTGAAGAACAAAATGCAATGGATGATCTTCGAAGTTCACTCAGCCAAATTCCCGGGTTGCAATATAAATTTCAGCGCCCTGAGTTATTTTCATTCAACACACCTATTGAAATTGAGATCTCCGGTTTCGATCTCGACAAACTCAAAAAAGCCGGTGATGCCGTAGCTCAAAAACTTTCCGAAAATAATCGGTTTGCAGATGTTAAAAGCACCATGGAAACCGGAAGCCCGGAATTACAAATCATTTTTGATCGGGATAAAGCTGCATCACTTGGATTACAAGTTCATGAAGTGGCAGATTTAATTGTTAGTAATGTACGGGGTGATGTTGCAACCCGATACTCTTGGAGAGACCGAAAAATAGATGTACTGGTACGAGCCCGTGAAGCGGACAGGGCTTCGATTGATGAAATTCAGCGATTGGTTGTCAATCCAAACAGTGAGCGTCCCATACCTTTAAATGCAATTGCCCGAGTACAGATCACAAACGGCCCCGGTGAAATACGTCGTATTGATCAACAGCGAGTAGCTATAGTATCAGCAAACCTAAACTACAGCGATCTCGGGGAGGCTGCAGCCGATGTAGAACAAGCATTAGCTGAAACAACCATGCCTTCGGGTATAATGGCCCAAATTGCAGGTCAAAATGAGGAAATGTCTGAATCTTTCCGGTCGCTTTTATTCGCACTTGGTTTGGCCGTTTTCTTAGTTTACTTGGTAATGGCTTCTCAATTTGAGTCACTTTTACATCCATTTATCATCTTATTCACCATTCCTTTGGCACTGGTTGGTGCCATCCTTGCGCTCTATCTCACTGGTACAACAATCAGTGTTGTTGTTTTTATCGGATTGATACTGTTAGCAGGAATTGTAGTTAATAATGCAATAGTGCTGATCGATCTAATAAATCAAATGCGTGAAAAAGGCATGGAGAAGATCGAAGCAATTAAAGAAGGAGGAAAATCCCGCCTGCGTCCAATTTTAATGACCACAATGACGACTACTCTTGGTCTGATTCCACTTGCTGTTGGTTTTGGCGACGGTGCTGAATTAAGAGCCCCTATGGGTATTACTGTAATTGGAGGCCTGTTGATATCTACTTTGCTAACGCTGGTTGTAATTCCCGTGATGTACTCCATCATGGATCGCAAATCCTACGAGCCCAAACCTGAACTTGAATCAGCTACTGAATAACCATGCATATAACCGAATTATCCATACGAAGACCGGTTACCACGCTTATGGTATTCGTAAGTTTACTGGTTGTTGGAGTCATAGCCACACGCATGGTCCCGTTAGAATTCATGCCAAATATCACGTTTCCCGGGGCTTTTATTCAGATTCCATATCCCGATTCAACTCCCGCTGAGGTCAATGAAAACATAGCACGGCCGATCGAAGAAGTACTTGCGACGATCAGTGGTGTGGAACAGATCAATTCCAATTCCGGTGAAAATAACGCCGGTGTAATGGTTACTTTTAAACATGGCAATGAAATCGATCTCAAAGCCATTGAGATCAAAGAAAAAATTGAGAGTATACGGCACCAGCTACCCGATGATTTTGAGTATTACCAGATCTTTAAATTCAGGGACGGTGCAAGTGCCACACTGATGTTGCGAATATCAAGTGAAAGGGACCTTTCGGATGCTTATGAACTTTTAAACCGAAATATTAAGCAACGCATTGAGCGAATTCCGGGAGTAGGTCAGGTTGAATTATATGGGGTTGAGAAAAAAGAATACCGGATTGAATTAGATCCAGACCGGCTCACCCAATATAATATTGACTTAAATCGTCTCAGCACCACTTTACGGCAGGCTAATTTTTCTATATCGGCAGGTAAGATCACCGATGCAGGTATGCGATATATGGTCCGTCCTGTTGGGGATTTGAATGGAACTGAAGATATAGAAAACCTGATCATATCTGACAATAACATACGAGTAAAAGATATTGCAGAGGTTAAATACACCTCTCCGGATCGTGATTATGCCCGGCATTTAGATATGAAATATGCAATCGGTTTAGATATCACAAAAGAGTCCACTGCAAATTCAGTAGAAGTTGTAAATAATATTTTAGCAGAGATCGATGAGATCAATAAATTACCTGAGATGCGTGGTATTGAGATCTATGAAATGTTCAATGAGGCGGACGGTATCTTAAGTTCACTAAGAGAACTATTTAACGCTGGAATGCTTGGTGCTTTTCTATCTATTATTGTGCTTTATATATTCTTACGACAGGTCAGTACTACTTTGATCGTCGCTACAGCTGTCCCCTTTTCTCTTATCGTAACGCTGGGTTTTTTCTTTTTCCTCGACATTTCGCTTAACATTCTTTCCATGATGGGGCTTATGTTAGCCATCGGGATGTTGGTGGATAATGCTGTCGTCGTAACCGAAAATATCCACCGCTATCAACGAAAAGGCGAAAACTCATTTCGGTCAGCCATTTTTGGAGCCAAAGAAGTTTCAATTGCCGTTACAGCGGGAACCCTTACCTCAATAATTGTCTTTCTGCCTAATGTTGTGAATGAAAGCATGGTATCTCAACACATGTACTATATCGGTATGGCAATAATCATTGCTTTAGTGGCATCTTTGATCATTTCACTAACCGTAATACCCTTGTTAGCTTCAAAGATCCAACCGCCGGAAGAAAACAAAAAAGAGACCATTATCGACAAGCTATCAGTGCGTTATGCCGCAGTCCTTGAGTGGTTTTTGGAACGCCGGAAAATCTCTGTTCTTTTCATCACCTTACTGTTTTTGAGCGGGATCATTCCAGCAATGTTAATGTCTGTAGATATGTTTCCCAGAGTCGAAGAGCGGCAACTTAGCCTTCAGTATAACTTAAACGCTTCCTACACTTTAGAAACCGTTAAAGAATCTGTAGACCGAATAGAACAATATTTATACGATAACCAGGAAAACTTTGAGATTGAATCCGTTTACACCTACTACACTCCTGATTATGCTGAGTCCACTCTCAATTTGGTCCCTGATGATAACGCAACAAAATCTGTCACACAGATCAAAAAAGAAATAGAAGAGGATCTACCTGCAATTGCTACAGGAACACCTGCTTTTGAATATATTAGCCGAAATAATTCCGAACAGGTTCGTGTATTTGTTCAGGGTGAATCAATGGAAGTACTTGAAGAGCTTGCCGAGCAGGTTGAATGGCGGCTGGGACAGATCGAAGGGTTTGCTGATGTTCAGTCTGAAGCAGAAACCGGAAGTGATGAAATACGTCTTACGGTAAATCATGATCGCGCCCGTAACTTTGGACTTACCTCCTCTGCGGTTGCCCAAATGGTATCTGGTTCCATGAGGGGGCAAACGGTTCAAAGAATACGCGGAGAAGATGGAGAAATTGATGTTGTACTTGCCTTTAAAGATGAAAACCGGGAAACCATTGACGATCTTAAAAACCTCCCTATCTCTGTTGGTGAGCAAACAGTTAAGTTAGCTTCTCTGGCTGATTTTGAACAAAGTAAAGGGGCCGGACGCATTTTCCGGCAAGATCGAAGAACTTCCCTGGGTATTGCTGTTAATCTGGAAGACATTACCCCGGATGAAGCCCGAACTGAGATATCCAAAGTAATGAATCAGATCGTTTACCCTACCGGCTACGAGTGGAGTTATGGCCGTAGTTTTGGAATGAATGATGATATTGCCACTACAATGATATTCAATATTATCATCGCTTTTTTTCTGATCTATTTGATCATGGCATCACTATTCGAATCTCTGCTTTATCCCACCAGTGTATTATCCTGTATCTTTTTTGGGATCGTTGGCATTCTTTGGTTTTTCCTGATCACTAATACTACGTTTGATCTTATGGCCTTTATTGGCATTTTGGTACTTATGGGAATTGTAGTGAATAACGGTATTGTATTGGTAGATCATATCAACCACTTGCGGAGCGAGGGACTCTCGCGCCGGGATGCCGTAATACAAGGTGGAAAAGACCGAATGCGTCCAATTTTAATGACCGCTGCAACCACCGTATTAGGGCTGATACCACTTTGTATAGGAACTACTCAAATTGGTGGAGATGGCCCTCCCTACTTCCCCATGGCTCGAGCTATTGTAGGTGGATTAACGTTTTCAACTATTGTTACTCTGCTTGTTCTGCCATCTATTTATGTGATATTGGACGATATACAAATTTGGTCTAAAAGAATTTTACTTGCGGCCCGAAAATGATTTAATATTAAATCAGTGGAATTAATCTTTGCTAAAAGATGATTAAGTTAAGGCAATAGAAAAGCCAAATTAACATCTGCCATTGTGTCAAATTCCGCCTACTCTGATAAACATAAATTTGTTGATGAGTTTAGTTTAAAAATAGAAGAATTAGGTCATCAAAGAATATATGGACAAATACTGGCCTGGCTTCTGATCTGCAATCCTCCCCATCAATCATTTACGGATCTGATGGAAAATTTAGAAATTAGTAAGGCCTCAGTGAGTAACGTAACACGATTATTGTTGGGACAAGGGCTCATTGAAAAAGTTCGAATTAAGGGCGAAAGACAGATCTATTTCAAATTAAAGGAGGGCTCACTAATTGATTTTATGGAACGGCAATTAAAGCTTACCTCAGAGCTGGAAAATATAACAAAGAAAGGTTTAGAGCTTGCTTTATCGGATCAGCAAACAGACCATACCCGCCTAAAAAAAGCCAATGATTTTCATCACTTCCTGGCCGAACAAACAAAAGAAATGCTTCAAAAATATAAGAATGAAAATGAACTCTCTTAGTTCATATGCTCAATAAATGACTCATCGTTCAATATTTTTTATTTAGTTCTCTAAATTTTCTTTACCCATAGCTAATAAAATTTTTGAAAAAGCGCTTTTCTATAAAGAGAACCAATTATTTTCCCTTCTAATGCCACTTATATGATCACAACCATATTTTTTTAGTTGAAGATTATTATTTGTAGTTTGTTCAGTAGTTAGTAAACAAATTAAATATTTGGTAGTCAGTAAATGAATTTCAGTCAGTAAATGGGAACTAAAGAACGCAAAGAAAGAGAAAAAAAGCTCCGGAGAGACCAGATTTTGACTGCTGCTATTGAGCTGATCGAAAAGCAGGGATTTGAGAAGACGACCATGGACGAGATCGCAGAAAAGGCTGAGCTCAGTAAAGGAACACTCTATCTTTACTTTAATGATAAATCCACCCTGCATAAAGCTATAAAGAAACGGGGGCTGCAGCATTTGCACGAAAAATTTTTAAATGTAATACAAAAAGATCTACCCGGTGCTCAACTGGTGAAATATATGATGCTGACCTTTTTAAAAACGATCACTCAAAATGCTGCTTTCACAAAAGCCATGCTGATCTATGAGCATTATAGTAATGAGCATTATAGCAATGAGCTTGAAAAAAATGACTCCCCTTCTATTACAGAAGATTGTCACAAAATAGAGGACGAACTTTTCATACTCATGGTTCGGGCAGTCCAAATAGGGATTCAGGATGGGAGTATTACTACTAAACTCCATCCTAAAATCCTATCCCTAACGCTTAGTTTTCAAATGAGTGGAATGCTCAACTTCTATCTAACCGGCTCAAACAAAAATATGAAAGAACTGTTCCAGGAACATTCCCTTTCCATGTCCCAATTATTAGATGAATTTCTTGATATCCAACTACATTAATTAATGTCTGATCAAATAAATAGTAAACGGCAAAAGCATTTCAATACTGGTTATATGAGACTACTCAATCCCCAAACCCTTCAAAAGTTCGTGATTTTGATTCTGATCTTTGGAATAGGGTTTTACACTGCCACATCTGCACAAATCAGTCAGGTTAATTCCGATGATTCCGGCGAACTAATCGACCTTAAGCAAGCTATACAGATGGCACTTGCAAATAATACAGAGATGAAAAGGTCTCTTCTATCGGTTAGGGATGCTGATCAACAAATTAAAAAAGCGTGGAGCAATGTCATGCCTGAGATCTCAGCTTCAGCTAATTACACCCGAAATCTGGAAGTTCCTGTAAATTTCATTCCAGCCATAATATTTGATGAAAATGCAGATCCGGATGAATTGATCCCGGTTGCTTTTGGAACCGATAATAACTGGCAGGGAGGCTTTACGGTATCTCAAACTATCTTTAATGGTCAGGCTTTTGTAGGCATTAGCAGTTCAGAGTTGGTTAAGGCAGCTCAATCTGAAGGCATGCGCGCAACCGCACAGGGAATAGTTACGCAAACTCGTTTCTATTATTACGAAGCACTGGTTTCTGTGGAGAGGATGAGATTGGTCGAAGCGCAAATTGAAAGAGTTAAAAAAAATCTGGAGGACACAAGAAAACTTGCAGAACAAGGCTTCACAGATGATTACGCAGTTCTACAATTGGAAGTACAACTGAGTAATTTAGAACCCCAACTGACTTCCTCAGAATTCGACATAAAGCAAGCCAAACAAGATCTGCTGGATGCAATGGGACTTCCGGTTCAGCTTTCCATTGAACTAAAAGGTAGTTTGCGGGACTTCAATATTCATGCAAAAGAAGCTAAAAAAGCTGAAAATGAGGTCCTTAAGTCAGTAGACCGTCAAACACCTTTGGTGTTGAGTAATGACTCGCTCTCACTTCAAAAAGCCATGGACTACCGAGGTGATCTGCGTGTTCTTGAGTTGCAGAATCAACTGCAGGGTAAACAACTTGATGCCCAGCGGAGCTCTTTCCTGCCCACCGTATTTGCTCAATATGGATTGAACTGGACGGCCTCCCAAAGTGGTACCCCTGTATTTTTTGGGAATGAAGATAACAGAGCAAGATCACAGACCCTTACCCTTGGGGTTCAGTTACCTATTTTTCAGGGCTTAAGCCGATATGCAGATCTGCAACGAGCAAAAATTCAAATAAAAGATACCCGGCTTCAGCAATATCAGGCTAAACAAACTGCAAATAAAGAGATCTTCATTGCCAGTCAAAATGTTCAGGAAGCCCTCCAAACGAGCAATGCATTGGAAAAAGCGGTAACTCAGGCAAAACGCGGTTATGAACGAGCCCAAATTCGATATCAAAATGGGGTGGGATCTCAGCAGGAATTGAACGATGCTGAGCTCCAGCTACGCCAGGCCGAGATCAATTACGCCCAAATGGTATCCGGTTATTTATCCGCCAAAGCACAATATGATCAGGCTGTTGGACAAGTTCCATTTGTACCCAATGACATTCAGCAAATAAAAGAAACGATCGAACTTAAATAATTATGAAACCGACTCACATGAAATCACAAATTTCGATTTTAGCGCTATTTCTCTTTCTATCTGCATGCGGTAACGGCTCAGGAGAACAAATTAGCGAACAAGAAAATACCCGTAGTACGCCGGTGTATGTAGAAAAAATCACACCAAAAACATTTCGCCACTATGTTACGGTTCAGGGTAATGTAGAATCTGATAAAACCATAATGATCACTCCAAAGACGTCAGCAACAGTTGAGGAGATCATGGTGAGGGCTGGTCAAGAGGTCCAAAAAGGTGATATCCTGGCAAGACTCGACGGGGAAATTACCCGGAGTCAGCTGGATCAGGTTAAGTCACAGCTCGAATTAGCAAAAACGCTGTTTGAGCGTCAACAAAATCTGAAAGAGCAAAATATTGGCTCTGAAGTAGAATACCTTCAGGCAAAAACGCAGTATGAGTCAGCCAAAAGTCAATTAGCTTCGCTTCAGGAACAGTACTCGTACTATAATATAAAGGCAACTATATCCGGAACTGTTGATCGTGTTGATCTTAAAGTTGGAGAAAATGTTGCACCTGCTCTACCGGTATTTCAAATATCAAATTCAGATGCATTCAAAGTAACGGCTCAGGTCTCAGAGGCTTATATCACCCGAATAAGTACCCAAGATAGTGTGGAGATCATCTTTCCGAGCTTAAAAACATCCGCCAAAACCAAAATAGATGCGGTGAGTAAGGCGATCAATCCCTCAAATCGAACTTTTGGAATTGAAGTGTTCCTGCCCGGAGACACACAGGATATTCGCCCTAATATGATGGCGCGTGTCAGAATCAATGATATTACACTTCCCAACCAGATCGTAGTGCCTGTGAATGCGGTTCAACAAGCCAATAACATCAGTTTTGTGTTTGTTGCCGAGGAAACGGAGAGCGGATGGATAGCTAAGAATAAGGAAGTAAGAACAGGCGAAAATTATAAAAATGATCTCGTCATCACTGATGGACTTGAGGCTGGGGATTTATTGATCACAACGGGTTACACAAATCTGAATGATGGAATTGCGATATCAATCCAAGAAAATTAATTGAACAGTAGCGAGCAAAAGAATATGGATTTCAAAGAATTTAAGATCTCGAGTCTTTCGATCAACAACCGCACTACGGTTTATTTACTTACGGTTTTAGTTACAATTATAGGAATTTATTCCTACCTGACGCTTCCGAAAGAGTCTTTCCCTGAGGTGGAAATTCCCATCTTTAACGTCGTTACTATTTATGCAGGTGCCTCACCTGCAGATATTGAAAATGTGATTACGCGTCCAATTGAGGAAGAGCTACAGGGTATTGACGGAATAGATCAAATAAGCAGTGTTTCCAAGCAGGCAACCTCAATCATTACTGTTGAATTTACCACGGAAAAAGACAAGTTGGTGGCCCAGCAAGAAGTAAATGATGCCGTGGAGAAAGCCCGGGTTGAACTGCCTGCGCAGCTTACGCAGGAGCCACAGGTAAATGATTTCAATCTGGATGATCAACCCATTCTTAATATTAACCTATCGGGTAATTTTGACCTTGTTGAGCTCAAAAAGTATGCAGATGAAATTCAGGATCGCGTTGAAAGCCTTTCGGATGTAAATGAAGCAGAAATTGTTGGAGCCCTTGAACGTGAGATACAGATCAATGTTGACTTGCAAAAAATGCAGGCGGCCGGCATAAGTTTCAATGATATACGCACAGGCATACAAAGTAAAAACATGACGGTTTCTGCAGGACAGCTTGAAATAGGTTCCATGGAGCGATCTGTCCGCGTTGATGGAGAAATCGAGCAAGCTGATGACCTGAAGAATCTTATTCTTCAAAATGGGCTTGAGGATGAAGTATACCTGAAAGATATTTCCGTGATAGAAGATGGTTTTGCAGACAGAGAAAGCTATGCAAGTTTGAATGGAGAGCCGGTTATCACTGTAAACGTGAAGAAAAAAAGCGGTGGAAATCTCATCGAGACTTCAGAAGCAGCTGTTGCCATCGTACAAGATTTACAACAAACCCAGTTTCCGGATGATCTCCGTATCACAATTACTGGCGATCGTTCTCAGGACACTAAGGACAGCGTTTCAAACCTTTTTAATACGGTTATCCTTGGGTTTTTCTTTGTGGTTTTGGTCCTTATGTTCATCATGGGCGTACAAAATGCTGTTTTTGTAGGCCTTGCGATTCCCCTTTCTTCACTTATTGCTTTTGCTGTGATGCCTACTATTGGGTTCTCAATTAACATCGTTGTATTGTTTGCGCTCATACTGGGATTGGGAATTGTTGTAGATAATGCCATAGTGATCGTTGAGAATATTTACCGGCATGTAACCCAAAACAATGAAAGCAAAATACAGGCTGCAAAACGGGCTGCGGGTGAAATTGCCCTCCCTGTTATTACTGGTACGCTCACTACCATAGCCCCTTTTATACCCCTTCTATTTTGGGGAGGTATCATAGGGCGGTTTATGATCTATCTGCCGATTACTTTAATTTTAACTCTGATTGCATCACTTGTCGTTGCATTGGTAATGAACCCGGTTTTTGCTGTTTCTTTTATGGGTGAGGAAAAGGAACATCTGCAGGAAAAAGAAAAATCGGATAATACTTATCTTTGGATTGCCTCTGCGGTTATCACTGTACTTGCGGGTATTTTCTATGCGGTGGGTGGTTTATTCGTTGCCAATTTGTTGGTTTTCCTATATTTGCTTTGGTTATTGGAGCGGTTCGTGCTTAAGCCCCTGATAAAGAAATTCAACAAATCAACATTACCGGCAATTCAGAGCTGGTACCATGATGCTATACAGTGGATCCTGATTGGTTTTCGGCCTTGGTTTATCCTGGCAGGTACCTTTGTATTTCTGATCCTCAGTATATTTTTGTTAGGTATTGCTTCTCCAAAAGTAGTTTTCTTCCCCGAAAGCGATCCAAACTTTGTCTATGTATATAATGAGATGCCTGCGGGAACCGATCTGGATAAAACCAATGAGGTCAACAAACAACTTGAAGATCGAGTATATGACGTCATTGGCAGAAATAACCCGGTTGTGAAGTCAGTGATATCGAATGTAGCGGTTGGTGCTAACCCGCCAAATAGTATTGACCCAACACCCTCTGCCAATAAAAGTAAAGTGACGGTTGAATTCGTAGATTACCAATACCGGGATGGTGTATCAACACAGGATATATTAAATGCCGTTCGAAATCGTGTACAGGATATTCCAGGAACCACTGTAACTGTTGAAAAAGAACAGAATGGTCCCCCCACCGGCAAACCCATAAATATTGAGATTACCGGAAATGAGTTTGACCAACTGATTACCCTTACAGAAGATTTTAAAGAGTATATTCAGGAACAGGATATAGAAGGAATAGAAGAGCTTCGATCAGATCTGCAGGTTAATAATCCGGAGATGATCATAGATATAGATAACGAAAAAGCAAATACATACGGTATTAATAATGTTCAAGTTGGTGGAATCATCCGAACGGCCTTATTGGGAGAACCGGTTTCTACCTACCGTGTCGATGAAGATGAATATGACGTTACCTTAAGACTCAGGGAAGAAGATCGTTCAAATATTACAGACCTCATGAACATGACCGTTGGCACCTCTACGGGTTTTATTCCAATATCAGCTGTAGCAACGCCACGCCTTTCAAACAGTTATGGTGCAATCAACAGAATTGACCTGGAGCGAGTAGCCACGCTTTCTTCAAATGTACTGGCGGGATTTAATGCCAATGAGATCAATGCACAAATTCGCGAATCACTAAATGATTTCAACATTCCCCAAGGATATGAGATCTCACTAACGGGTGAGCAGGAAGAACAAGCTGAAACAGGGCAATTTCTGGTTGTAGCTCTTTTTGCAGCCGTTATGCTAATATTTTTGGTATTGGTGGCCCAATTCAATTCTATTGGCAAACCCCTGATCATTATGTCGCAGGTTCTGTTTAGTCTGATCGGAGTTTTTATAGGTTTTGCTACATTTGGAATGGATATTTCAGTTGTACTGACTGGTATGGGGATTATTGCGGTCGCTGGTATTGTGGTCAAGAATGGTATAATTCTTATCGACTATATTGATATTATGCGAAAAAATGGAGCCGATTTGAAGGATGCTGTGATTGAAGGAGGATCTGTTCGACTGAATCCTGTGCTGCTGACAGCAGCTTCTACCATATTGGGGTTAATTCCTTTGGCGATTGGTTTGAATATTGACTTTTACGGACTATTCGCAAGCTTTGAACCAAACCTGTATTTTGGTGGTGATAACGCATCCTTTTGGGGACCACTTGCCTGGACTATTATTTATGGTCTTGGTTTTGCCACTTTTTTAACCCTGTTCCTGGTTCCATCGATGTATTTTATTGGAGTGAACACCAAAAATTGGGTTAAGCAAAAAACGCAATCCTTCAAAGCCTGAAAATTGATCCAATTTTCATACCCAACAAAACATTTTTGTACCCCGAAAACCCAAGCCTCATCAGGTGAAACTGATGGGGCTTTTCTATCTTCAGCTACGTATAAAATCAAAATGCTTACATTCAAGCTATGACAGCCGATATCACGAAATTTTCAGAGTCCTTCAAAATTCGAGCAAGTGAAGTTGATATAAAAGGTAAAGCAACCTTACCTGCGTTATGTTCGCTATTTCAGGAAGTTGCCGGGAACCATGCCTTAAAACTAAACTTTGACATTAGTCAGCTTCATAAACAAAACCTGACCTGGGTACTTCATCGAATGGATACCAACATTACACGTTTTCCAGACTGGCGGGAAAATATAACTATTGAGACTTGGCCTGCGGCAGGCGATGCACTGCGAGCATACCGTAATTACAGAATCTTGGATGCGCAGAATGAACAAATAGGTTCCTGCCTCAGTTATTGGATGATGATTAACATGGAAACGAGAAGGCCAACAAGAATGCCTCCAGAAGTATTAGAATTACGACTTAAAAAGATCGATCATGTACTTCCAGTGAAGAATTCGCGGATGAAACCGTTTGAAGATCCACAGAAAAATACTACGATCGATGTAAGAAGATCAGATGAGGATATGAATCGACACGTAAATAACGCTCGCTATGTAGAATGGATGATGGAGCTTTATGATAAAAATGATACATCAATGATCAACGAAATGGATATCATCTTTTTAAAAGAGAGTAAAGCAGGTGACAGAATAATATCATCGGTCAAAAAAACAGACGGTGTGATCAAATTTCAGCTGAAGAACCAAGACAAAGAAGTCTTAGCTCTTGCTGAATGCAAATCCAGGTCGAATTAGCTATCCCACCCGGGAGCAAAATCGGGATCAATGATCTTAGCAGTTTTTTCGATCTCATCGATTGCATAAAAATCATCGTCTTCTAAAGCAAAGTCGTAGACATCAATATTCTCACGAAGATGATCTTCAGTTGAGGCTTTAGGTATAGCAACAACTTGCTCCTGCTCAATCAGCCATCTTAAAGCTATTTGTGCCGGTGATTTGCCATATTTGTTTGCTAATTCCTGTAAAAAAGGATGTTCTGTAACTTTCCCTTGTGCCAGAGGAGAGTATGCTGTAAACAGAAGGTCATGTTCGGCCGTATAATCGAGCATATCAAACTGACTGTAGAAGGGATGATATTCAACTTGGTTACAGAAAATTGGGGCCCCCAATTCTTCATTCACTTCTTTTAGTAATTTAACGGGAAAATTAGCTACACCAATATTCAAAGCTTTACCCTGATCACGAAGTGACAGAAATGCTTCTAAAGTTTTTTCTACATTTATGTCCGGGTTTGGCCAGTGAATAAGCAGCAGGTCCAAATACGGAGTGTCAATTTCGCGTAAGGTATTTTCAGCAACTTTTAATACCTCTTCTTTCTCCAGATGCGTATGCCAGATTTTTGAAGTGAGAAATAATTCTTCTCTGTCTACATGAGAGCGTTTTATTGCTTCACCTACTTCTCTCTCATTTTTATAGCTTTGAGCCGTATCTATATGGCGATATCCTAAATTCAGCGCAAGCTTTATTGTGTTTTCACCTTCCCTACCAATTAATCGATGTGTTCCTAAACCTATTTCAGGTACGTCCACCCCTTGAATTGTCTTAAACTGCATGATAGTTTTTAAGTACTTTCCTCTATGTTTTTTATGATTGGTTGATTGAAATAACTGTTATCACACCAAATATGTTCATTATTTTACTAATGTCATTTTTCGTGTCATAACTTTGTTACCCACTTCAAGCTGATAAATATACATACCACTGGGCCGGTCCCGGGCATCCCATTCATAATGTTTTTCTCCGGCTGATAGCATACCATCAACGATCACTGAAATGGGTTGTCCCACAATGTTAAAAACCGACAACTTTACTTCCCGCGGTTCCGGTATGTAAAATGATATGGTAGTAATAGGATTGAAAGGATTCGGATAGTTTTGATATAATTCAAGCTCACGCGGTTTGTCTGTTGTCTCCGTATCTTGTACTTCTGCCCGCTCAGCGATTACGTGTATGGTGAACCGATGATCTTCTTTTCTTTCAAATTGGTCATTTTGTACATCTTCTTCTCCTTCCTGGATCTGACCTTCATTTCGAGGCCTTGTCTGATGTTCAAAATTCAAAACAAAACCATCCCTTAACATATATTTTTTATCCAACTGTCGATCCTCAATCATGATTTCCCAGTCTGCCGGGATGTTCTCCCATGCCCTGACCGATAGTTGAATTCTATTGCTCTTGTCGGTTTCAAAATAGAGTGGTATTTCAATATTTGAAGTGACCTCTGATGATAGGTCCAGTTCTTTATAATACTCCCCCAATAAGTTAAATGAAGATTGAAAGAAAGAATGATCTCCAGGTTGGAGTTCGGGATAGGATTCCAAATCCTTCAGCGAATTTATATTTTCAATATCATCTTCAAAGTTCAACTTGACGGTCTCCTCAATTTCCGTTTCAGGAATTGTAAGTGCAAAAGTGATAGACTGTTGTTCATCTTGTGCCTGTCCTGTAGCTGGCTCTACCAAATCAGCAGATTCCAATAACTGATCTTGGTCCAAAACCAGCTCTGTTGGCACCAGTTTTTCTTTTAGCATGATCCAAAATGGAGCTTTAGATGGTATAGAATCTTTTTTTGTGAGCGGTTCAAAATCGAGTTCTCCAGCTACTTTTTGATTGATACTATATAAGGTTGGTGAAAACTCAATTTCAGGATATTCAGTCTGTAAAGTATGCATTACTTTTTTAACAGATAGGGAACTATTTAGATCATTTAAAAGTAAATTCAGGCCCTCAAGTTGGTCTATTTGCCCATTTTCATTCTTATCCGTAGCAGATACCTTCCAATGCATCCTCTTATTATTCTCGGAAATTGCTTTTTCTGCCGAATTTTCATTCTGCACCCACGTACTTAGCTTTTCGGCTTTATTAGCATCAAAATGACCAAAAATTACACTTTTTGAGCTTGTCGTATGATCTGATTCTTCAAATGATTCAAATGAGGATGTTTCTTCGTTCCAAATGATCCATTCTGTTTCAGGAAAGGCTTGAAGGATATCATCATTTGCATTCATTACTTTCCATCCCGGGTTCATATTTTTAGAAAGTGTAACAAAAGCTGACCCTTGTTGACCCATCACAGAAATTTCTTTTACAGCCTGGTTACTTGAAGATGAGGCAACACTTTCTCTTGAAGTCGTTGGTTTTTCATTTTCAGTAATAAGTGTCTTTTCGTATGCTTTCTCATTAATGACTTCTCCTTTGTAATCCACCAATTTTAAATTTCCACCCTCCTCACTAAGCAACAGAGATTCTGAGTTTGTGTAAATAACATTATCAGACGAATCAGATCCCTCATTTTTATTTTGATCTACAATTTTGAGAGTCTCTCCGGGATATAACACCAACTGTCGGGGAAATCCGAAAGACATGTTATTTGAAACCAATTCCCAACCTGTCAGCGATACGACACCATCTTCTTCATTTCTAATTTCGATCACATCAGGTTGAACCTGATTATTTGCAACGACCGAAATTGTAACATCTGGTTTTTCATCATCATTTATAACAAGGCTGTGCGCAAGAAAATCTCCAAAATTACCTTTTGTCAAATTTTCCAGCCTGAAGATACCAGTTTCTCTTCCCTCATAATTCTTATCATCGATAATTGGTACATGAACTTCATACAAAGCATTACCTATCAAACCGGTAAAATTCAATTTGGTTGACCTATATCCGTTAATGTCCTCTTTATCTATAATGCTTTGCAGGGAGTCGAAAACCACATCAACAGTAAGCCTTGAGCCGTCATGTTCATAAATTGCAACATTTAAAACGGCCACAGAATCCCGTTCGCTCACCGTAGATAAACTGCGTTCAAATAAGATTACAGGCGGTGACAGAAGATTAAAAGAAGTTCCAAAGTATGGAAAGGAAGACTCAGACGACCGCCAGTTTGCTTCATCGGTCACAATCTTTTGTAATAGATCACGCGTACCACTGGCACCATTTCTAATATAATATTGATAGTTTTTTGCAGTTCCCAGAGTTAAAAATAACTCATCCTCTTTTAGCGCTCTTGGAACATCCGAGCTGGCAGAATCACTGCTTGTAACATTCCAGATTTTCCCCTTTCCCCACCCAATTGCAAAAATGTGCCGATAATATGTTTCCATTTTTTGGAAGGCAAAAAGCCGACGGGTGTCACCCTGTGTACCCAATGACCCCGTGACTTTAAAAAGCTCATTTTCTACTTCATTGACATGAATACTACTGCCTGCATCAATAGATTTCAGAAATTCAACTGATAGTTCTTCTCCGTGCAAAGTTTGAGTAGTATCGTCCCACACTCCTGCCGAAAAATATATTTCAGTGCCCTCCTCAATATCTATCAAAGGGATGAAATCTATAGACTGGGAATCTGAATTTGCAGATACAATCACAATATCACCTGGTAATAATACGCTTTGAGCCATAAGCTTTGCAGAACACAAAGCAATACAAATAATAAGGGCGATATGTATTTTTAATAAATATTTATGAAATAGTAACTTTTGAGCCATAGGCACCGTGGTTACATAAAATTTCTTCCCTCATAATTAACAGATTTTCGGGCATAAAGACATACTTAATTTTGGTGTTTTCGAAATCTTAATCATCGAGGTGAGCTTCACCCAAAAGATTCTCTGTAGAGGCAACTGCAACCGATACTGCCGCATCCCCGGTAATGTTTACCATTGTTCTAAACATATCAAGTATTCGGTCCACCCCTAAAATGAGTGCGATACCTGCAGTAGGAACCTGTATAGACTCAAGTACGATCACCAACATGATGATGCCAGCGCCCGGAACTCCAGCTGCACCAATTGAAGCAGCCGTCGCTGTCAATACAATTGTCAGTTGTTGAGCAATTGTAAGATCCATTCCCAACGCCTGAGCAATAAATACGGCTGCAACTGCCTGATACAAGCTGGTACCGTCCATATTTACGGTAGCCCCTATCGGCAAAACAAAACTTGCTACTTCCTCTTTTACACCTAAATTCTTTTCAACCCGCTCCATAGTCACCGGTAGTGTTGCAGCGCTTGAGCTTGTACTAAATCCTAACAGCATGGCTGGTCGTATGGCTCTGAAAAATGTGCTCAGCTTCATGTTACTTGTTGCTTTAAATAGACTGGCATACACTACAAATACATGAATGGTGAGTCCTATAACTACTGCTAAACAGTACCAACCAAGTGCATAGAGCAATTCGAGGGCTTTACCAAGGTCATCTCCGGCAAGATCTATGAGCAGGGATGCCATAAGTGCAAATACCCCGTAAGGTGCTGTCAACATGATCAACTCTACGATACGTATGATCACATCATTCAAAGCATCGAAAAAATTAGTCAGGGTTTTTGCTTTCTTACCACCAATTTGAATGATCCCAATACCTAATAGGATGGCCACAAATACTACCTGTAACATATTGGAATTGTCCGAAGCAGCACTAAAGAAATTCTCTGGGACGATATTAACGACAAAATCTAAAGGACCGCGGTCCATGACTTCCATGGCAGTCTCACTTCGGTCATCAATTGTCTGGCTGTACGTTTCCTGAAGCTGATCCCGCGTATCCGGAGGCAATGACTTACCCGGTTGCATTAAATTTACCGTCAGTAAGCCAATACTAATAGCAAAAACCGTGGTTATTGCATAAATACCAACTGTTTTACCGCCCATTCTGGAAAGTTTGGTCGTATCGTTTAAACTGGTGACACCTGTGACCAATGAAACTAAGACCAGTGGTACGGCAATTAAAACCAGTAACTTTATAAAAATAGTACCAACAGGCTTGATATAGTTTATGGTAAAATCATTTAGACCGACAAGATTGGCTACTAATCCCCATATAAGTCCTAATATTAAACCAATAATAATTTGCCAGTGTAATTTTTTATACCATTTCATAAGCTAATAATTAAAGTTGCCAGTAAACTGATAACAGAGGCCATTCCTGAAGAGAACCAGTTTACAAAATTGTTATCCATGTTAAATTTTATTTCTCCTAATGACAGGTGTTTTTGTTCAGAATTATACTGAAACCGTGCACCTAAATAGGAATCTATGATGCTTCCCATAAAACCAGCAATACCAATTATAAGAACCGTCCCTAAATCAAACTCGCCGTATATCGTAAAATAAGTGATTGATATCATTGCAGCTCCGGCAATGGATGAAATAGTACCAGTAAAGCTAACTCCTCCATCGGTACCAGGTGGTACTGTTTTGCCTGTTGTGATAAGCCGGGCTTTAGATTGTAATCTGTTTCCCCCGATCTCAGTGGCCCATGTATCTGCTGTAATTGATGCAACCGCTGTAACACCTGCAATCAGGAAAAGGTCCATATCCGTTAAAAACCAAACCAAGAACCAAATCGAAAACCAAAACCCATTTGCCCAAACCTGAATGCCATTTCTGCGTGATAAACGAATGTCTTGCTTTTCATTGTTGGTGCTTTTTTTGGTAAGAACAGAGCTACTAATAAAGAAGAAAAGAACCACTGCCGCACCTGTCATTCCACCAATTCCGTATGCATAACTTCCACAAATAGTTGCTGAAAAAGCACCGTCAATAGTCAGCCAGTTAAATAAAAAGGCACACATAGAAAGCAGTAAAGCAAAAAATACTCCCAACAGGATTTGCTGATGGTCTTGAGCCTCTCCGTATATAATAAAAACAAAGACCAGAGATAGTATAAAAAAGATATTTACCTTGCGGTGGATCACGTGATCAGCTTTTTACAGCTTGATCCTGATCATCCCGGTCATGCTTCATAATTGCAAACACGACCAGTATAAATCCAGCCATAACAGCTATGGGAGAAACATATAATGAAATGAATCCATGCACTTCATTTTCAAGGAACATGGCAGTAAATCCAGCAAAAATTAATAATATTGCAATCCCAATAAGTTTGTAGTTATAGGCTGAAAAAAACATTGGTTGGGATTTTGGATTATTTCGTCCTTGTTTTGCCATTTTTTAATGCAATTAAATTAATTCTGAATTTAAGTTGAACTGTTGGCTAAGTTATTTAATTATCTGCTAAACAAAAAAGATCATTATACGCTATGAGCCGAATTATTTTGGCCTCTCAAAGTCCACGTCGAAAAAATCTTTTAAAACAGATCGGCATTCGATTTGAGATCCACCCAAGTGAAAAAGAAGAGGTAATTACTGACACCAATCCAATAAGGATTGTACAAGATCTGGCAATGATGAAAGCCCGGGATGTTGCCCGAAAATATCCTGATTCCCTTATTATTGGTGCGGATACCATCGTAGTTTATAATAAGCAGATCTTGGGCAAACCAGCAAACACAGAAGAAGCGCTATCTATTTTAAAACAACTTAGCGATTCCACACATGCAGTATATACCGGGGTTGCTCTTGTTAAAACTGATAAAACCGGCGATCTTAGTCATACGCACACTTTTTATGAGCAAACCAAAGTTACCTTTAGTGCGTTGGAAATAGCAGATATGAAAGCGTACATTAAAACCGGTAGCCCAATGGACAAAGCAGGTGCATATGGAATACAGGATGACCTTGGGGCTTTATTTGTAGAAAAAATAGAAGGTGACTATTACAACGTCGTTGGCCTTCCGTTAAACCGGCTTTACCGAGAATTGAAATTATTTTTACCAGAGTTTAGGATCATTAATTCATGAGAAAATACATACTATTCATCACTTTAGGTATTTCTATAAGTCTTATTAGCAGCGCTGCTTTTTCTCAATCCAACCGAGATTTTCAGATCGCAACCCGAATGATGCAGCAACAACAATACGCTGATGCTCTTCCCCTACTTGATGAACTTCATGAAAGCTTTCCCGAGAATTTTGGATATGCCGAACGTCTTATCGATTGTTTAATTCAGCTAAAGCAGTATGACAAAGGGCTTGAGATTGCAAATAAGTTCACAGATATGCCTTCAACTGAACACCGAAGTAAAATTAAAGTTGCTGAGCTATATCATTATAAAGGCGAAAAAGAAATGGCTTTTGAAATCTGGAATGAAAACCTTGAAGCGCAACCCCGTGACCTCCAGCTTTATATAAACACTGCCCGCACTATGACCAGCCGGCAAGAATATCTTAAAGCAGTGGAAGTTTATAAATTAGCGCGTGAGAATTTTCAGAATGACCGACTCTTTTTTGGTGACATTGCCAATGCATATATGCGGGCAGGTGAATATGAATCTGCTATTAATGAATGGCTTGCCTTATTGGAAGAAAGTCCTAACCAGATCTCATTTATCCAGCGTAGTTTGCTTCGATATAATGACCCTGTTTTAAACGACATTACAATCGTAGAGCTAAATGAGCGATTATCCACGATGTCCGTATCGGCTTCTTCCTATCAAACATTGTATCAGCTACAAATTTGGTTGCTTCAGGAAAATGAACTCTACCGTCGGGCATTGGCAGCTGCGAAAGAATATGAAAACCGGACTGAAAATTATAATTATGCCTTATTCAGGCTGGGCCGACAGCTCATTAATAACAATCGGTTTGAGCTGGCAGAACAGGCCTTTTCCTATTACACGGATAAATCGTTTGGAGAGGTCAAATGGCGGGGACTTGAAGAATTAGCAAACACCTATTCTTCCTGGGCAAAATATATTGATGATTTCAATCTTGACTTCAGTAATAAAAAGGACAGTTTATACTCCTTGGCTTCCGCTATGCTGGATTCCATTGAAACTGAAACCAGCAGCTACAGCGGAATGAGTAACGTACACCTCAAAAGAGTTGAAATTGCACTCGATCATGTCTTTGATCTTGAGAAAGCCCAGCAATCTTTACAAAAATTACAACGTATTCCAGGTATGCGGGATACCCCAGAAGTACAATACCTTGTAGGACGTATTCATTTATCAAAAAAAGAATATTCAGAGGCTCGTATTCAGCTTACACGGGCAAATAAACAAGCTGAAATTGGTGAAATAGCAGAAAAAACGCGTTATTTTTTGGCTCTCACAGATTTTTATGCAGGTGATTACGAATTTGCCACCATTCAATTAAAGTCTTTAGGTCGTCAAAACACATCTTATTATGCAAATGACGCTCTCGAGCTTCGATTATGGCTTCAAGAAGGCACCTCTGCTGATACTACAGGAAGCTTATTGGATCAATTTTCAAGTGCTGTATTTGACGCCAACAATGGGCAGCTTAAAGAGAGTTCTGCCCAGTTAATAGCGTTGATAAAAGCCCCTGAATTTAAGGTATTAAAGGATGATGCCATGCTTTTTTTAGTTGATTCAAAGCACATCCCATTACAGAATAAGTATGAATTACTTCATGCTTTTCTCGCCTCTGACCCTTCTACCCCCATTAAAGAAACTCTGCTTTGGGAAAAAGCAAAACTTGCTGAACAGTTACTTGATGCGAATAACCCGAATCAATGTGCATTGGGACATAGTTGCCTGGAGTTTGAGAAACCGGCTCTGGAAAATCCTGCTGAGATCGACCATCCACGAGAAATATATGATCAGCTGATCTTACAATACCCACAAGGTTTTTATGCACCTTACGCTCGTGAACGCTTAAATCTTTTTTCAAATCAAAATTCCTGACTTATGTTCAAGCGAATTCTTCTATTTATTCTATTCTTGATAGCCCCCTGGATGTTAATTGCACAGCAATATGTGCTTATTCCTATGGATGCATCCCAAACCAATCATCTAAAGGCCTATGGGGTGATATTCAATCATTTAGTTGATGGGAAAACAGGACAATGGTTACTGAATTACCGTGGGGGAAGTTTCTTAGCTAATGTTGAAAATGATATTATTCGAAAAAGCAGGGTTAGAAATGTTACTATAGAATCGATAAGCGGATCGGATGCTAATCAGATCATACAGCAGGTTGAGAGCAATAGTAATAACACCTCTGTGATAAATTTGGAAAAAGCACCCAGTATTGCCGTTTATACACCAGATCAAGCCCTGCCATGGGATGATGCCGTGACATTGGCACTTACGTATGCCGAAGTTGAGTACGATAAGATCTGGGATGTAGAAGTTTTAGAGGGCAAACTGGATGAATATGACTGGCTTCACCTCCATCACGAGGACTTCACTGGTCAGTATGGAAAATTCTGGCACAGCTACAGAAATATGCCCTGGTACATTGCACAGGTAAAACAAATGGAAGCAATGGCAGAAGAACTCGGATTTGCCTCTGTTTCTGAACAGAAAAAGGAAGTAGCTCGAACCATTAAGGAATACGTAGGAAACGGGGGTTTCTTATTTGCAATGTGTTCAGGTACCGACACCTTTGACATTGCCCTTGCTGCTGAAGGTGTTGATATTGCTCCGGAGCAATTTGACGGAGATCCTGCCGATCCTAATGCACAACAAAAATTAGATTTTGACAAAACCTTAGCCTTTGAAGGTTTCGACATCACGCTAAATCCAGCAGAATATGAACATGCAAACATTGATGTTCCGGTAAGCATTGACCGGGTAGATCAGTCATTGGACTTTTTCACACTTTTTGAATTTTCTGCAAAATGGGATCCGGTTCCCACTATGCTCACCCAAAATCATGTAAGCAGCGTCAGGGGATTTTATGGACAAACAACGGCTTTTCAGAAAGACAAAGTAAAACCCTCAGTTGTAGTTCTCGGGGAATCACCGGGGCGCGATCAGGTAAAATATATTCATGGAAATTACGGACGAGGCACCTTTACCTTTTATGCAGGCCACGATCCTGAAGATTATACACATCGGGTAAATGACCCGCCAACTGATCTGGAGCTTCACCCCAACAGTCCCGGATACCGACTGATCCTGAATAATATCCTCTTCCCTGCAGCCAAAAAGAAAAAGAAAAAAACCTAATTATTGTTTAATGCTCAATGTTTAGTGTTAAATTTGAACGCATCCAACATTCAAAATTTAACACTAAACATTTCTATGCAGCCAAGCCGGAACTTTGAAGACCTTGTTGAACTCGTAAAGATCCTCCGCAAAGAATGTCCCTGGGATCGGAAGCAAACACACGAATCTATCAAAGATAACCTGATCGAAGAGGCCTATGAGGCCATTGAAGCGCTGGATAATAAAGACTTTGATGAGTTTGAGAAAGAACTTGGTGATCTATTACTTCACGTCATCTTTCACTCCCGGATAGCCACAGAAACTGAGACCTTCAATATTGGAGATGTAATCTACACCCTCATGGAGAAACTGATCCGCCGCCATCCTCATGTTTTTGGAGATACCAAAGTGGATGGTGAGGAACAGATTTCAGAGAACTGGGAGAATATTAAGCTCAAAGAAGGAAAGAAATCCACCCTCGATGGATTACCCGCACAACTTCCTGCTCTTATCCGTGCTCAGCGTATGCAGGAAAAAGCAGCTAATGTTGGCTTTGACTGGCCCGAATGGAAATTAGCATGGGATAAGTTAGATGAAGAACTGCAAGAATTTAGAGAAGCCTTAGAAAGTGGTGACCCAGATGAACTTTCGGATGAATTTGGAGATGTGCTTTTCTCTCTGGTAAATGTAAGCCGGTATTTTGAATTAAATGCAGAAGACAGCCTTCGTAAAACCAACACGAAGTTCGAGCATCGCTTTCGTTATATTGAAGAAAAGCTCAAAGAAAACAACAAAACGCTGAAAGAATCTACCCTGGAAGAAATGGATTTATTCTGGAATCAGGCGAAGAAAGAGTAACCGATTAAGCTGTTTTTTCTTAACTTCATATATTCTTTAAACTAACTTGTTTTATTCCAGTGTTTTAAAACTTTTTGACTTAAAATTGTGCGTCGGTTTTACTATATTCGATGCTCTTCTCATTGGAGAAAAGAAAAATTTTATAGCTGCTTCAAACGCCACAGAATTGAAATTCGTTGACGGCGTAAAGTTGGCTCTTATCGAGTAAATTATCATTAACAAAATTTGGAGTAACAATGTCAGAAGGCATTCACACAGGCTTTGACGAGCAAAAATATCCCCATATCAATCGTGGACTTGACGGAATTGTAGCATTCTCTACCACTAAAAGTTTTATTGATGGTCAAAAAGGAGAACTGATCTATTCCGGATATCTGATCGACACTCTTGCAGAAAATGCAACCTTTGAAGAGGTCTGCTTTTTATTATGGAATGACCGACTTCCAAATACTGATGAACTCGAAAGTTTAAAAAAGTTACTTGTTGAGCACCGTGAGCTTCCGGAAGTTGTTCTGAACTACATAAAAAGCACAGATAAATCAGCTGAGCCCATGGCCGTCCTCAGAACTGCTGTTTCTATGCTTGCTGATTCTGACGATACACATGGAAAGTATGATGAAAAACTTTTTGAAGGGCAAGCAATTGACATTACGGCTAAAATACCTACGATCATTGCCGCATTTGACCGGGCTCGAAACGGGAAAGAAATTGTTGCTCCATTGAGCGAAGGAAGTACGGCTTTCAATTTCCTTTATATGCTGAATGGTGAAAAACCAGGCGAACAAGCAGAGCGAACCATGGATCTTTGCCTGGTACTGCATGCTGAACATGGAATGAATGCCTCTACCTTTACAGCCAGAACTATTTGTGCCACACAATCTGACATGTATTCAGCCATAACCGGAGCTATCGGCGCTTTAAAAGGACCATTGCATGGTGGAGCCAACACCGCTGTTATGAATACTCTTCTGGAACTGGATAAAGATCCTGACACAGCTGATGCTGTTGAATTTACCAAGAAGAAATTAGCTAATAAGGAAAAGATCTCCGGTTTCGGTCACCGGGTGTACAAAACCTTTGACCCTCGTGCACGACTTCTTCAGAAGATGTCAAAAGATCTATCCGAAGAAACAGGACATCAGCAATTATATGAGTGGTCTATGGACATGCTGAACACTATGAAAAGTGAAAAAGATATTGATCCAAACGTTGATTTCTTTTCAGCTACTGTTTATTACTCTATTGGAATTCAGCCTGATCTGTTTACCTGTATCTTCACGATGAGTCGGGTATCTGGCTGGACCGGACACTACATAGAACAGGCTGCCAACAATCGCCTGATCCGTCCGCGTGCTCTTTATGTTGGGGAAAAGAATCTTGATTGGGTACCGGTTGAAGATCGGTAATTAACAAACTTATTGGAAAATCGGATTAAGTGGGTTCTGAGATTTCGTGGATTACTTAATATCAGCGAATTCCAAGAATCCGAAAAATCTGCGATACCCATTTTACACGCTTCGATGCTCTGCGTCGGAGCGTTTTTTTTATCTATAATTTATGGTTCATAATATTCTGAAATGACAGAAGTAGAATTACTCATAGATTTTCACAAAGATGCAGACCGACAAGGACCGGGTGACAGCACCGAGACCTTAAAAGCACTGAGTTTTATTCCAAAAAAGAATAAAGCCCCTCTGAAGATTGCAGATATTGGTTGTGGAACGGGAGCTCAAACCTTTCCCCTTGCTGAAAATATTGAAGGGGAAATTTCAGCGGTAGATTTATTCCCTGATTTTCTGGATAAGCTGGAAGCAAATTCAAAAAAACTGGGACTGAAGAAAAAGATCAAAACCATTAAAGCCGATATGAAGGATCTCCCCTTTCAGAAAGAAGAGTTTGATGTGATCTGGTCGGAAGGTGCTATTTACCTAATGGGTTTCGAAAAAGGAATTCAAGAGTGGACGAAGTTCTTGAAGCCCGGTGGGTACTTGGCAGTAAGTGAAATTACCTGGACGACTGATTCCAGGCCGAAAGAGATTGAAGATCACTGGAACAATGAATATGCAGAAATGGATACAGCTTCGGAAAAGATCCGAATATTGGAGAAAAACGGGTATTCGCCTATAGGCTATTTTACTTTACCTGAGTACTGCTGGGTCGAAAATTATTATCAGCCTATGCAAAAGCGATTCTCTGATTTTCTGGAGAACCACCCTCACTCCAAAATGGCTGAAAGGATCATAAATAGGCATATTGCAGAAATAGAAATCTATAATACTTATAAAGACTACTACACCTACGGGTTCTATATTGCCCAAAAAGTTTCCTGAATTGCACTATGTTGACTTTATTATTTTAACTCCTGCAATCTTCACGCCAATATTTTAGTACTACTTATTACTCTTACATTTCAAAGTATCAAAGATTTCAAGTTTAGGGGTATATGAGTTAGAAGCAGTCTGCTTTACCGACCTCACCATCGCATATTGTTCGGCTATTTTATCGATATTGTACCTGCTCCTTGTAAGATGTTTGCTTTTTCTGAAGATATAGTATCTTATTTCCTCTAATCATTATTGAATGACTATTCTCAATGATCTGCAACTTCAAACGTCCATTTTGCATCAAAACCACGTTAAACAAAAAGTGACATGCTATTATTAGGTAACTCAAAAACCGATTCAACTCAACCGCATATTTCTGAAATTATACCTTATGGGTATTTATACCTGCTTATTCTTGGTATCGCAGCAGAGTCGATCTATTATGGCGTTATCGGTATTAATTTTTTGAGCTATGCCAGTATTCTTGATGTACTATTAGGTCCTGTTGCCATACTTACCGATAATATCCTCTTATTTGCCATATTAATTGGATTAGGGATAATCTTTTACCTATTCCTGCTGCTGGTCAATAAGGTACAAGAGAAAAAACAAAGCGATAAGCGAACTATGAACCTCCTAACATCATGGCTTCTTTTTATGTCAATGGCGGTGTTTTGGGGCTTTGTGGGGTATGGATACGGAGGAGCACTTTCTGAAAAAGAACGAATTGAAAACAAAAATATCGAGCATAACCTGGTCGTACATTTTATTAACGGGGAAAGTAAGGAAGTCCGAAAACTGGGAAATACAGGAGGCTATTTATTCTATATCGAAAAAGGACAAAAGAAAACCTCAGTATCTCCAATTCACGGTACAATTTTGTCTATGACATCTTTGTGATTTGAGTATGTAACTACAATTAATTTTTTGTTCAGAAAATATTGAACAAATTCCCTATGATTTTTTAAGATGAAAAAATTAACCTTTCTACTATCAATCATATTATTATTTACACCATCCTGTACCCCCACAGAGACCGTCGACAGAGCATCATTAACTGTTGATCTTTGGTCTGATTCCCTATCCGCTGATGTAGAAAGAGAAACTAAGCTATCATCCCCGGAGGATGACGTTATTCGAATTACAGAAGTTCAGCACCCATCGATGGAAGTCTATTTCGCTAACTCCATAAGTCCCAATCCGGCGGTTCTTATTTTTCCGGGAGGTGGATATGGTATTTTAGCCTATGATTTAGAGGGTACAGAGGTAGCCAAGTGGTTAAATGGTATTGGCATAACAGCCATCGTTGTGAAGTACACCGTCCCAAACAACAGAGAATCAGCTTTTGCTGATGGACAACGGGCTATTAAAATAGTTAGGGAAAATGCTGCAAAATGGAATATTGACCCAACTAAAATTGGTGTTCTTGGTTTCTCTGCCGGCGGGCATTTGGCGGCCAGATTAAGTACAGATTTTGACTCTTCCTCCTACCCAAAAAAGGATAGTACAGATGAGCTCAGCTATCGGCCAGATTTTAGTATTTTAGTGTATCCAGCTTATTTAAATATTGAAGGATCTGATAAACTTGCTCCCGAGATAATTCTTTCTGATGATATTCCACCTACATTTATTCTTCAAACCAAAGACGATAAAAGATTTGTTGGCGGTACAAAAATATTTGTTGAAGCTTTAGAGTCTACAAGCACTAAATATAAATTTCACCTCATTGAAAAAGGCGGGCACGGTTATGGATTGAGAGCTGACACAAGTTTAACAATTTCCAATTGGCCTAATTGGACAAAAGAATGGCTTATCAATCAAGAAATATTAGAATAATATCCATCTTAATCTTGCCCTAAATAAGGTCTTATAATTGATGCCCATTTATTATATCCGATATTAGTTAAATGAACTCCATCGGTTGTGTAACTTGCCGGTAAATGATTACTATCTCCTGACATTTCTTCAAACGTATCTAATAATGTGTATGGTGAGTTTTCTATAGACCTTAGTAATTCATTGATATCCATCAATCGCTCTGTCTGGTTGTGCCCCTCTTCTAAAGGCATAATCGTCTGGACATAAACTTGAGTTTCTGGAAGTGATGTTGCCAGTTCATTTCCAATACTTTCAATATTCGAAGCAACCTTCTCAACCGAATAATTAGTCCAAAGATCGTTTGTACCAATCATTAAGAAAATTCTATCTGGCTGAGCACATTTTATTTCTCCTAATCGTGCGAGCACGCCATCACTGTTGTCCCCAGCGATACCTCTGTTGCTAACTCTATCAATATTTAGCCTTGCTCCCCAGTTTCCTCCTTGTTCAGTTAAACTGTTGCCTAACATTACAATACTATTTGGAAGAATTGAATCCTGCTTAAAGTATTTTATCCTGTTTTTATAATGAGATTGCGTCCACTCATCATGAGTTGTTATTACGGTATCTGAGGGAGGATAAAGGGCAAAATCACAGCCATTGATTTCTTTTGCATTATTAGTAACACTACACGACATCAATAATATCACTAATCCCAAGAAGTATACTTTAGCAATTATGATTTTATAGTTCATTTTAACCGAAATTATTTTTTTTAGTCTTCTTAATTACCAAAACACCGCATAAAGCACGGCTACCAAGATGAGAATTATATATGCACCGATATTGAAGGCGGGACTGGTTTTAAACATTTCTGCGGTGGTATGTATAGCTTTGGGATCGTCATCATAAGGATTAGTCGTTAGACTGATTCCGGCTATAATTACAATGGTCAAAATGAGCGTATAATACATTTGATCCAGGAAGGGCAGCCCTAATGCTGGAATTTTTAGTAATAGGGCAATAACTATGGATGAAAGCACCCCATAAATTGCCGCTTCTGTGGTCGTCTTTTTCCAGAATAACCCCATGATAAAAACAGCCAGAATACCCGGACTTACTAACCCGGTATATTCCTGTATATACTGAAATACCTGTGGTACATTTTCCAGCTGGGGAGTTAACAGTACCGCAACAACCAACGCCACCGAAGCTGTGATACGCCCCATATTTACCGTTTGTTTGTCCGTGGCATTTTTATTGATATAAGGACGGTAAATATCCATCGTAAAGATGGTGGCCACCGAGTTCAACATGGACGCCAATGAGGAAACAATGGCTGCAGCAAGTGCGGCCACGACGAGTCCTTTAAAACCGGGCGACAAGAAAACACTTATCAACCACGGATAAGCATTATCATATTCTATGCTGCCATCGGGATTGGTAAATACATCGAAGACCCCGGGAATCTGTGTGGTTCCCTCCGGTTGAAAATACAATACATAAACGATGATACCCGGAATAACAACGATCAACGGAATGATCAGCTTCAGGAAAGCTGCGAAAATAATGCCCTTCTGCGATTCCTTCAGAGATTTTGCCGCCAGCGTTCGCTGTATAATATACTGGTTGAAACCCCAGTAATAGAGGTTGGCTACCCACATTCCACCAATTAACACGGCTATACCCGGCAGGTTCTTGAACTCGGGATTATCGCGATCAAGAATCATATTAAATTTATCACCCGCTACATCATACAAATGTGCAAAACCATTGAGGACTCCACCTTCCGGGGTGATGTTATTCAGGGCCACAAAAGTTGTCACAAATCCACCCAATACCAGTAGTCCCACTTGAAGCACATCCGTCCAAGCTACCGCTGATAATCCTCCATATAAAGAATACGCAGCAGCGATTAAGGCAAGTCCGACCAGCGCATATATCACTAAACTTCCATCCCCTGTGCCCATAATGGTATCCAGAGCTTTTGCCCCTAAAAACATGACGGTGGTCAGATTTACGAATACGAATAAAGCGATCCAGAATACAGCTAAGATGGTTTTGAGCGTGGTGTTGAACCGATGTTCAATAAACTCAGGAATGGTATACAGTTCCTTTTCGATAAAAATTGGCAGCAGATACTTACCTACAATGATCAGCGTAACGGCCGCCATCCACTCATAGGAAGCAATAGCTAAACCTACAGCAAAGCCGGAGCCGGACATCCCGATAATTTGTTCGGCGGAGATATTCGCAGCAATCAGGGAAGCTCCAATGGCCCACCACGGAAGAGATTTGCCAGCCAGAAAATAATCTTCTGCATTTTTCTGATGCCCTTCCTTATCACGCGAAACCCAAAGGCCGATCCCTACTATGAGTAAACAATAAGCGGTAAAAACGATGATATCTACTAATTCCATATTATAACCATTATATGTTTGATGGTGAACAGAGCATAGTGCTATTTACGAATCTTTTTTATAGTGAACTTCAGGCAACTCCCTTAACAACTTTGCACTATATTCTGGGGTGATATCCCGTTGTGGATTAGCGAGCATTTCATATCCCACCCTGAATTTTTTAATCGTAGCTGACCGAAGAAGTGGAGGATAAAAATGCATATGATAATGCCATTCAGGATATTCTTTTCCATCAGTTGGTGCAGGATGATGACCTGCTGAATAAGGAAAAGAGACTTTGAACACATTGTCGTACTTGATCGTAATTTTCTGAATGATGTCAGCCAGTCCCGATTTTTCCTCTGCCTTCATGTCCGTCAATTTTGCTATCGGTCTCTTACTAATGACCAATGTCTCAAATGGCCAGAATGCCCAAAATGGGACTAATACGACAAAGTGATCATTCTCAACAACCACCCTTTCTTCTTTTTTCAATTCCAATTTCAGGTAATCAGAAAGTAAGGTATTTCCCGTTTTTTCATAATGCTTTTTGAACTGTATCAGCTCCTTAGCCGGTTCATCGGGAATGGTTTGCTGAGCCCATATTTGACCATGTGGATGAGGATTACTACAGCCCATGACTTCCCCCTTGTTTTCAAAGATTTGAACATAATTGATGAAATCCTTTGCTCCCAATTTCAGGTACTCATCCACCCATAAATCTACAACTTCTTCAATTTGAGTCAATTCCATTTCCGGGAGGGTTAAATCATGACGGGGTGAAAAGCAGATCACTTTACAGATTCCTCGCTCTCCTTTTGTTATCAAAAGGTCTTTTTCATTGATACTTTCAGAGGAAGTTTCTGGAAGTAACGCACTAAAGTCATTCACGAACGAAAAAGTTGATGAATATTCAGCATTCTTGGAATTACCCGCTCGTTCATTACCCGGACATAAATAACACTTTGGATCATATGCCGGTTTTTGGTCCCCAGCAGTTTCTTCTGTTTGTCCCTGCCAGGGACGCTTTGTTCGATGTGGAGAAACTTGCACCCATTCTCCGGTTAGAAGGTTAAAACGACGGTGAGGATCTTGTGTGAAATCTAAACTCATAAATTTGATTTATCCTACTTGCGTTTTTTCAGTTTCCACTTTGTGGATGATCTTAGTTCCTGAATGTATTTGTGTTACATAAACTTCGGTGTCTATGCCTGTTTTCAGTGTGTAGTCTTTCTGAATGTCTTGTTTAAACTTTTCCACATAGTCTTTATGAACTAAATTAATGGTACATCCCCCAAACCCACCCCCCATCATTCTAGATCCATATACCCCTTTTTTATTCCTTGCTAAATCAACCAATAGGTCCAATTCATAACAACTAACTTCGTAGTCTTTACTCAGACCTTTATGGGATTCGAACATACAGGCACCAAATGCTTCGAAATTATCTTCTTCAAGATGACTACAAGCTGTATGGACGCGCTTATTTTCTTCAAGCACGAATTTGCACCTTCTATACACAACTTCATCAAATTCATTACTATTTTTTTCTAATAGCTCTTGTGATACATCGCGTAGATTCATGATCTTAGGATCATATTTTTTTAATATTCTTACGCCTTCCTCACACTGATTCCGCCGTGTATTATATTCTGAAGAAGCTAAGTTATGACTCACCTTAGAGTTGCATAACACAATTTTGATATCTTCGCTGTTAAAAGGAACCATTTCAAAATCAAGAGATCGGCAGTCAAGTTTTATTGCTTTATTCTTCATCCCATGTAAATTCACAAATTGATCCATAATTCCACAATTTACACCTACATGTTTATGCTCTGTGAGTTGGCCAATTTTTGCCATTTGTTTTCTGGTTAAATTCAGGTCAAATATCCTATTTAATAAAACCAGAAGAGCCCCTTCCAAAGCCGCTGAAGAAGACATACCTGCACCAATTGGTAAGTCACCACTAAATACCAGATCAAATCCATTTATTTCTTTCCCTTTATCTATTAACTCACAAGTAACCCCTTTTATGTAGTTTACCCAATGCTTTTCATTTTTAATGAGGTTCTGAATTTCCAAGATTACAAACTCATTCATGTCTATTGAAAAAGCACGGATTTTATTTAAAGAGTTTTGTGATACACCCATCACAATTTTCTTTTGTATTGAAGCAGGTAATACAAATCCATCGTTATAATCCGTATGGTCACCAATAAAATTCACCCGTCCCGGTGATTCAACAAGTAGAGGCTCCTCGTTAAATCGGTCCTTAAATTCATTATAAACTGTACGTATTAAATCAGACATCAATTATTGAGTTAGTTATTGGCGATTCAATCTATTAGAGTTCAGAGCGTCCATTTTCTATAAGTACTTTTAATGACCAATCGATAGATTCCCCTGCACGAATATACTTTGCATCATTTTGCTCAATGGCTTCACTAAGGCTATCCATTGATGTTGTTGTAGGTTCTAAGGCTACAGTGTAATCTTTATTATTAGAATTCTCTGGCCACCCTTTATAAGTCATCCAAATCCCAAGTTGTTCTATTCCTGAATATGTAAAATCAAAAACGATTGATTGATCTTCTCCTCGCCTATATAGGCCAGCTTTTTTAGTATGGGGATCTTTAACAAACACTTTTGATGCAAAATTGGAATTTACTCCCTGGACAATATTGGAAACTAAATTGTGCTTTAAATTAGATGCCCACTGGTACTTATCTCCCTTAATTAATTGCTTATTATTTGAGTAATAAACTTCAACCTCATGAACATCTTTAGGAAGTAATATTTCATCATTCTCTTCGATATGTAGTAGGGGATGAGTCGACCATAAATATCTAAAGTCCTGACTACCCGTATTTGACAGTTCATACGTCATAAGAATCAGGTGATTATGAAGTGAAATTTTCTTAGTTAATTTATAATCGAGGTCAATACCCCTAATGTTCATTTCGATAGAATTTCGGGTTTTAGCTACATCCCATTTTCTATTCCATACTTCTCCATGATCGGGAATTGATACCTTATTACCATTTAATAAATGGTATGAACAAGGTTCAACGGTAGGAAAACACTCATCAAACCCAAAGGAATAAGGGGGAAGAAAGTCCATTCCGTACTCTGGTTCTGTTATCTTACGGATATCGATGAAAGGTTGCTTTAAAAACTCTGTGTCCGTTGTTCTACTTTTAATACTTATGATCTTCCCTCCAAAATTAGGACATACAGTGAGCTTAGTATGTTGATTTTGGATTTCAATTAACTCAACTTCGTGGTTAGTTTGATTTACTAAATTTGCTTTGGGTGTTGATTCGATTAGGTTATCCACTTTCAATTTCTTTTATACTTGTCAAAAACATGAATAACCGGAAGTACATTACCTTCATCATCAAAGTAACCGCGAGATCGAATTGGAACGCCTGCAATTACAGCTGGCTCCCACCAAAAAATGCCTTTAATTCTTTGGCTGGGAATATTAATTAAGGTTTCATGAACTGATTCTAAAAAATCTCTTTGTCCTTGAGGAGTTTCCGGATATGGGGCTAACTCTTCTTCTGAATATTCTGCCTCACGCCAGTTATAAGCAGTTTCCACTAACATGATATCCTGATCAAAGTGTGTCATTAGCGATAGCAAGTTCTCCCGAAACTCTAACAAACTACCGTGCCACCACGGATAATATGAAAGACCAATGATGTCGAATGGAATACTGTAAGATTCAATATTCTCAAAAAAAGCCCGGTTTCCCTTAGCATCCGCTCCATTGTCGTAATGAACCATAATCAGCGGGCGTATTTCCTGTCCACGCCCGGCATCAACGCCATCAATTCCAGCTTTAAGTAGACCGGCAAAAGCGTCCCATCTTTCGGGCAATTTACCCATAGGCCACATCATCCCGTTCCTGATTTCATTTCCTATTTGCACCATCTCCGGCATCACACCCGCTTCTCTAAAAGCCTCTATTGTCTTCTTTGTGTATTCATAAACAGAATCACGCACTACTTCATATTCCAACCCTTCCCATGCTGCAGGTATAGGCTGCTTTCCCGGATCAGCCCAACTATCTGCATAGTGATAGTCGAGGAGAAATTTCATGCCTCGCTTTTTTGCTTGCTGGGCCAGCTCAATGGTGTACTCAAGGTCGTTGGGAAGGCGATCGGGTGAATGAAATAAACGGAGCCGAATCCAATCATAGCCGTGATCATTAAAAATATCCAGTCCTGGTTTAGCGACTCCGTTATCCTTGAACACCGTTCCGTTGTCCTCAGCCATTTTCAAAAACGAAAGATCAGCTCCCACCGCATAATTAAGGTGAAAAGAAGAGGTATCTGATTCCTGTGCAAAAGTCTCCAGACTAATAAATAAAGCGATAAGTGCAAGAAAAATTCGGCTCATGATTTCCTTATTTAACTGTTAATTCGGTAGTTCCGGTTTCTAATCCTTCAGAAATGGCTCTTACTGTGATCACGCCTGAAGACTCCCCCACTCTAACTAATACACTTGCAACTCCTGCCTCGGCATTAATTGGATTTTGCCCTACTAATTTTCCATCTCCTTCTATTTCAAAATGCACTTCATTTGAAGCGCCATGAACGGTCACTCCATTTTCATCGGTGATGGCCGCATATACAAACACCGCATCATTTACCCCACTTTGTATCAGCTTGCCGCTAACATCCACACTCAGTGC
>JAVLBT010000080.1:0-12952 GCA_031580945.1 Gracilimonas sp.
ATTCCATCATTGGAGCATCATTGCTAACTGCTGCTGCGGGTACACGTACTACATCAGCACTTTCATCATATCCATAAGCGCCCCATGCAGGACTACCGTCTTCCCTTGTAATCTGACCGTTCAGAATTATGGTCCAGCTGTCTTCACCAGGAATGGTAAATAATGCATACGTACCTGCATCAACCATTTCTCCTCCAAAGTTCACATTGTTAGAAAAAGTAATGGTTGTAGATTCGTTTGCTCCCGTTCTCCATACTTGGTCTATTGGGGCTAAATCAGAACCTTCACCAAAATAGCTTCGTCCTTTTATTCCGGGACGGCCATACGTCACCGTTACTTCCGTGGTACCAATAGTTTGGCTCACTGTTGCATTCGGACTTACACGCGGTTCATTATTACCCCGCTCCTGCGCTATTGCTGTTTGAGTACCAAAAAGTACAGCTAATATCATTATAAATGATAGTTGCAGTAGTTTCTTCATAATTTTATCCATTTAATTAAGGTTTTTAATCAGTAAATAGTGATTCATCTATACCCGGTAAAACTTTCAGGGCATTTTTATAATACACTTTTTCTAACACTTCATCAGGCAAATCCAATCCATACATTTGCCAAAACGCATGGCGCCGACGGAAATAGTCGAAATATTCATCATCACTTTCTAACACTCTGAAGTAGGTGTGATATTCTTTTGGACGGTAGGTATCCTTCCCAAATAAGATCCGGTCCTGGTATTCAATAAAAAACTCTTTTGCAAAACGTGGTTGCCTGCCTAATTCTGCTATAATAGCTGCCGTTTCGGTATACACATTTGGGAATTCATCCAAATGTTCTCCCAATCGTGCCAAATCGTTTGCCATCCAACCGAAATGTGCATTTATAAATGTGGTCTCAGGGTGCTTTCGAAATACATTCCATTGTTCCTGCATCACCTCTTCCCAGCTTGGATATCGTGTAGAGTCGCCACGATGTCGGCTTGGAAAGTTTTTCATTTCCAGCCAGCGTTCATTGTACTTGTCAATTGGTTCCCAAAAAACAGCCGGTTCGCCGGTGTGAATGAGCACAGGCATTCCAAGTTCACCTGCTTTTGCCCAAATGGGGTCAATGCGGGGGTCATCCGTATGAACACGATTTCCTTCTGAGTCGGTAACCGTCAATCCAAGGTTCTTAAAGATCTTTACTCCACGAGCTCCGTTGTCATAGTCTTCCTGAAGCTGGGCAACTGCGTTTTCAGTCCAACCAGGCTCGTCAATTCCATTAAAATCGATATTGGCAAAAACAATAAATCGTCCGGGCGCTTGTTCCTCTGCTGCCTCCACCATCGCTTTTAAAGTCTCTCCCGATCGCCCGCTTAAATTGATCAAAACTTTCATATTCAGGCTGTCCATTTCCCGTGCTGTTTTTTTCAGGTCCATAGAAGCCATACGCCATAAATGACTGTGAATATCAACAAGTGGGAATTTTGCACTTGTGATTTCTTCACCTGGCACTACTAAAGTAGATTTCGGCTCATATTCTTCAAAAGTCATGGTTGTATCAGGCTCTTGAGCAAAAAGAGCTGAGGTCCATAAAAATAGTAGCAAGGTTGAGAGGAAGAAAATTTTATTCATACCATCGTCTATTTTTTAAAATGATCAGAGTGAAGGTACACAGGCTTAAGCAAATGAAAAAACCCTGCAGACTTTAATTGCAGGGTTTTGAACCTTGTTCAAAAATATGTTTTAAAACTTTGGATCGTCTTTTAATAAGTAGTCGAATTCTTTTTTAAACTTCGCCACTTTTGGTGCAATTACAACTGAGCAATAACCCGCATTTTGGTTGTTCTCAAAATAATTTTGATGGTAATTCTCAGCTACATAATAATTTTCCAAGGGTTGTATTTTGGTGACAATTGGATCTTCCCAAAGATCAGATTCATCGGTTTTCTTGAGTGATTTTTCAGCAATTGCTTTCTGTTCATCATTATGATAGAATATCACCGACCTGTATTGGGGCCCAACATCATTTCCTTGCCGATTTAGGGTGGTTGGGTTATGCGTGTGCCAAAGGACTTCCAGCAGTTCTTCGTACGTAATTACTTCTGGGTCAAAATGTAAACGCGCTACTTCAGCATGGCCTGTATTCCCACCAGTCACTTCTCTGTATGAAGGGTTTTCAACATGTCCGCCTGAATAGCCAGCTTCAACATGTTCAACCCCTTCAACGAGTTCATAAATTGCTTCTACACACCAGAAACATCCAGCTCCAAATGTTGCTTTCTCCAAATTTTTCTCCGTTTGTTGTGCTAATAAATTAGTTGATCCAAGACTTAATACAAGTCCTAAGATTGTTAATAATTTTATCATGACATTATGTTTTTATTTATTCTTTAAACAAACTTATTAAAGGATTTCGTTTCTTTGATAAGAATTCTTGAGCTTATTCATGTTTAATACTCACCTATACAACGAACACAAATTATAAAATGTATGAAGTCTCACAATGTGCTACTCCTACTATTGATTCCCTTAATTACTACGTGTACAACCAAACAACAGATTGGTAAAATGAATTATAATTCAACCATTGAAGCCCCAAACAAAACATCTGCACTAACGGTAGAAGTTAGAGAAGGCAAACTTTTCTACCAGTTTCAGTATAAAAACAAGGTAATAATTTCTGCCTCTCAGCTGGGCATTAAATTTAAAAGTGGTGACCTCAGCAATGGTCTGGTACTCGATTATGTGGAAAATACCATGGTTGACGAAAGTTGGACTCAGCCTTGGGGAGAACAGAAAGAGATAAGAAATAATTATTCAGAAATTAAACTCTACTTCTCTAAAAAAGAATCTCAGGAAAAGATGAATGTCACTTTCCGATTGTATGACGATGGACTCGGTTTTCGATATGAGTGGCCTGAACAAAAAGGACTTCAGGATTTCGTCATATTGGATGAGATCACTGAATTTAATCTTTCAGAGGACCATACTTCCTGGTGGATCGGCGCGTATCAGCTGAATCGATATGAACATCTTTTTAATGAAAGCAGAGTTTCTGAAGTCGATACGGTACATACACCCTTTACGATGAGAACAGATGAAGGACTTCACCTTTCTATCCACGAGGCAGCTCTAACGGATTATGCAAGCATGACCCTCGCCAATAATGGAAATAACTCCCTGGAAGCCGACCTCGTCCCCTGGAAAAACGGGGATAAAGTTCGTGGCTCAGCTCCTCACAAATCTCCCTGGAGAACAATAGCCCTTGGGGAAACGGCTGGTGATCTCATGACGAATTATTTGGTATTGAACCTGAATGAACCTTCCAATTTAGAGGATACTTCCTGGATAAAAACGGGTAAATACACCGGTATTTGGTGGGACATGCACTTAGGAACCAAAACCTGGGGCTCCGGGGATAATCACGGTGCTACAACTGAGTACACCAAAGAGCTGATGGACTTCACTGCCAAACATAATTTCTATGGTGTCTTGGTTGAAGGCTGGAATACCGGCTGGGACGGGGATTGGGTTGCCAATTCTGACATTTTTAGTTTCACAGAATCCTACCCTGATTTTGACCTCAAGGAAGTAACAAACTATGCAGATTCTCTTGGGGTGAAACTAATCGGACATCATGAAACTTCCACAGGAATTTCAAATTATGAAGAACAGGTTGATGACGCCTTTGATCTGTACGAAAGTGTAGGTGTGGAAGCAGTAAAAACCGGTTATGTTGGGGATTTTGTGGAAGGCGGTGAGTGGCATCACGGGCAGTTTATGGTGCGGCATTATCGCGATATTCTAAAAAAGGCTGCCGAACATAAAATTATGCTGAATGTCCATGAACCGATCAAAGATACTGGTATCCGGCGAACATGGCCAAACATGATGACTCGTGAAGGTGCTCGCGGTCAAGAGTATAATGCATGGTCAGTTGACGGAGGTAATCCAGTAGATTATACCACCATTGTTCCCTTTACCCGTGGGCTCGTAAGCCCTTTTGATTATACTCCGGGTGTTTTTGATCTCTTGTTATCTGATAAACCCGAAAACCCCAATAATAACCGGGTTCATCATACACTTGCCCATGAATTAGCTCTTTATGTTGTAATATATAGTCCACTGCAAATGGTTGCTGATCTTCCCAAAAATCTTGAAGCATTTCCTGATGCTTTAGACTGGGTGAAGAAAGTACCCACAAATTGGGAAACCACTTTAGTTCCAAAAGCAGAGATCGGTGATTACTCGGTTATTATCAGAAAAGATAGAAATTCGCAAAATTGGTATTTGGGAGGAATTACTGATGAACTTGAGAGGGAAATAGAGATCAACCTGTCCTTTCTTGACAGTCAAAAAATCTATGAAGCAGTTATTTATACTGATGGAGATAATGCTGATTGGAAATCAAATCCCTATCCTCTTCAAAAAAACAAAAGAACGGTGCAGGCAAATGATAAACTCACACTTTCTATGGCACCTGGTGGAGGTATAGCTATAGAATTTTCGCCCTTGCCATAACTATAATTGCAAAAAAAAGCTCGCTTTAAATTTAAAGCGAGCTTTTAAAATTTGATGGGCTACGTCTAATTACCCGGTGCGTACTGTAATGTGCTAATTGGGTGTGATTCAGCACGTCGGTTGCGTTGGCAACCTGGTGTATTAGCATCTTGTTCAGCTTCAGTACATTCTACCGGAGCTTTTCCTTTTCCTTCAGATTCAATACGATCTTCAGAGATTCCGTTGTCTACATAAAATTCTACAACAGAATTTGCACGACGTAAACTCAGACGCAGGTTATATTGATCTCCACCAACATGGTCAGTATAGGCATCTACCCGAACACGGAATGCTGGAGCATCTTTCAGAATCCGTACGTTTTCCATTAGAATTTCTTCTGCATCGCTTCGAATATTAGAGCGGTCAAAATCAAAATAAGCCGTTTCTAAGGCCTCTTCATCAAGGTAAACCGGGTCACCACTATTTGTTGGACTGGTGCCCATCGCTAATTCCTGAGAGTCTGTAAAACCATCTCCATCAGAGTCAGCATTGTTGGGATCGGTTTCATGTGTCATGATCTCATCATAATCGCTGATTCCGTCTTCATCAGAATCTGTATTATTAGGATCGGTGTTATATTCATTGACTTCATCGCCATCAGATAGTCCGTCACCATCGGAGTCGGCGTTATTAGGATCGGTATTGTATGAGTTAACTTCATCGCCGTCAGATAGTCCGTCACCGTCGGTATCTGAATTCATTGGGTCAGTTTCATATACATTAATTTCGTCCGCGTCAGTCAGACCGTCACCATCTGAATCTGCAGAATTTGAGTCGGTACCCAGTTCAGCTTCTTCAGCGTCAGTTAGTCCGTCGCCGTCGCTGTCTACAGGTTCTTCAACTACAGGTTCAGAACCACCACAGCCATACTGTACAACGGTACCACCTACTAAGAAAAGGGTGAGAACGAGAAGATGGATAATTCGTTTCATATTAAGGAGTCTCCAATTTGGATTAGTTTATTAGGGGTTAATTTATTTATTATTTAGTACTGAAAATAACGATACTAGTGTGCGTATCAAAAGAAAAAATCTAAATTATCATTAGCATATTCTCAACATGTACGGTATCTTTTACGTTCTAATGGGGCTATAGCTCAGCTGGCTAGAGCGCTTCGCTGGCAGCGAAGAGGTCCGGGGTTCGAATCCCCGTAGCTCCACAAATAGCCTGTTCTGTATAGAATAAGGCTTTTTTTGTTTAAAGGGGTACTCATTTTGCTATGGATTTTAATTAGTATTAGACTTGCATTGGCTGCTTGTTTGTGTGCTTCATATACTTTAAAATAGGAATGACAGAATTAAACCCGGGAGTTACAATGTTTGGGAAGTGGTCTAAACCGTATTTCTATTTATTCATATCAATATTGATAACTTTTGTTCCATATGAATTTTCAGTGGCGCAAGATCAGGATGTTGATATCACAGTAACCCCAACTTCAATTTTAGAAGATTCTCAGATCTTAAGTATATCTGGATTGGGAATTGATACCGACGGCAGTGGTGCTGTTTTAGTTTCATTAACTATTGATAATTTATCCGATCAGAGAGCGGAGAATTTATTCTTAGAAATAATTATTTCTGCTGGCAAAGTGGGTACTATCCTCGAATATACACAAGAAAGTCATCGTCCATTTTCACTTCGTCCTTTTCAGTCCGTTTATATAACAAATAATGACGTGGCAAATGAAATATTTCCGGGTATCAATGAAACCATTAGCTTTGAAGGAGGCCTGACTCCTGAAGGCGAAGACCTCATTGGTGACATTTCCGGATCAACCTCACTTCCCCGGGACACTTATACGTTGGAAGTAAACATTTTTACCGTATCCGATGCTAATGGCAAAACAATTTTGGCAAGTGATGTAGCTAACATCGGTGGTAGCAGCGTAGGTGTTGGGGAGGAAGGTAGCAGTGAAACAACGATAGAAGAAAGTGAGGTCATACTACGAACCCCGGGCGATGTGGTTGGTGTGAGTGCACAAATAACCAATCCTTATCCTCAATTTTCTTGGGAAGGTGAAAGTACGGCAAGATACCGGTTGCTTGTTGTAGAAGATAATAATCAGGAAAGTCCTGAATCACTTATTCAAAGTGCAAAAAGTTCTGCTCCGATTTCTGAAGCAGGTTCTTTGCTTGAATATGAAAATCTGGATACTTACGTACAGGGAACAAGTTTCCAATTTCCTTCTTCAGGAGTTCAACCTTTAGAAAGTGGTAAAACATATTACTGGCAGGTGATCACAACAGTGCGCACAAGTGGCGATCAAAAAGAAATACTTTCGGAGATTTGGAATTTTACACTTAATGATCAATCTGAAACATCCAGCCCTTCTTCAGATCCTCAGATTTCCGAGGATATTGAACGCGCATTGGTTGAATTAATTGGACAAGAATCTTTTAATGAATTAGAAGAACGGGGCTATTCTCTTGAATCTATTGAATACGATGGTCAACAATTCTCTGGAACTTCAGCTGCAATATTGCTGGAAGAGCTACTTCAAAAGATCAGGGATGAAGAAATTATTCTACAAGAAAATTAACCGGAGACTCCAATGAAAAGGTTATTTAAGTACGTCTACATATCCGTATTTTTAATTACCGGAATGGGATTTGTCTCATCAAGTGTAATAAATAGCACATCTGACCGACCAATCGCAATCGTCAAGCATTTTAAGCCTGATGTAAATCTGCGAAACCTGGAAGTGGATAAAGATTTGATGCTCGATCCTCAGGAAAATATGGGAGAACAGTTATTTAGCGGTGACTCGCTAATCACCCGTGAAGAAGGCTTTGCTTTGGTAGTATTTATGGACAGGAGTGTTGCTAAAGTAAAACCAAGCTCCATGCTTATCCTGAAAGGTGAAGTGGGGACAGCCTCTAAAGAAATGTCTACTCGTATTGACCTGGAAGAGGGTGAAGTTTTTCTGGAAGTACAGCCACAGGGTGGAAATGATTTTGAAGTAGCCACTAATCGGTCACTGGCGTCTGTAAAGGGTACCAATTTTGGAAATAGATCAGACGGGTATATTTGGGTACAAGAAGGACAAGTTGACGTAACTGCTTTAAATTCAGGCCAAACTGTTTCCTTATTCGAAAAGATGTATGCTCAGGTAGACGATCAGGGTAATGACATACAATCGGGTACGCTTTCAGATGAAGAAATAGAAGAATTGGATGAAGGTTTTGATGAAGTGGAGGATAATGACCTGGAACAAAAAGAGATCATTCTCAAGTTCAGAGATCAGAATGGACAGCTTCAGGAAATTACCATAGATGTTTTCGAAGAAGGAAATAACTAATCCTAAAAACTAAAACCCATACCAACCAAAAAGTTTAATTAGGCTGATGCTTGTGAAAGGGGTAATAAAAAAAATACTCACTATTTTTATCATTTTGGCGGCAACAAGCACCGCTTATAGCCAATTTAATATTCAACATCAGGCTCCTGTATTATTTGAACGGGGAGTAGACAATGCGATCACCTTTAATGTGCCGGGTATCACTCAAACCGACTTTCAGCAAGCCATTCTATATTACCGATACGATGGAGCTTCAAGCTATCAGCAGAAAGAAGTTCAATACAATAATGGTTTTTTCCGTACCAGCATATACCCGGAAGCTAATAATGCGAGTACAATTGAGTATTACTTTGAAATTACTCTTAATTCTGGGGTGGGCCTATTTTACCCCAATAACCTACCGTCAGAAAACCCTGTCACTGTTGAAATCGTTGACGAGGCAGGAGATCAAAAAACCCAATCTAAAGAACAAATTGAAGGAGTTGATTATACCATCCTTTCCCCTGATGCAGGGACCGGTGTTTCCCCTGAAAATGTAGTGATAGCCGTTGCCTTATTTTATGACATGCAATCCCTGGAACCGGGCGAGTTCAGGTTATTGATTGATGGACAAGATGTGACAGAACAAGCGGATACCAGCGCTTATTACATATCATATGTCCCCAAAAATTTAGAAAGAGGGCGACATTCTATCGCTATTGAATATGCAACTGATACTAAAACCTATGCAGTAACGAATTGGGATTTTTCAGTGGTAGCACCCGGACAAGCCACTTTTCAAGGATTTCAGGAAAACAATATTCCACAAGGAAATGTGGAATTATCGGCCCGAAACCAAGTGATAGCCGGTGATATCAATAATGCCTATTCCGGCAGAGGACGTGTTTCAGGTAAAGTTGGTGATTTCAGGTATTCCGCAAAAGGATTTCTGACCTCACAAGAAGACCCCCGCCTGCAACCTCAAAACCGCTATGGAGTGAATCTCGCTTACGGTGATATTTGGAACTTTGAAGCCGGACATGTGTATCCCAATATGAGTCAGTTTACAATAGCAGGACGCAGAATTCATGGCCTTAATACCTCCGTTCACTTGTTGAATGAAAACATCAATATGCAGTTCATGTACGGTGAACTTGAACGAAGTATTACCAATTTATACGACAGCCTTATTGTGGAAGATGTCGTCATTGGTGCCGACTCAGTGGTTGATCGAAATTATTTTCTCACTTACAAAGATCAGGGAAGAGGCAACTTTCAAAGAACAATTACCGGGGGCCGTTTGAGCTTTGGGAATGAAGAAAAGTTTCAGATCGGGTTTCACGCGTTAAAGATTGAAGACGACACAACATCCATTACTAACGTCCGGGATTACAGAGACATCGTTAATTCAAACCTAACACTAAACAGCAATTTAAATGCATTGGAACAAGACAGTTTAGCTGCTAATCCTGAAGATTTAGTTGTCCGTTCAGGGAATATTAATCCACGCGGAAATTTAGTTGCCGGGGGAGATTTACAATTTGGAATTGATAACAATCGTATAAGGTTTGAATCTGAAGCGGTGATCAGTGCTCTTAATAACAATATTTATGATGGCCCGCTTACATCGCAACGTGCCGACGACCTGGGATTTGACGTTGACGAAGGTATAACTGATCTGCTGGAACAATTATCATGGCTGATCATTGTAAATGAAAATATGGATGTTCTACCCTTGAACTTAAACGAGGATGACGGAGAAATTACAGCAGAACCTTTCTTTCCCACCAGCATTTTAGCCGGAAATGGGGAGCTCTCTTTTCGATATCCCGGCAATAGTTTACGGATACAATATCGCTGGATCGGTCCAAATTTTAATTCATTGGCCAATTCAACGATCCGTCGTGATATAGCTGGATTTACAGTCTCAGACCGTGTCAACCTATTCTCAAATCGGCTTTATGTTACCATAGCTTATGAAAATTTACAGGATAATGTGTCTAATACACGAGATGCAACCACCAATACTATCTCATACCGGAGTAACATCAGCTGGTATCCGGTGAATAGAGATTTGCCACGTATAAGTGCCAGTTTTAGATATCGAACAAGAGATAATGGGGTTCAACGGCAAAATTATTTATTAAGTGATGACCTGCTAAACGCAGCCGTCCGTAATATTCAACGCGAGCAGCGTACTATTAACGGGCAGGATACATTGATCGCCATTGTGACCCCCACTCCGCGAAATAATAACTCATTGAATATCAATTCCTCCATTACTCAACAATTTAGATTGTTCAATACCCGTAACGACCTTTCACTAAACATCTCAAATCTAAAGACCACCGACGAAGTATTTGCTTTCGGAGATGTATTAAGTACCTCAGTTTCTGTGAATCTAACTTCCCGTTTTAATGACGCTCCCCTCGAAACACAACTCGGTTATACTTATAATGACACTGAATCAGGGAGCGGGCAAAGCCAAGTCCTGATATCTGGATTTTATGTAGGTGGGCAGCTGTTTTTATGGGATAATACTTTGAATATAAATGCCCGGCTTGCTTACACAAATAACGATTCTGAAACCCGAAATTTTGATGTATGTGATTCCTCAGGTTGTAGCAGCGATCAGGCATTAAATGAAAATCCAAACGACGATTACTTCGCTTTGGCAGATGAATCTACAAGCAGGTCGTTTGGTTCCTACGTCTTTCAGGCTGGTGCCCGTTATAACATTACCGAAAATCACGCACTTCTATTTGATGCCAATCTTACCAATATCACCAACCAATCTGTACAGAACGATCGTATTGTTCAGCTGAGATATGTGTATAGTTTTTAGATAATGGCAAGCTCAAGAAAAAGCTCCTTACGAATTATTGCAATCATAGCGATTGCTACGGGTGGTTTTATTTTATCTTTTTTGCTGATGTTCATCACACCCGTTCAAAATCTTCAGTTAAAACACACGGATCAGCTTTTTGAGTATCGTGGACCGCTGGATGTTTCTGATTCTCCCATTGTTTTAGTAGCCATAAGTCAACAAGCTGATGAAGAGATTCCCCAAAAATATCCCTGGCCAACCGATGTTTATGCACGTTTGGTTCATAACCTTAATGAAGCCGGTGCTAAAGTTATAGCCTTTGATGTCATATTCGACAATCCTGATATTCATGATGTATCAAACGACACCTTATTTGCACAAGCAATGCAGGAACATGGTAATGTGATTCTTTCAGGAGAAATACAGCGCATCATAACGGAAAATTCTGATTCCTTTTCTCCCATGTTTCCCATTCCCATCCTAAATACTTCCAACCCCAATCGGGTAGCCCTTGTGCAGGTTTACCCGGATCTGGATGGTGCAGTGCGGACGTACCGGTTTGGCCATAACTATTTGAATACCAATTATTACAGATTAGGGTTAGAAGCAATTCGTGAATACAAGGATATTTCCTATGATTCTGTGGACCCTATCGCCCTCAGTGAAGATCCATATTTTGAACTTGGGCCATATCGTATTTTAAAAGACCGGCCGAATTCATTTTATATCAATTATTATGGGCCTGAGCATACATTTCCTGAAATTTCGCTTGAAGAAGTCATTGACGACTCTTCGTATAACACGGTTTTTGAGTCTGAATTAGGAGCACAAGTCAACAGTTTTGATGATCCAAATTTTGGGCATTTAGCTCAGGAAACTTTTAAGGATAAAATAGTTCTTGTTGGGGCTACAATGCCGCTTTTAAAAGACTTTTATGCTACTCCCTTTGCCAATCAGGGCAATAATGACCGGCCCGGTTATCAGGTGCATGCCCACGCCATTCAAACTATACTGGATGGTAACTATATATCCAGATTCAGCGGGTGGTATACTTTACTAATAATGTTTTTCTTTTGCCTCTCCATAGCTTTGATAACGCATTACTTTAATGCCAATTGGGGAATCTTATTTTCAATCGTTGGTGGCTCCGGATTTTATGGCATCAGCTTTTGGGCTTTTCTAAACTTTCATGTTTTGATGGTTGTAACAGGACCACTGCTGGCAATTATCATTACTCAGGTTGGTATGGTTAGTTATGAGTATTACCTGGAACAAAAAGAAAAACGGCGTATCAAAGGTATGTTTGCCTCTTACGTGTCGCCCGAACTTGTTGATCAAATGGTAGAATCTGGTGAGGAGCCTCAATTAGGGGGTGAAGAAACATATATGACCGCCTTTTTTAGTGATATTGTTTCCTTTTCAACTTTTTCTGAACAACTGGAAGCAAAAGACCTTGTCCGTCTTATCAACGAATACTTGAATGCCATGACAAACATCCTTAACGATCGCGGAGGCACACTGGATAAATATATTGGTGATGCGATCGTATCCTTCTTCGGTTCACCGGTTTATATGCAAGATCATGCTTATCAGGCTTGTATTTCTTCTCAGCTCATGCATCGCGAGTTGGATAAGCTCCGGAAAAAGTGGAAAAAGGACGGTTGGCCTGAGATTGTGGTCAATATGCAGCATAGAATTGGTGTTAATACCGGAGTCATGGTAACTGGAAATATGGGGTCTACCAGACGATTCAATTATACCATGATGGGCGATAATGTAAACCTTGCGGCTCGTTGTGAAAGTGGGGCAAAAAAATATGGCGTTTATACTATGGTTACCGAAACAACCAAACAAGAAGCGGAAAAATTTGGGGATGACTGCGTATTCCGACTACTCGACAATATCGTTGTAAAAGGACGGACGAAGCCTGTAAAAGTATATGAGATCATAGGACTCAAGGAACATGTCAGTGATGAAATGTTAGAGTGCAAAGATTTATTTGAAGAAGGAATCCATCTTTATTTTGACCAAAACTGGGATGCAGCACTCCAAAAATTCAACGCTTCTCAAAAGCTGGAACGGAATGAAATGAATCCTTCCCGTATTTTTATTGAACGTACAGAGATGATGAAGTCAGAGCCTCCTGAGGAAGATTGGGACGGCGTCTTTATAATGAAAAGTAAATAGAAATGCGGAGAGGGAGGGATTTCCCGCCAAAGTTCTTCCTTTTCGAGTATCCGGCCTGAAAGCGGGACAGGCTTCTCATCCCTGCTTGCTTCTGGCAATAGATACAACAATACTAATAAATGG
>JAVLBT010000081.1:0-12934 GCA_031580945.1 Gracilimonas sp.
ACCCAGCGGATTTCGATTGATGATGTGATAGGTCGATTCCAGCAACACCAGATCATCCACCAAGCTTTCAGCATAAGCGCCAAACCACATTCCAAAACTGGACGGCATTGCGGCTTGGGTGTGCGTGTAGCCTGGCAATAGTACTTCTTTCGTGGCTTCACTTTGATCGACGAGCGTGTCGAATAATTTCTTAGAAAGAAAAGCAATCTCTTTGATCTGGTCGCGCAGGTACAACCGAATATCTACCAGCACCTGATCGTTTCTGGAACGACCAGAATGCACTTTTTTCCCCACATCACCCAACTCACGGGTCAGCATGAGTTCAATTTGTGAATGCACATCCTCAACACCATCTTCAATTTTAAAATTACCTGGCTCTATCACTTCATTCAGAATTCGATTGAGTTCTTTGGTTAGGAGTTCAAGTTCATTTTTTTCCAACAAACCCACCGACTCCAGCATGGTAATGTGAGCAAGGGTTCCCTGTACATCGTACTTTGCCAGTTCAAGATCTAATTCCCGATCTTTGCTCACCGTAAATTTTTCGATGAACGCATCAGTTTCAATTCCTTTTTCCCAGAGTTTTTTCATTTTTTCATTGCGTTAAAGTTCAATGGTGTTACGCTTTTAAATTGGTTACGTGATTGTATTGGTAACACGTACACACTTTAGAACTTATAATTCCAGTTGGTCGAGTAGTTGAATATAGGTCTTGATTCCATCCCGGATTTCATCCAAATAGATAAATTCATCGGCTGTATGGGATCGATGCGTGTTACCCGGCCCGATCTTCACGCTGTTGAACGGCATATGAACCTGGTCCGACATCGTTTTAGAGCCATACGTTCTTATCTCTAATTCCTTCGCTTTTTTTACTACAGCATGATCCATGGAAATCCCAGAAGCGTTTAAGTTCAACGAGCGCGGATGTACTTCGCAATCCACATGCTGCCGGATGATCTCCACCACATCTTCATTAGAATAATATTCATTGGGACGAACATCCACCACAAACCGGCATTCATCCGGCACCACGTTGTGCTGACTTCCTGCTTCAATCTGTGTTACCGTCATATTAATGCTTCCAAGCACTTCAGATGTTTTTTTAAAATTATATGACTTGAACCATTCGATATCTTTCATAGCTTTATACAGTGCATTTTCTCCTTCATTTCGAGCTGCATGACCACTTTTACCTTGGGACACACATTCCAGGACGACCAACCCACGTTCAGCTATGGCGAGATCCATGGAAGTCGGCTCACCCACCACAGCAAAATCAATTGTTGGGAGTTCAGGCAGCACGATCGGCACGCCTTTTTTGCCAGAAGTCTCTTCCTCTGCAGATGCAAGAAAGATCAAATTGTACGGCTGTTCTTTTTTAGAAAGATATACGAAGGTAGCCAGCAAGCTGACCAGCGGTCCGCCAGCATCATTGCTTCCGAGCCCAAATAATTTTCCGTTCTTCAAAGTAGGGGAGAAGGGTTCTTTGGTCCACTTAGAAGATGCAAATACGGTATCGTGATGAGAATTCAGCATCAATGTCGGTTTGCTTTCATCTAATGTGGAATGGATCGCCCAAATATTATTTCCTTTGCGTTGCGGGTTGAATCCAAATTCCTCCAGGACATTTGAAAGGATCAGGGCGGTTTCATCTTCTTCGCCACTATACGACTGCGTAGCAATAAGTGTCTTGAGCAGCTCAATGGCCTGTTCGCCAAGTTGTTCGATTTTGTTCATTAGTGTGTTTTTTTATTAACCATAAAATTTTGCTACGAAAGCTTTAAACCACAAAAAAATGTACATTTAAAATCAGGCTTCCGGGAAGCTCCTGCTTCCACTTGATTGAACTTTGGCAACTTTTTTGCCTAACCTCCGATCGCCAATTAGCCACTAAAACAAATAGGGTGGAGGTTTTTAGGATTTTATTTCTGCCCTCGGGTTGAAACCCATGGCTATTCATCTTTTATCCCTTCGGGATTTTTCATTCAATAAAATTCAATGATCATCCGTGAAATCCGTGTCATCTGCTTTTCATTCCATTGCCTAATTCGATACCAATTGTGTTCCTGAATCCAGTTCTGCAACATCCTTAAAACTTCGAATGCTGACTTTCTTCGTTCCATTTTTTAAAGCCTGAAAACCTACCTCAATTTTTGGGATCATCCCATCTGTCACAATACCCCCATCTTTCAGGTATCTAAACAGTAGTCGATTCATTTCGGTAATCAGTTTTCCATCATTCATTACCCCAGATTGTTCAAAACAAAGTATGAGTTCGGCCTCAAAATCAGAACTTATAGCCGAAGCCACAGATGAGGCTATTGTATCTGCATTGGTGTTTAGCATGTTTCCATTTCCATCATGCGTGAGGGGAGCTAAAACAGGAATTACATTTTCATTCAATAACTTCGACATCCACTCTGAATTCACCTTTTCTACATCTCCGACCCAACCAAAATCAATGGGCTTGGGATTTCTTTTTTTAGCGGTAATGATATTCAGATCAGCACCAGAAAGCCCTAAAGCATTTGCTCCAAGCGACTGCAATTTTGCCACAATCCTTTTATTTACCAGTCCGCCATACACCATAGTGATCACTTCAAGGGTTTCAGAGTCTGTGACCCTTCTTCCATCTATTATATTTGGTTTGATACCAAGCTTTTCGCCCATTCGGGAAGCGATTGAACCACCACCATGAACTAAAACCCTGGGCTCAATTATAGAGACGAAATTTCTCAAAAAAGCATCCAGTTTTTGTTCATCATCAATCACCTTGCCACCAATTTTTATCACTTTTACAGCATTCATGCTCTTAACCCTCAAGAATATTTTTTAATACAGTTTGCATGGATGTGATACGGTTGGCGGCTTGATCAATGACAATACTTTGAGGACTATCGAGCACAGCATCCTCTACCACTATGTTTCTTCGAACCGGAAGGCAATGCATAAATTTAGCTTGATTTGTAAGCTTCATCTTTTCAGATGAAACCATCCAGCTACGATCGGTGGAGAGTACTTTGCCATAATCAGAATAGCTGCTCCAGTTCTTGGCGTAAATAAAATCTGCATCCTTAAAGGCTTTATTCTGATCGTATTCAACAGAGGCATTTCCCACAAATTCTTCCGCTAGTTCATATCCCATTGGATGGGTGATAGTAAGATCAAAATTTGCAGCTTGCATCCATTCTGAAAAAGAATTTGCAACCGCTTGAGGTAATGATTGAGGATGCGGTGCCCAGGTTAATACTACCTTCGGTTTATCCACTTTTTTGTGTTGTTCTATAGTGATAAGATCAGCAAATGCTTGTAACGGATGCCCGGTCGATGATTCCATATTGATCACAGGGGCAGGACAATACTTTTGAAAGGTCTTTATCACTATTTCACTATAATCTTCTGTACGGTCTTCCAACTTGGCAAAAGCCCGCAAAGCAACAACATTAAAATAAGAACCGATCACGGCCGCGGCTTCTTTGATATGCTCGGCTTTATCGCCATCCATAACCACTTTATCCCCAAACTCCAGTTTCCAGCCCTGACTTCCCACATCCAGCACGGCGGTATCTAATCCAAGATTGAATGCAGCTTTTTGTGAACTCAATCGTGTCCGTAAACTGGGATTCAGGAACAGCAGGCACATAGACTTTTGCCGTCCCAAATCCGAATATGATAACGGATTCTTCTTGATTGACAGCGCCTCTTCAACAAGTGCTGGAAGATCTTCAATATCTTTAAGGGATAGGAATGAGTTCATTGTTTGAATTTAAACTACAGAGAACACGGAGGTTCGTTGGTTTTAGATTTAGGTTTTGATTTATGATTCGATTGTAAAAGTCTACCCTTGACGGGAGTACGGCTTTAGCCGGGAGGGATGTTGTAGCCAATGGATAATGATGTCAAATTCATTATTTCCCACCTTTGGCTTACACCATCCGCCAGACTTCACATTCGTTCAGTCCGGCACCTCCCTCAAGGAAGGACTTTTTCTATCTGTATTTCTTTTATTTACCTCGTTTAAGTGACTGCTTGGTCGAATTTTGGTTTATGATGTTTTAAATAGTTTTGTTCTTATTCTTTTTGCATGCCGGAACCTCCCGGTTCCAACTACTTATTGGTTATGACTTCTTTCATTGCCTCCAACAACACATCACATTCTTCCTTTGTGATACCCAGCGGCGGCAATAATCGAATTACATTTTTATTGGAGGAGGAACCAGTGAAAATATGATGATTATACAGTAACTCTTTACGCCAGTCGCCAACCGGTTCGTTAAATTCAACTCCGATCATCAATCCAAATCCCCGAACTTCTTTTAGTTTTGGAAGTTGTTTTAATTTCGTAGTCAGGTAATTACCAAGCTCAGTTGCATTGTCCATTAATTGCTCTTGCTCAAGTACTTCCAACACCGCAAGCGCAGCTGCACAAGCCAGATGGTTTCCACCAAATGTCGTTCCCAGCATTCCAAATGAAGCCTCAAATTTTGGGTGAATCAACACTCCTGCAACTGGAAATCCATTACCCATGCCTTTGGCCATAGAGATGATGTCCGGTTCAACCCCAAATAACTGATGTGCAAAAAACTTTCCGGTTCGTCCAAAGCCTGATTGCACTTCATCAAGGATCAAAACGGTACCGGTTTCATTGCAAAGTTTCCTGAGGTGTTTCAAAAATTCTATCGACGGTGATACAATTCCTCCTACACCCTGAACGCCTTCGATGATCACTGAGCTTACATCTTCATTTTTCAGAACAGCTTCAACTCCATCAAAATCCTCAAATTCATGTCGCAAAACCTCGGCCCCTTCATTCACCGGGAATACGATGTTGGGATTATCAGTTACGGCAACCGCGAGGGAAGTTCTTCCATGAAATCCTCCCTTAAAGGCCAGAATTTTTTTCCTTTTATTATGAGCTGAAGCAACCTTAAGGGCATTTTCATTAGCTTCTGCTCCGGAATTACACAGGAATAAGCTCCAATCGGAATAACCGGAGAGTTTACCAAGTTTAGTGGCCAGTTCCTGTTGTATTCCAATGGGAACCGAATTGGAGTAAAATCCAATATCATTGAGTTGTGCATTCACCCGCTCTACATAATGCGGATGAGAATGACCGATTGAAATGACAGCGTGACCCCCGTAAAAATCCAGATATTTGGTGCCAGTTGCATCGTACACATAATGACCTTTGGCTTTCACCGGCTCCACATCAAAAAGGGGGTAGACTTGAAATAAATTCATTGTGTGATGGTGTTTATTTTTTCGAATGAGGCCATGAGCCCTTTGATGACTGCAGAACTCAAACCCTGATGTTCCATTTCATTTAATCCTGAAATGGTACAACCCTGGGGGGTAGTCACTTTATCAATTTCAGTTTCGGGGTGATTGTGCTGCTCCACCAAGAGGGAAGCCGCTCCGCGTGCAGTTTGCATTGCAATTTTTTGAGCTTCTTCTGCATGAAAACCGAGCTGTATTCCACCTTGAGTGGCAGCCCGAATATACCGAAGGAAAAAAGCAATACCGCTGGCCGCTAAAACAGTAGCCGCTTTCATGAGGTCTTCATCGATAATGAGCGCTTCACCCAAAGCTTCAAACAGAGTCTTGACTTCCTGAAGCTGTTCCTCTGTTACATTTTTGCCACACATGCAGGTCATCGATTCCTGGATGGCGGTAGCTGTGTTGGGCATCGCTCGAATGATGGGCATTTGGATATCCAAGTGTTGCTCTATAGTTGTTATCTCAACACCGGTAATGGTTGAAATGAGCACATGTTTTTCTGGATCGAGCACTGGATTGATCTCTTTAAGAACGTCCGGTAACTGCTTAGGCTGTACACACAGAAAGATATATTCTGAATTTTGGACCGCTTCAATATTATTTGACGTGACATTGAACTTCTGTTTCTTAAGCTCTGCCAGTTTTTCAATATGCCGACGGGTTAAATAAGTATTTCTTGGTTTGGCAAGCTTTGCGCCAGCAATTCCCTTTGCAATAGCAATACCTAAGTTTCCTGCTCCTATGATCGCGATGTCGTGTTTTTTAGCCATAATTATTAAAATGCGGTTGATTTAAAATTGAGTGCGTGAGTTTCGTCGAGTTCAAAGATCAAATTCATATTTTGTACGGCCTGACCGGATGCTCCTTTCACCAAATTATCAATAACTCCGGAAATCAGAATTTGGCCGTTTTCCTTTTCTAGGTGAAGGAATGCTTTGTTGCTCCCCACCACTTGTTTTATGTCCACTGGATTTTCCGAAAGATGTACAAATGGATGATCCTTATAATATTCCATATACATACTTTTTACTTCTTCTATCGATTTATTTGTGGGGAGATAAGAAGCTGCTAAAATTCCCCGGGTAAAAGCCCCACGCATTGGGATGAAATGAATGGATTTAGAAAAAGTATTTTGAAATTGTTGCAGGCTTTGCCCGATTTCCGCCAGATGCTGATGCCTCAGCGGTTTGTAGATGGAAGCATTGTTACTTCGCCAGCTAAAATGAGTGGTGGCTGTGGGATTTTGTCCGGCACCTGTGCTCCCAGTGATAGCCGTTACATGTACATCGTCATTTAGTAAGCCGGCCTCAGCCAAGGGCAGCAAAGTCAGTTGAATACATGTTGCAAAACATCCGGGATTGGCGATATAATTCGCTGTTTTAATATGATCACGTTGCAACTCAGGAAGTCCATATATAAAATCATGATCGCCTTTTATTCTAAAATCAGAACTAAGGTCAACGATCTTTGCAGAACCGGGAATCACCCCGCTTTCAATTATATCCTTCGATCTGCCATGGCCTGCACACAGAAAAACAACATCGACCTCCTGTTTTAAATCGGTATCAAATTTCAGGTCCGTTTCTCCATTGAGATCGGGATGAGCTTTATGCAACAATTCTCCTCCATGACTACGACTCACTACACTTATGACCTTTACTTCAGTATGAGGAAGTAAAATTCTGAGAAGTTCTCCAGCCGTATATCCTGCTCCACCTATAATTCCTGCTTTAATCATTATGTTGCTCCTGAATTTTTTGTTGAATGAGCATGGAGTTGGCCAAAATTTTCGTGAAACCTTTCACATCTTCACCACTCCAGGCATTATTCATCTCGCCATATTGACCCGCTTTAGATCCCATTAGATCGTTTTCTGATCGAATGCCCTGCAACTCAAAGCGTTTGGGTTCTAATTTTACGATGACCTTTCCAGAGACGGTTTTCTGAGTATCCTCTAAAAATGTTTCGATGTTGCGCATCACCGGATCCAGGTATTGGCCTTCGTGCATCAGCATACCGTACCAGTCAGCGAGCTGATCTTTCCAGTGTATTTGCCATTTACCCAGCGTATGCTTCTCTAAAAGTTGATGAGATTTAATGATGATCATGGGGGCCGCAGCTTCAAAACCAACACGACCTTTTATTCCAATAATAGTATCGCCAACGTGAATGTCTCTGCCAATTCCGTATGTCTGAGCTATTTCCTGAAGCTTTTTAATTAATTCGACAGATGTTAATTGTTCATCATTAAGGGTTATTGGTTCTCCTTTTTCAAAACCCAACTCCACCATTAACGAACCACTATTAACAACTTTTGTTGGCCAGGCTTCTTCGGGCAAACCATGGTGCGAAGTCAGCGTTTCGGCGCCACCCACTGAGGTTCCCCACAATCCTTTGTTGATAGAATATTTGGCTTTGGCCCATTCCTGATCTACCCCATGTTGCTTCAGGTATTTCACTTCTTCTTCACGACTCAATTTCTGATCACGAATGGGACTAATGATTTCGATATTAGGAGCCATCACTTGAAAAACCAAGTCAAAGCGCACCTGATCATTTCCGGCGCCGGTGCTACCGTGGGCTATGGCATCGGCTCCAATTTCTTTTGCATATTCTGCGATAGCAACAGCTTGAAAAACACGCTCGGCACTCACCGAAAGAGGATAAGTATGGTTTTTCAATACATTTCCATAGATCAAATATCGAATTCCCTTCCGATAGAATTCCTCTTCTACATTGAGCATTATATGATTTTTGATGCCCAGGTCTTTTGCTTTTTGGGCAAGTGCTTTTTCTTCTGCCTCATCAAAACCACCTGTGTTAACAGCAGCAGTATGAACATCGTAACCTTGATCTTTAGCCAGCCAAATGGCGCAGTAAGTAGTATCAAGTCCGCCGCTAAAGGCAAGTAATACTTTCTTCTTGTTACTCATGATACATCCAAATTTAGATTATAGATGGTCATTGCGGGGAGAGAAAATGTAGAATTCGATTTAAGATCTGTATCGACGAAGCAATCTTCCTTATTCAACATCCAAAATAATTTATGGAGATTGCTGCTGGAGTTAGGATCTTTGTTCGCAGAATCCCACGCAATGACGTTATAGGTATTCAATAGAAAAATCATAGAAAAAGATTTATTGGATTAATTTTCTTTAGATACTTTAGGGACTTCAATTTTACCCAGCGATAGTATTTTTTGATATTTTTTTCCCGTTCAGACTTGGGCTTGTTGTTAGGGTGATTTGGATCGTACATCATCCCAGTACAAAGACAATTACTTCTATTGTTGCGCTGAAGGATATCATAGTTAGGGCAGCTTTGGCAGCCATTCCAGAAGGTTTCATCTTGTGTGAGTTCTGAAAATGTAACTGGTTTATATCCCAGATCAGAGTTGATCTTCATTACCGGGAGGCTGGTTGTGATCCCAAATAACTTGGACCCGGGATATTTGTTCTGAGAAAGTTCGAATGCTTTTGATTTGATCTTTTTAGCCAAACCTTGTCCTCGAAAATCAGGATGCACGATCAGACCTGAATTCGCTACATACTTTTTGTTTTCCCAGATCTCGATATAACAGAAGCCAGCTAATACATCCCCATCTAATGCAATGACTGCATTGCCATTTCTCATTTTCTTTTTGATGTATTCGGGATCACGCTTTGCGATACCTGTACCACGTTTGTGAGCGGCTGATTCAATCAAATCGCAGATATCTTCTGCATAAAAGGTATGCTGGACGGAAGCAATAAAAACTTGAGCGGACATAATTTAAAAGACTGATAGAGTGAGTTAAGTACAAAACTTCTGAAATGAAGTTGAGTGAAATTAGAATCTTGCGGTAATGAGATGAGCGCTGCTTTTACACAGCAATAAAATATAGACTACCGCCGTCGCGGAGGCCGCCGGAGTGGAGTAACGTTGATTCTATTTGTGCTTTTAAATTTCATCGCCTAAAAGTAACTAAAGCTTAAACTTTAAAACAAATTTTATTTGACATTTATTTTGCGGAACGAAATAAGCCTGAATTTTCATTTTGTATTGAAAGAAGAATTGCAATCATTATACCTATTCATCAAAAGAGACGCTGCAGTTCTTCTATTTATTAATACATCATAAAGGTATATATAACACCAATAAGATAAGTGAAATAACAGCTTTTGGTTTATATGTTCTTTGTGTGTGAAGCTTCAAAATCCGCCGTTTAAAGACGAGCGGATTTTTTTATGCCATATATTATCAAAAAAAGTCGTTTCAGAATAAGCAAATAACGCACTATCCTGTTATACTTTGCGTTCAGGAAAAAACCATGAGATACCTTTTAACTATACTTGTTTTATTAATAATGGGCAGTGAAATTGTGGCACAGGTCCAATCTGATTCAGAAATCTCTGCAAAAGCTGCTTATATACAGGGACTGGAAGCTTTTGAAAACGAAGAATTTCAAAGGGCCCGTGAATTGTTGTTACAGGCACGACGTGACCTGCCCGATGCACCCGGGGTGAATTATGCATTGGCAGATGCATACTTTAAGATGGATGATCTGCCCAACGCAGCATTGTACGGAAAACAGGCTGTTGAGGCTGACCCAAAAAATAAGTGGTTCCGACTTCAGTTGGCAGAGATATACAGAAGTGCCGGGCGCAATAATGCAACACTCGAGGAATTAAATATGCTGCTGGAATACCATCCCAATGATGTGGATGTAAAAGCCATGTTAGCTGATACCTATCGAAGTTATGGCGAGTTTGTTAAATCAAACCAGGTGATGGATGATATTTTAAAGCAAAGAGGAAATGATCCTCAAATTTTAATGCTTAAATTTCGAAATTTTGAGTCCATGATGTTGCCTGATTCTGCGATTGCCCAGCTGGAGAAATTGAGAGAAATTGATCCCGATAATCTTGAAATGTTGAATTTGTTGGGTTCGTATTATGCCCGTGACAAACAGTACGGAAACGCCAAAAGTGTACTTCAAGAAGCACTGGAAAGAAATCCGCGAGAACCTGAAGCTCTAATTAAACTTGCGGGTATTTATCTGGATGAGCAGAAGTGGGACAGTGCAGGTAGCAGGCTGAGTTTGTTTATCTCAGATCCTTTAATTGATGCTGAGGCAAAAATGAATATTGCCCGCTTTATGTATAGTAAGACAAGAGATGCAGGAAATAATCCAGACCTAACAAGGCAAACTGAACGGGTTATGGACTCACTGACGGTTACTGAAGCAGATTTTGGCCCCGCTTTTACCCTTGCAGGAGAGTTTTATGCGCAATCAGGTAAAACTGAAAAAGCACTTTCTAAACTTGAGAAAGCGAATGAATTACTTCCTCAGGATGAGATTGCGTGGCGGCAGCGACTTCAGCTATTGATGAGTTCACAGCGATATGAAGAGGCTACTGAAGTTGGGAGAAAAGCAAATGAGCAAGTTCCTGAAGATGCTTATATACAGTTTTTTGTTGGTAGTGCGCATATGCTAATGGATGAAAATACGGAAGCTGAAAGATGGTTGGAAAACGCATCCAGAGCACCGGCGCGCAGGCCTTTTAAATCTATTATATATGGCACACTGGGTGATGTTAGGGCGAATCTTGAACAGCATAAAGAGTCAGATGAAGCTTATGAATTAGCCCTGCGCTACGACCCTGACAACGATAATGCCATGAATAATTACGCTTATAACCTATCAGTGCGCGAGGTAAATTTAGACCGGGCAGAAGAATTGGCGATCAAAGCCATGGACGCCGCACCTGAGAATGCCGCATACCTTGATACAATGGGATGGATATTTTTCAAAAAGGGAGAGTATGAAAAGGCACAACGCTTTATTAAAGCATCGATTGAAACTGGTGAGGCAAGTGCGGAAGTTTTAGAACATCTTGGTGATGTTTATGAAGCCCTTGGCAATCTGGATGAGGCTAAGGCCTGGTGGAAAAAAGCCTTAAAAAAAGATTCTACCCGTACGTACTTGCAAGAAAAAATAAATGACTCAAAGTGATTCTTAGAACACGATTTTACCTTGTTAGTACGATTTTATTCGCTTTATTTATAGCTGCCTGCAGCACTTCGAGGCCAATCACAGAGGGTGAATTTAACCGAAGTGAACTCGCTAAAGCAGAGGTTGCTGGCAGCATGAACAACTATGAAAAAACCCTGAACAGTGTTAAAGGAAAAGGGCGGGCACTCGTTAGCGAACCGGGCAACAGCGATAGAGTTACTATTGATTTTGAAGCAAACAAAACTTTGAGCCTGTTAACCATCCAAAATAGAATTGGCATTGAAGGTGGACAAATGTTGGTAGAGTCAGATTCAATACTGATCTACAACCGGGTCGACAAGGTTGCTCAAAAAATATCCATAAATGATGGACGACTAACGAGCCTGAATGAGTTGGCTTCTATTAATATTTTAGATTTATTGAACTATAAAGTTGAGCCCAGTGAAATAGAGGGTGTATTTGAGAGTAATAATAGTATACTACTGCGTTTAAAAGATGAAACTCATGTATATCTTGATAAAGACGCACTAACGGTACAACGCGTTGACCAGTATAAAGGCAGTGATGCTTCATACTCACAGATAAAATATGAAAGTTACGGTGAGCTGGAAGGATTCATATTGCCCCGAAAGATCACGATATTTAGCACAGATGGAAAATCAAGAGTGGTATTTTTGATTCGAAGTCTCGATGTAAATCCCGATAACTTGAACCTAAAAATCACCATCCCGGAAAACATTCACATTCAACGACTATGAAGAAAGGCGATCTGATCAAGTGTTTAGTGGTTTTTGGAATATGCTTGCTCACAGGCACTGATGTTTGGGCACAAGCACAAACCTATGAAGAAAAAAGGCAGGCATTGCTGCAGCGGCAAGAGAATACAAGGGCGGAAATAAATGTCTTAGAAGCTCGAATCAGAAATTATCAACAGCGAATAAATCAGGCAGAAGAACGATATGATAAGTCATTTGAGCAGTTTCAGTCACTGAATAATCTGATTGCACTTCAGGATGATAAGATCCAAAATCTACAGCAAGAGCAAAAGCAGATTGATGCAGAGATTCAACTAACGGAAAAAGAAATTGAACTACGTGAAGCAGAACTCGAACACTTAATTGAGAACTATAAGCAGATCGTATTGTATGCTTATAAAAACGGCAGGACTGGAAATTTAGAACTCTTGCTTACTTCTAATTCCATCAATCAGATGATAGTAAGAGCCAACTACCTGAAACGCTTTGAGGAGCAAAGAGCAAAGCAAGCGGATGTGATCCGGGAAAGCAAGGAAGAACTGGATGATGTAAAAAGTGATCTTGAAGATAGCTATGAAAAAAACCGAATGGTCATTGAAGAGATTCGTGAAGAAAAAGAAGAACTTGGGGAACAGCGACAGCAACAGGAGCGAACAGTAGAACAAATTAAAGAAGAACGAAGTACATGGCTTAGTGAGCTTCGGAAAACACGGGAAGAAAAAGAAAACCTTGAAAATGTGTTGAACCGTTGGATAAGCGAAGAAGAATCTGTTATTGAAGCCGAGGCAGAACGAAAACGCAGGTTAGAAGAAGCTCGTAAAATAGCTGATGCCCAGCGACGAACAGAAGAGATGGCCAAATATTCAAGCCCTATAACACGGGAAAGTTTTGTAAGTGATGAGAT